>NZ_CP009755.1:626145-939218 GCF_000772085.1 Curtobacterium sp. MR_MD2014 | reverse complement strand
GCGATCTTCTTCGCCATGCCGACCGAGTAGTCGGCGACCTGGCGCCCGAGCGCCTCGCCGAGACCGAACGCCTCGGCCAGGTCGGTGCTGCGCTTCCGTGCGGTCGCACCGTCGAGCCCACGGAGCGTGGCCGAGTAGTGCAGCAGCTGCGCGCCGGTGAGCCGGTCGAACAGCCGGAGCCGGTCGGGCAGCACACCGAGGGCGCGCTTGGCCGCCGTCGGGTCGGACCAGACGTCGTGGTCGAGGACGGTCACGGTGCCCGCGTCGGGCCGGAGGAGACCGGTGACCATCGAGAGCGTGGTGGTCTTGCCGGCGCCGTTCGGTCCGACGACGCCGAAGATCGAACCCTGGCGGATCTCGAGGTCGACCTCGTCCGCGGCGAGGGTCTGGCCGTACCGCTTCACGAGGCCGCTCGCGCGGAGCACGACGGGCTGCTGCGCCTGTGCGGTCTGCGTCGCGGCGGCGGTGGCGGTCGGCTGGCGTCCGGGAGCGCGCTTCTCCTTCGCCGTGGAGCCGGCCGCAGCGGTCTTCGGCGTGCCCGCACGCTGGGTCGTCCCCGTGCTCGACGCGTCGTCCCCGGCCGCGCCGGAGCCGGTGGCGGTCGTGTCGGTGGGCTGTGCGGGCGTCGCGGGGCCCGAGGGTCGTGCGGCACGCCCCTTGCCCTTGCCCTTGCCCTTGCCCTTGCGGGGGGTGCGGTCCGACGCGGCGGCCGTGGCCGTCGGTGTGCCGGTCGCCGCAGCAGCGGTGGCGGGTGCGCTCGTCGCAGCAGCTGCCGGTCGCGAGGCGACGGCGGTCTCCGGGTCGGCGCCCTGGTCGGGTGCCCCTTCGTCGTGACCGACCGCGACGGCCGCACCCGTCGTGTCGTCGGTCATCTCGTCATCATCGGAGGCGTCGTCGCGCGCATCCTCGTCCCCCGTGTCGTCGTCGGCCGCGTCACCGGACGGTCCGTCCGCGTCCGCCAGCCAGGCGGCGTCGGACGTCGCGTACACGTCGTCGTCATCAGCTGCAGCCACCGCCCCACCGTACCAACGCGCCGGACGCGGCCGACCCCGACCGGCGGCGCGTCCGCGAGGGCCTCGGTACCGAACCGGTCACAGGATCACGAAATGAGCACGAAGCACGCGGGGGTGTACCCCGGAGCGCACTCGTTCCGTATCATTCACCAGGGCACGACGGAGTGTTCACCACATGGAAACCTGCCCGGACGGGCGCCCGTGGCCGCTCGTCCCCCGCACGAAGGTGCAGGAAGCGCACGCTCACGGCGAACTCGGACCCGGAGCGGGCACACTCGACGAGGCCCGCCCGTGCCCCACGCGGCGCGCGGGCGGACACCAGAAGGGACCAGCATGACCACGCAGATCGTCATCCTCGCAGCGGGGATGGGCAGCCGACTCGGTCGGAGCCTGCCGAAGCCGCTGACCGAACTCAGCGACGGCCGCACCATCATGCAGCAGCAGTTCGACAACATCCGAGCCGCCTTCGGCTCGAGCGCCCGCGTCACGATCGTCGTCGGCTACAAGTCCGAGTACATCGTCGAGGCGTTCCCCGAGGCGAACTTCGTCTACAACGAGTCCTACGACTCGACGAACACGTCGAAGAGCCTGCTGCGCGCGCTCAAGGCGACCGGCAAGAGCGGCGTCCTGTGGATGAACGGCGACGTCGTCTTCGACCCGCGCGCCCTCGTCCGTGCCGCGGACATGATGGACCAGGACCGCTCGTTCGTCAGCGTCAACACCGAGAAGGTCTCCGACGAGGAGGTCAAGTACACGGTCGACGCCGACGGCTGCATCAAGGAGCTCTCGAAGCGGGTCGTGGGCGGACTGGGCGAGGCCGTGGGCATCAACTACGTCTCCTCGCGCGACAAGCAGGCGCTCATCCGCCAGCTCGGCCGCGTCGACGACCAGGAGTACTTCGAGGGCGGCATCGAGGCTGCCATCGCCGAGGACGGGCTACGCTGGTCGCCGATCGACATCTCCGACCTGTACGCGGTCGAGATCGACTTCGCCGAGGACCTCCAGCGCGCGAACGACCTGTTCGCCTGAACCACCGTCAGGACCCCCTCGGCGGTTCCGCCCGGAGGGAAGCCGCGTGACCACAGCGAGTGCGCCGACCGCGCCCGCGACGACTGCATCGACGTCGTCCCGGAGCGCCGGTCGGCGGTACCGCCAGGCACTCTGGCTGCTGACCGTGCGGGACCTGCGCGTCCGGTACTCGACGTCCGCGCTCGGGTACCTGTGGTCGATCCTCGACCCGCTGGTGATGTCGGCGATCTACTGGTTCGTCTTCACCCAGGTCTTCCACCGGGGAGCGGTGGGTGAGGAACCGTACATCGTCTTCCTGCTGTCGGCGTTGCTGCCGTGGATGTGGTTCACCGGAGCGGTGTCCGACTCGACGCGAGCCTTCACGAAGGAGGCGAAGCTGATCCGGTCGACGACGATCCCCCGGAGCATCTGGGTCGCCCGGGTGAACGCGTCGAAGGGCATCGAGTTCCTGCTGAGCCTGCCGGTGCTCGCGGTCTTCGCGATCGCCGCCGGTGCGCACCTGCACTGGGAACTGGCGCTGTACCCGCTGGCCATCGTGCTGCAGTGCGCCCTGGTCTACGGGATCGGGCTGATCGTCGCACCCCTGGTCGTATTCTTCCGTGACCTGGAACGCGCCGTGAAGCTCGTCCTGCGGTTCCTGTTCTACGCGTCGCCGATCATCTACGGCACGCAGGCTCTGCCCGACCGGCTGCACGACATCGCCGCACTGAACCCGCTCAGCGGCATCTTCGGCCTGTACCGCTCCGCGTTCTTCCCCGGCCAGCTCGACTGGCTCGAGGTCGGGGTGTCGGTGGTGGTCACCGCCGTGGTCCTCGTCGTCGGCCTCCTCGTGTTCCGCCGGAGCGAGCACCGCGTCCTGAAGGAGCTGTGATGACCGCGACCGACCGGACCGCGCCGTCCACGAGCGTGGCGCCCGTGATCTCCGTGCGCGACGCCGGCATCCGGTTCAAGCGCAACCGCCGCGCGAGCCGGAGCTTCAAGGACCTGTTCGCCGGGAGCAACCGCCGCAAGCGCGCGGACGAGTTCTGGGCGCTCCGCAACGTGTCGTTCGACGTCCGGCCGGGCGAGGCCATCGGCGTCGTCGGACGCAACGGTCAGGGGAAGTCCACCCTGCTCAAGCTCGTCGCGCAGGTCATGCTGCCGGACGAGGGACGGATCCGTGTCGATGCGGGTGTCGCTCCGCTCATCGAGATCACCGGCGGCTTCGTCGGCGACCTCACCGTCCGGGACAACGTGTACTTGACAGCGGGTCTGCACGGGATGTCCCGGGCCGAGATCCGCGACGCCTTCGACGAGATCATCGACTTCGCCGAGATCGGCGACTTCGTCGACACCCCCTACAAGCACCTGTCGAGCGGCATGAAGGTGCGCATCGCGTTCGCGGTGATCTCGCGGCTGGACGAACCGGTGATCCTGGTGGACGAGGTCCTGGCGGTGGGTGACAAGAGCTTCCGCGAGAAGTGCTACAAGCGCATCGAGGAGCTGCTGGCCGGGGGCCGGACGCTGTTCTTCGTCTCGCACAACGACAAGGACCTGCGTCGCTTCTGCGACCGGGGGCTCTACCTCGACAAGGGGCGTCTGCAGCTCGACGACACGATCGAGGCAGCCCTGGCGCGGTACGCGGCCGACCACGGGGCCTGAGCTCCGCTCCTCCACACCCGGGCCCCACCGTCCCCTCGTCCACAGGCCGAGGCACCAGCGCGCTCCCCCGGGCTCCCGACGTCGGCCCCTCCCCCTACCGTGGCCCGCATGCACCACCCACCCACGGCCTACGCAGTCCCGTTCACCGTCGACCGATCCTGGGCACCACGTCGCTACGACCTGGTGAACACCGGGCCGGAGCCGCTCCACGCGATCTCCCTCACGCACCTCGGCAGCGGGTACTGCCCGCCGCTGGCGGTCAACCGTCTCGACCCGGGTCGATCCCTGTCGATCGCGGTGTTCGGCGCCGACCCCGAGCAGACCGGCATCGTGGTCGTCCGGTGGCGGCGCCCGGACCGTTCCGAGTACCTGTGGCGGATGTCACTCGTGGGCGACCATCTGGTCGGCCTCGCGTCGTGACGACCGCAGGGTCAGCCCTCGCCGCGCTCCCGGGCGACCTCGTGCCAGCGCGCCACGAGACGGTCGACGGCAGCATGCAGCCGGCGCGTCGCGACGCCGGGTGTGGTGTCGCCGAAGTACCGCTCGACCCAGTGCTGCAGCGTCGCGAGCTCCTCGGCGTCGTTCGCGGCGGCGTCCACCCGCGCGACCACGTCGGCGGCGTCCTCGGCGAGCAGCCAGTTCGCGGCGCCGAGGTACCCGCGCTCGTCCACGTCGGCCTCGGGTGCCGCCGGACGCGTCACGAGCAGCGGCTTGCCGACGGCCAGTCGGTCGTAGATCATCGCGCTGATGTCGGTCACGGCGACGTCCGCGTCCGCCAGTTGCCACCCGAGCTGCGGGCCGTCGTCGTACACGTGGTGCGCAGACGGGTCGGCGGCGTTCGCGGCGGTGATCGCGGCGACGATGCGCTCGTGGGCAGCACGGTAGTCCTGGTCGAGCACGCCGCTGCGCGGGTGCGGCCGGTACACCAGACGGTGTCGACCGGTCGCGAGCAGGCGCTCGGCGAGCTCGACCCCGTGCGACGCGATCGAGCCGTACGCGGCGGCGGCGCGGTCGCCCTCCCACGTGGGCGCGTAGAGCACCACGGTCCGGTCGTCGTGGGGGTACGGCACCGCGCCGGCGAAGTGGTCGGCCTGCGGGCGTCCGATGGCGATGGTGCGGTGGTCCACGTCGTAGTCCCACAGGGCGGCACGCAGGCGGTCCCGGGCGGCGTCTCCCGCGATCAGGGCGTAGTCGTACGCCTTGAACTGGTTGGTGGTCATGTACATCTTGTCGCTCTCGCCGTGGTTGACGAAGACGTGCCACATGCGCCCGTACCGCATCATCTGGAAGTTGCGGGCGTTCTGGTTGACGTACAGGACGATCTTCGGTGCCTGCTCCTCGACGAACCGCTCGAGGTCGACGACCTGGCGGGCGTACACCGCCGGGACGGGCGACTCGTCGAGCAGGGTCGTCATCGTGCCGGGGCTGCGGGAGATGATCGCGACGGGGTGCTCGCGGGCGAGTTCCGCCAACGGCGCGTACCACTGCCGGAGCTGGTACATGTTCACCTTGCCGTCGGCGAAGTAGACCGCGACCTCGATCGAGCGCGGTGCGAGCTCCGGGACCTCCGGGAGCCGGCGGGCGAGCTCCCGCCGGTTCTGACGGGAACGCAGCAGGCGGCGGGCGAGACGGATCGCGGTCCGGACGTCCTTGGTGATCGGCATGGTGGTCCTCAGGCTACGGGCGGTTGCTGGGCGGTGTGCTCGGCGACGACGGCAGTGACGAAGGGTGTGGAGCGGGCAGCGACGGGGTGCTCGACCGCGGACACCCGGTCGGGGTGCCGGGACGTTCGGGCGGCGGTGTCAGACGACGGGTGGCCGACCGGCCAGCGTCATCCGGGCGATGGTCAGCCACCCCATGGGCCGCGACGGTCCGCAGTCCGCCGTCCAGCCCTCCCGGATCCCCGCGAACCACGTCCGCAGGCGCACGGGGTGTCGCCACCAGCGCGCCACCTGGATCGCGGCCCACGACCCGACGTAGACGGGTCGCAGTGCCGCCGGCAGGTTGCGGCGTGCCAGGAACACGCGGTTGCGGGCGTTCAGCCGGATGTACTCGGTGTGCCGGGCGGGGTCGATCGCCGGGTGGTGCGCGACCAGGTCACCGGCGTACCAGGCGCGTCGACCGGCGTCCCACACACGCCACGCCAGCTCGATGCCCTCGTGCGCGTAGAAGTACGGTGCACCCCACCCGCCGACGGCGCGGTGGACGTCCATCGGCAGGAGCACGGCCCCCTCCCACACCGAGAAGACCGGCGACGAGTCGGTCGCAGCGCCCTTGCGGATGCGCGGCACCCAGCGACGGGGGTTCGCCGATCCGGTCGGGTCGACCACCCGCGGTTGCACCAGGCCGAGCGACGGGTCGCGTTCGAGCAGTGCCACGGCGTCACGCAGGAAGGTCGGCGACGGGATCGACGCGTCGTCGTCGAGGAAGAACACGTAGTCGCCGTCGACGACTGCTGCTCCGGCGTTGCGACCGGCGGGGATCCCGACGTTCTCGGGCAGTGCGAGCGCACGGACGCCCTCGGGCAACCCCGTCGGCTCCCAGCCGTTGCCGACGCACACGACGTCGAGCTCGACGTCCTGCTGCGCGAGCACGCTCGTCAGCCCACGGCGGAGGTCGTCCGGACGGGTGCCCTGGGACAGGCTCACGACGGCGATGCGCGGGCGCTGCCGGTGCGGGACGGCGGTCCGACGGTGGGTCCCGGGCAACGCCTCCGGTGTGGCGCCCGTCGTCGCTCCCGAGGTCATGCCCGCACCCGCTTCGACGAGATGATGGCGACGAAGTGACCGGCCGTGGCGAGGACGGCGAGCGGCAACAGCGCCCCGACCAGGACCCGGTCGACCAGCGGGCTGCCGACGACGAGCCCGAGCAGTGCGAACACGAACGCCAGGATGGTCAGCTCGACCGAGTGGTACAGGCGGTGGAAGGGCAGGAAGCGTGCGAAGCGACGGAGCGTCGCCAAGCGCCGCCCGGACGGGGCCGTGCCGGCGTCCCGGCGGTCGACGAGCTTCTCGAGGCCGGCGTTCGCGCGGGCGACGTGGACCATGTCGTTGAGCGCCTTGTTGAGCACGATCACCAGGCCGAGCGCGCACCCGATCGTCGTCCACATCCAGTCCGCGCCGTGGACCGGCCAGGTCGCGGCGCGGACGCCGAGCGCGATCGGGATGAGTCCCTCGGTCGTGTAGTGCCCGACCTTGTCGAGGAACACCCCGGCGGGCGACCGGGTGCCGCGCCACCGGGCGACCTCACCGTCACAGCAGTCCACGAGCATCTGCAGCTGACCGAGCACGAGTGCGGGCAGTGCACCCCAGATGCCCGGGCTCAGCAGCGCGGCGGCGACGCTCCACCCCACCAGGATCATCAGGCCGGTCACCTGGTTCGCCGAGACCCGCGTCCTGAGCAGCACCCAGGTCAGGTACGGCGACACGTCGCGCAGGTAGAGCGACGCCGTCCAGTGCTCGGCGTTCGCCCGCGAGCGGACCTCGTCGGGTTGGGCGACCGCACGGAGTTCGGCGATCGAGGTCGGGCGGGCGCTGCCGCGGCCGGTGGTGTCGTCGGTCAAGGGGTCAGGTCACCGTCCCGTGTGCGTGGTCAGCTCGGAGGTCCGGGTCAGGAACCCGATGATGAAACCGATGCCCCAACCGACGTGGATGCAGGGCAGCACGACGATCAGCCAGAGCATCGTGGGCAGCCCGGAACGCCGCGCCACGAGGACGGCGCCGAGCACGACGAAGAGCAGGTAGACGGCGGGGACGACGAAGCCCAGCGCCGCCCAGACGACGGGCGACCCGAGCACGGCACCGACGATGCCGACGAGTCCGGCGACGATCCCGAGCGCCATCGCCACGACCATCGCCGGGGGCGCGAAGTACCGCAGGCCGTTGTTCGCCGGGAAGCGTCGGGCGAGCTCGCCGCGCCACAGGCCCGTCGCGACGAACTGGCGCACCAGTCGTCGGAGGCTCGGCCGCGGCCGGTAGGTCACCACGAGTTCCGGGGTGAACCACACCGTGCCACCGGTCTGGCGCAACCGCCGGTTGAGTTCCCAGTCCTGGCCGCGCTTGATGCCCTCGTCGAAGAGTCCGACCTCGAACAGCCGGTCGCGTCGGAACACCCCGAGGTAGGCGGTCTCGGCCGGACCGGCCTTGCCACCGACGTG
The DNA here is from genome assembly GCF_000772085.1 of Curtobacterium sp. MR_MD2014. NCBI lineage: Bacteria > Bacillati > Actinomycetota > Actinomycetes > Micrococcales > Microbacteriaceae > Curtobacterium > Curtobacterium sp. MR_MD2014. The sequence goes on along the minus strand of NZ_CP009755.1, from coordinate 931,379 downwards.
GTGCGGTGTCCCACCGAGGCCGACCCGGCTGCCGTAGGCGAGGGCGACGGCACGCTCGAACGGCGTGCGGCCCTCGGCGTGCATGATGCCACCGACGTTGTCCGCACCCGACTCGAGCAGCACGCGGACGGCGATCCGGGTGTAGTCCGACGGCAGCACCGAGTGGGCGTCGACCCTGATCACGATCGGGTGCACCGATGCTCGGATGGCGACGTTGAGCCCGGCGGGTGTGGAGCCGACGGGGTTCTCGATGGCCCGGACACGAGGATCGGCGGCGCTCATCTCGGCGACGAGTTCGTTCGTCCCGTCGATCGACGGTCCGAGCGCGAGGATCACCTCGAACGGACCCTCGTAGTCCTGCTCCAGCAGGCTCCCGACCGCCGCACGGACCTCGGTGACCTCGTTGAGCACCGGCATCACGTACGAGACCCCCGGCAGGGGCTGTCCGTCTGTCTGCATGCGGTCCTCGGGGTCGTGGCTGACGCGCGGAGCGCACCGTGGACCGGTACCGCCCCGGAGAGCAGCCATGAGCCTATCAAGCGGCCGGAGCACCCACCTGCGTCGGACCCGCCAGGGCGCCGACCGGCGGACCGCACCACGAGCCGCGGCGTGGCCGGACGACGGACGGGAGGCGCGGTGCCAGCCGGCACCGCGCCTCCCGTCCGTCGCTGGTCGCGTCAGCTCTTGTAGGTCCCGAGCGTGACGTCGGCCTCGCGCGTCTGACCGTCGCGGACGTAGGTGATCGTCGTCTTCGCACCGCCGGCGAAGAAGCGGACCTGCGCGGTCAGGTCGGTGGCGTCCGCCACCGATGCCGAGCCGATCTTCGTCACGACGTCGCCCTTCTGCAGACCGGCGTCCGCCGCCGCTCCGCCGGACGACACCGACTTGATGAGCGCACCCATCTGGGTGGCGTTCGCGTCCTCAGAGGCGTCGCCGACCGTCGCGCCGAGCAGACCGTGCGTCGCCGACCCGTTCTCACGGATCTCGTTCGCGACGCGCTGGACCAGGTTCGCCGGGATGGCGAAGCCGACACCGATGCTGCCCGACTGCGCGTCGGAGGACTGGGAGCTGCCCGCGCTCGCGATCGCGACGTTGATGCCGATCAGCTTGCCCTTCGAGTCGAGCAGGGCGCCGCCCGAGTTGCCGGGGTTGATCGACGCGTCGGTCTGGATGACCGGCAGCGAGACGGTCGTCTTGGTGGAGGATCCGCCGTTGCCCGGGAACTCGAACGGGCTGTCGCCGTTGCCGCCCTCGTTCGAGTCGCCGCCCTGGCTGGGGGCGCTCGAGGCGACCTGGATGCTGCGGTTCAGGGTCGAGACGATGCCGTCGGTGACGGTGTTCGACAGGCCGAGCGGCGCGCCGATCGCGACGGCGGTGTCACCGACGTTGAGCTCGGAGGAGTTCGCGAAGGAGATCGGCTTGGTGCCTGTCGCGTCGATCTTGATGACCGCGAGGTCGACCGTCGGGTCGGTGCCGACGAGCTTCGCCGGGTAGATCCTGCCGTCGGACGTCGTGACCGTGATCGTGCCGTTCGAGCTGTCACCGTCGAGGGTCACCACGTGGGTGTTCGTGACGATGTACCCGTCCTTCGTGAAGAAGACACCGGAGCCGGTGCCGCCCGCGGAGCCCGAGGAGACGTTGATCGTGACGACGGACGGCGTCGCCTGCGCGGCGACCGCGGTCACGACGGTGGCGTTGTTGTAGTCGTTGACCGTGAGGTTGCCGCCGTTCTGCGACGAGCCGGAGCCGATCACGGTGGTGCCGCCGCCCTGGGCTGCACCGGCCGCCCAACCGGCGCCGCCGCCGACCAGGCCGGCGAGCACCAGACCCGCGACGATCGGCAGGACGAGCTTGTTGCGGCCGCCCTTCCCGTTCGCGGTCGTGCCCACTGCGGCACCCGCGGCGGTCCCGGTCGCCGCACCCGCGGCAGCGCCGCCGAAGTAGTGGCCGTTGCGCTGGTTCGAGCCGTCCACGTCGCCGAAGGCGCTGGCGGACGAGGGGGCCTGGGCGGAGCCGGGGTACGAGGCGCTCTGCGGTGCGCCGTACGGCGAGCCGACCTGCGGCGTGCCCTGGGCGTACTCGCCGTAGCGGGGCTGGCCCTGGGACCGGCCGTACTGGTCCTGACCGTACGGGGTCGGGTTCTGGGTCTGGCCGTACTGGCTCTGGCCGTCCTGGCCGTACTGGCTCTGGCCGTACTGGTTCTGGCTCTGGCCGTACTGGTTCTGGCTCTGGCCGTACTGGTTCTGGTCCTGGCCGTACTGGCTCTGGCCGTACTGGCTCTGCTCCTGGCCGTACTGGCCCTGGCCGTACTGGCTCTGTCCGTACTGGCCCTGGCCGTACTGGCCCTGGTCCTGGCCGTACTGGCCCTGGCCGTACTGGCTCTGACCCTGGCCGTACTGGCTGTGCCCGTACCGGTCGTCGTCCTGGCCGTGGGCGCTCTGGCCGGACGCTCTCTGTCCGTCGCCCCGCCCGTGGTGTGCGTTGTCGGAGCCGTAGGGGCTGGCCTGCTGCCCGGCATCGCTGCCGTCGCGGTCGCGGTCGATGGTCGGGTAGGGCGCGGTGTAGCGGTCCGTCGTGGTGTCGGTCCCCGCAGCGATGACGTCGGTCTCGGCCCCGTGGGCGTCGTCGATGACGTCGGTGTGGTCGTGGTCCGTACGGCGGTCGGCGGGCTGTCCGGAGACGTCCTGCGTCGACGTGCCCTCGCCGGAGGTGGCGCGCGAGGCGTCCTCGGCTGCGGCCCGGTGGTCGGTTTCCTCGGGGCGGTTGTCGTCGCCCTGGCCGTTTGGCGTGGTGTCGGTCATGCTGGACGTGCTCCTTTCAAGCTCGTGCAGTCTTCCGGACCCACCTGAGCGGTGCTCCTGCTGGCGCTGCAAGCGACCTATGGCGATCTTATGCGTGGGCTGTGGACGCGTTCCCGGTCTCGCGGCGCCGGGTGACCCGCAGAGCGCGCGCTGCCGACCCGTCCGACTAGGTTGGGGCCTCCAGGCCGTCGACCCGCGCCGCGCGCACCGGAGGGACCACCATGCACCGCACCGGACCCTGGCTCCGAGCTGCCGAGGGAGCGATGCTGCTCGGTCCCGACGGTGTCCCTGCGCCGACCGTCTTCGCCGAGATGAGCGCGCTCGCTGCCGCCACCGGCGCCGTCAACCTCGGCCAGGGCTTCCCCGACCAGGACGGCCCGGTCGAGGTGCTCGACGCCGCGGTCGACGCGATCCGCCGCGGTGTGAACCAGTACCCGCCCGGCCGCGGGGCGCCGGAGCTCCGGGAGGCGATCGCCGAGCACCAGGCGCACTGGTACGGGCTGACGGTCGACCCGGACCGCGAGGTCCTCGTCACCGCCGGCGCGACCGAGGCCCTCGCCGCGACGCTGCTCGCGTTCGTCGAGCCGGGCGACGAGGTCGTCACCTTCGAGCCCTTCTACGACGCGTACGGGGCGCTGATCCGTCTCGCCGGCGGCACCCACGTCACGGTTCCCCTGACGGCACCGGACTTCCTGCCGGACGAGGACACCCTGCGTGCCGCGTTCACCGACCGCACGCGGGTCGTGCTGGTGAACACACCGCACAACCCGACCGGGCGGGTCCTCCCCCGCGAGGTCCTGGCCACCGTCCTCGAGCTCGCCGAGCGGCACGACGCCCTGGTCGTCACCGACGAGGTGTACGAGCACCTCACCTTCGGCGCACCGCACGTCCCCGTCGCGACCCTGCCCGGTGCAGCGGACCGGACGATCACGATCTCCAGCGCTGGCAAGACCTTCAGCACCACCGGCTGGAAGATCGGCTGGCTCACGGCAGCACCCGCACTCGTCGAGGCCGTCGTCTCGGTCAAGCAGTACCTGACGTTCGTGAACGGGGCTCCCTTCCAGCCCGCGGTCGCAGCCGGGCTCCGTCTGCCCGACGAGGTGTTCCACGGCATCGCGCGGGAGCTGTCCGAGAAGCACGAACTGCTCGCGGGCGGGCTCCGCGCGTCCGGCTTCGAGGTGATGCACCCGGACGGTGGGTACTTCGTCCTCGCGGACACCGCACCGCTCGGGTACGACGACGCCCGGGAGTTCTGCCTGCGGCTCCCCGGACTCGCCGGGGTCGTCGGCGTCCCCGTGTCGGCGTTCGTCCGACCGGAGCGCGCGGCGGGCTACCGGTCGCTCGTGCGCTTCGCGTTCTGCAAGCGCCGCGACGTCCTGTCCGAGGCGGTCAGCCGCCTCGCAGCCCTCGCCCCGACCCACTGACCGGGAGTCGGGCCCGCAACCGCCCCCACGGCGCACTCCGTGCTCCGGCGCGCCGCACCCGACGTGCACGTCCGCCACCGGCCCGCGCGGACCAGCCGAGCGGGCCTCTTCTGCACTTCTCGCCGCACCGAGCCGCCGTTTCCGCCCGATCGGCGAGCGCTGATCGCCCGGTCACCGCGAGCGGGCCTTCTCTGCACGTCTCGCCGCACAGAGCCGCCGTTTCCGCCCGTCCGGCGAGCGCCGGCCACCCGGTCCCCCAGCCACCGCGAGCGGGCCTCTTCTGCACGTCTCGGCGCACCGAGCCACCGTTTCCGCCCGTTCGACGAGCGCCGGTCCCCTGTCACCGCGAGCGGGCCTTCTCTGCACGTCTCGCCGCCCCCAGCCGCCGTTTCCGCCCGTTCGACGAGCGCCGGCCACCCGGCCACCCGGCCACCCAGCCACCCAGCCACCCGGTCCCCCAGCCACCGCGAGCGGGCATTCTCTGCACGTCTCGCCGCTCTGAGCTACTGTTTCCGCCCGTCCGGGGAGCGCAGCTCGTCGTGCCGACACCGGCCGACGCCGGCTGTCCCCGCGAGCGGGTCGTTCCTGCACCCTCCGCACGCGGCTCTCCCGGTTCCGCCCGTTCGCCGTCGTGCGCTGGTCCGCGCGGCTCGTCTGGTTGCAGCAGAGGACGAACACGACTGCACCAGGGGGCGCGAGCGGGCGGAATCGAGGGCGGAGCTCGCGCCGCGGTGCCGGTTCCGCCCGCTCGGGGAGACAGACGTGCGGCAGAGGCGCGGGCGGGCGCAGCCTGTGCGGCGCGGGCGCGGGCGAGTGCACAGTCCGTGCCCGTGCGGAGCGTGCGCTCAGCGCGGGTGCACGTCGAACCGACGGAGCGCGAGCGAGGGGTTGACCGCACGGACCGCCTCGGTGGTCGCGGTGTCGATCGTCGCGACGACGGTGCCGGGCTGGGCTCCGCCGGCGGCGACCGCGACACCGGCGGGGTCGATCACCACGGAGTCGCCGATACCGATCGGCCCGGTCTGACCGACCCCGACGACCCAGACCGTGTTCTCGATCGCACGGGCGGTCAGCAGTGTGCGCCAGTGGTGTTCCTTCCCGGGGCCGCGCACCCACTCGGCCGGCAGGACCACCGCGTCGGCTGCGCCGACCTCGGGTGCGGCCAGGCGCCGGGTGACCTCGGGGAAACGCAGGTCGTAGCAGGTCTCGAGGCCGATGCGGACCCCGCCGAGCTCGAACACCGGCAGCTGGTCGGCATCACCCGACTCGATGCGGTCGGACTCCTTCGACCCGAACGCGTCGTACAGGTGCACCTTCCGGTACGTCGCCGCGATCGATCCGTCGGGCAGCACCGCGACCAGGGTGTTCCGGAACCGTCCCGGCGTCCCCGCGGTCTCGGCCACACCCACGACGAGCGCGATGGCGTGCTGTCGCGCAATCGCCCGGAGCCCGGTCACGAAGGGCCCGTCGAGCGGCTCGGCGGCGGCGACGAACCGGTCGTCGATCTCGGCGCTGAAGTACGACGTGTACTCGGGCGTCACGAGCAGGTCGACCCCGCGCGCGGCGGCGTCCTCGGCAGCGGCCTGCACGGTGCGGAGGTTGGCCGCCGTGTCGTCGACGGGAGCGAACTGCGCGGCGGCGACGGTGAGGGTTGCCATGGCCCGAGCGTAGCCGCGGCACGTCCTCGCTGAACGCAGCAGCGAGGACGACGAGCACGACCAGCACGACCAGCACGCCGTGCACGACCAGCAGGCCTCGCACGTGCGAGGTGCGAACGACGAAGGCCCCGGTCCGAGTGGACCGGGGCCTTCTTGTGACGCTTGGTTGCGGGGGCAGGATTTGAACCTACGACCTCTGGGTTATGAGCCCAGCGAGCTACCGAACTGCTCCACCCCGCGGCACATCCAATAGCCTACACACCCCGGTGGCGGGGCACAAATCGAGTGCCCCGCCACGGCGTGTCAGTTGCCGTTCTCGGCTTCGGTCGCGGCCTCGATGGCGTCCTGCAGGCGCTTGTCCGCCTCGGCCGCAGCGACCAGGTCGTTGTCGGCGTAGGCCTTCTGGCGGTCCTGCAGCGCGCTGCGCGCGTCGGCCAGGGCCCGGTCGAGCGCCTGGTTGCCGGTGTCGCTCGACGAGCCGCCGGAGGAGGAACCCCCGGACGACGAACCGGAGCCACCCGAGGAGTCGGACGATCCCGAACCCGAGTCGGCCGAGCCTGCGCCCGACGAACCCGAGCCCGACGAACCCGAGCCCGACGAACCGGTCGAACCCGACCCGTTCGCCGCGCCCTGGTCACCGGCGGCAGCACCGGAGTCACCGTCGAACAGCTCGTTGAGCGCCTGGTCGAGGGTGTCCTCGAACGCGATCTTGTCGCCGAAGGCCACGAGCACCTTCTGCAGCAGCGGGTACGAGCCACTCGAGGTCGACTGGACGTAGACGGGTTGGACGTAGAGGAACCCACCGCCGACGGGCAGCGTCAGCAGGTTGCCCTGCTTCACGGTCGAGTTGCCCCGCTTCAGGATGTTCAGCTCCTGCGACACGGTGGTGTCACCGTTGAAGAGGCTCTGCACCTGCGCCGGACCCGGGATGTTGTCCGTCTTCGGCATCGTCAGCAGCGTGAGCTTGCCGTAGTTCGACGCCTTCTCGCCCTTGCCGGCACCACCCGCGTCGGAGTCCACCGCCAGGTACCCGGTCAGCACGTTGCGGTTGTTCGCTCCGGCCGACTGCTGCGGGATGTAGGTCGTGTACAGCGAGTAGGCGGTGTCCTGCCCCGGCACCTTCATCGTCAGGTAGTACGGGTCCTGCAGGTTGCCCTGCGACGCCGTGGTCCTGGTACCGAGGGCATTCGTCGTCGTCTGCGACACCGTGTCCGAGTTGGCCTCGGAGTCGGTCGTGCCCGTGGTGGTCTCCTGCGGGGTGTTCCACGCGTCGTCACCCGAGTAGAACGAGTTCGCGTTCGTCACGTGGTACGTGCCGAGGATCGAGCGCTGCACCTTGAACAGGTCGGTCGGGTAGCGCACGTGGTCGAGGAGTTCCGCGCTCATCTGCGAGACCGGCTGCGTCGACGTGGGGAAGATCTTCTGCCACGTCTTGAGCACCGGGTCCTCGGTGTCCCACGCGTAGAGCGTCACCTTGCCGGTGTACGCGTCGACGGTGGCCTTCACCGAGTTGCGGATGTAGTTCACCTGGTCCGTGCGGAACGCCGACGAGTCGGTCCCGGCGACCGTGTCCGACAGGCTCTGGCTCTGGGAGTACGGGTAGGCGTCGCTCGTCGTGTAGCCGTCCACGATCCACTGGATGCGGTGGTCGACGATCGCCGGGTACGCGTCACTGTCGAGCTTCAGGTACGGAGCGACCTTCTGCACGCGCTGGATCGGGTCGCGGTCGTACAGGATCTGCGAGTCGCGGTTCACCGCGTCCGACAGCAGGATCTGCTCCGACTGGAACTTCGCCGCGTAGACGAGGCGGTTGAAGAACCCGCCGAGGCTCGGCCCGCCGTTGCCCTGGTACGTCGTCGTGGCGTTGCCGCCGTCGCTGTCGTCGGAACCGGCCGGGTAGTCGAGCTCGATGTTCTTCGAGCCCTCGGGTCCGCCCACGATGGAGTACGGCGGCGAGGTCTCACCGAAGTAGACGCGCTCCTGGTAGTTGCCGAGCTGCCCGTTCGACGGGATGCCGGACTCGAGGAACACCGGCTTGCCGTCGCTCGCGCGCTGGTTGCCGTAGGCCGCGGTGACACCGAAGCCGTGGGTGTAGACGAACGTCCGGTTGTACTGGGTGTTCGCCTGCGAGCTGAGCCCGTCGAGGTCGATGTCGCGGACCGCGATGACGGTGTCCTCGGTCTGGCCGTCGATGTCGTAGCGGTCGACGTCCAGCTGGTCGGGGAACTGGTAGTACTGCCGGTACTGCTGCAGCTGGCTGAACGTGTCCGAGACGATCTTCGGGTCGATCAGACGGATGTTCGCCGTGGTCTGGGCGTCCTGCGCCAGCGCGCCGGAGCTCGCCTCGGTCGTGGCGTCGTAGTTCTGCTCCTGCACCCCGCTCACGCCGTACGCGTCGCGGGTGGCCTTGATGTTGCGCTCGATGAAGGCCGACTCGTAGGTCCGCTCCGACGGCTTCACCTGGATGCGCTGGACGATCCAGGGGTAGATGCCGCCGATGACGATCGCCGCGACGAGCAGCAGCCCGGTGCCGACGATCGAGATGCGCCAGCGGCCGATGACGGCGGTGACGATGAAGAGGATCGCGACGATCGCCGCGATGCCCGCCATGATCTCACGCCCCGGGATGACGGCGTTGACGTCGGTGTACTGCGCACCCGTGATGAGCGGGTTGTCCTTCGTCAGCGCGGCGTACTGGTCGAGCCACAGGCTGACGGCCTGCAGCGCCACGTAGACCGCTGCGGTGACGGCGAGCTGGACGCGTGCGGCCTTCGAGATGCGGACCTCGCGCCCGCCGAAGCGCAGCGCGCCGTAGAGGTAGGTCGCGGCGAGCGCGGCGATGCCGGCGATGAGGACGACGGCCGACGAGTACGCCACGATCGAGCGCCAGAACGGCAGCTCGAACACGTAGAACCCGATGTCCAGCCCGAACTGCGGGTCCTTCTGGCCGAACGGGGTCCGGTTGAAGTACTCGAGCACCATGCTCCAGCGACCGGCGGTCGCGAGCCCGGCGAACAGGCCGAGGACGACCGGGATGCCGATCATGACCGCGCGGCGCAGGGGCTCGATGACCTGCTGGTAGCGGTCGAGCTGCGAGTTGAGCTTGGCGTAGACCGGGCGGAAGCGGAAGGCGAGCGCGATGCTCACGTAGACCGGGACCGCCATGCCGAGGAACCCGGCCACGAACATGAGCGTGCCCGCGATCCAGCGCGTGGTGAGGACCTGCTGGAACCCGAGCTGCGCGAACCACGCGTAGTCGGTGTACAGGCTGGCGAAGATGAAGAAGCCGATCACCAGTGCGGCCAGCACGATGATCGTGACCACGATCGGGACCCGCGGCGAACGCCGCCCAGCAGTGCCCGAGGTGGACGAGGTTGTCGTCACTTGATGTGCTCCAGACGTGTCGGACCGGCGGGCCCGGCGCGCCGGGCCGTCAGTGCTCCGATCCTATTGGTCCGGACCGACAGTGAAACTGTACGGGGACTCAGGAAGGCGAGCCGAGCCTCCAGGCCGGTCGGCCGGGAGGCGCGGATCGCGTCGAGCGCACACGTCGCGCCGTGCGGGTGGCCGGGTCAGGAGCCGCAGCGTGCGAGCCCGGCGGTGCTCTTCCCCGCGGCGATCGTCTCGAGGTCGGTGACCGCCTGGTCGAGCGTGGCGACCTTGTAGACGTCGAGTCCGTCCGGCACGTGGCCGACGACCTCGTCGCAGTTGTCGGCCGGCGCCAGGAACACGGTCGCACCGGCGTCCTTCGCGCCGTAGAGCTTCTGCCGGATGCCACCGATCGGGCCGACCTCGCCGTCCGCGGTGATCGTGCCGGTGCCCGCGACGTGCTTCCCGCCGTTGAGCTCGCCCGGCGTCAGCTCGTCGATGATCCCGAGCGCGAACATCATGCCGGCGGACGGGCCGCCGACGTCCTGCAGCGCGATCTTCACGTCGAAGGGGAAGTCGTACCGTTCGGTGACGCCGACCCCGAGGAGCGGGGTCCCCTGCTCCTCGCGGGGGGTGACCTCGACCTGCTCGCGCTTCCCGTCGCGCAGCAGCGTCACGGTCGCCGGCGACGAGGTCCCGTGCTCCGCGACCGCCGCGCGGAGCGACCCGGCGTCGACGTTCTCGGTCAGCTGCTCCCCGTCGAAGGCCGTGATGACGTCGCCCTCGCGGATGGTGCCGTCCGCAGCGGAGCCCTCCTGCACCGTCCCGACCCGGAGCTCGGTCGGCAGGTCGTGGCCCTGGTGGATGAGCGCGGCGGCGACGGCGGACTGCTGCGACGACCGCATGTCCGCCTCGTCCTGCTGGTTCACCTGCTCGGTGGTGGTGCCCTCCGGGTAGACGGCGCTCGCGGGGATGACCGCCTCGGAGCGCGAGAACAGCGCGCGGATCACGTTCGTCCACGACGGGCGGTTCGTGGCGTCACCCTGGATGCCCACGGTGAGCATGTCGAGCGCGCCACCCGTCGGGTACGTCTCCGCCCCGTCGATCTGGATGAGCTCGACGTCCTTCGCGTCCTTGCCCTGCCCCTGCCGCTGCGTGCCGATCGTGTTGTAGACCGGCCCGGGCACCTCGATCAGGTAGGGGCTCGGCAGGAAGCTCGCCAGGAGTCCGAGCACGACCGCGCCGATGACGAACGCCCAGCCGACGGTGCGTGCGCGGGAACGGCGACGGGGCGCGGGGGCGAAGAGGGTCACGGACGTCCTTCCACGGGCGGGGCGCCCGCGGGTGCGGGCGGTGCACCCGCGCGCTGGCGGGTCGGTCGCCCGCGTGCTCGCAGGCTGTTCGCCCTCGGCGCAGCGGTCCGGGCGTCCCCTCGGGAGCATCCCGGGCGCGGCCCCGTGAGCAGCGGTTAGCGTAGTCGTCATGCCTGATCAACCGCAGCCGGGGCCGGACGACGACTTCCAGGAGATGCTGCGCAAGCTGCTCTCCGGAGAGGGGCAGATCGACCCGTCGCAGCTCGCGGGCGCGGCCGGACTGCCGAACGACCCGGCGTTCGTGGCGAACCTGATGAGCCAGCTCCAGCGCGCGGCGCAGTCGGGCGGGGACGGCATCGACTTCTCGGTCGCGTCCGAGCGTGCGACCGCGATCGCGCGTGACGGCGGACACCCGGTCGACCCGGCGACCGCCCAGGCCTCGGACCAGGCGTTCCAGGTCGCCGCGCTCTGGCTGGACGAGGCCACGAGCGTCCCCGAGCTCACCGCGACGCCGAGCCTGTACACGCGGGAGCAGTGGGCGAAGGCCACGACCCCGGTCTGGGCGCAGATCGCCGAGCCGGTGGCGCTGAGCATCGCGAACGCGCTCACCGAGGCGATCGACCAGCGCGCGCCCGAGCAGCTCAAGGCCATGCTCGGCGACGTCTCGAAGGCGATGCGCGGCGTCGGCGGCGCCCTGTTCGCGATCCAGCTCGGCCAGGTCGTCGGGCAGCTGTCGAAGGAGGTCGTCTCCGGCGGCGACGTCGGCGTGCCGCTCCTGGACGAGCAGGTCGCCGCACTGCTGCCGCAGAACGTCGCCGAGTTCGCCGAGGGCCTCGACGTGCCCGAGGACGAGGTCCGGATCTACCTGGCCGTCCGTGAGCTCGCGCACGCCCGGCTCTTCCGCTCCGCCCGCTGGCTCCGGCTGCACATCATCTCGTCGATCACCGACTACGCACGGGGCATCCACATCCCGTTCGACCGGGTCGAGGAACTGGCCTCGGAGATCGACCCGACCAACCAGGAGCAGCTGCGCGACGCACTCGCGTCCGGGGCGCTCATCCCGCCGCGCACGCCCGAGCAGGAAGCCGCGCTCGGCCGGCTCGAGACGATGCTCGCGCTCGTCGAGGGCTGGGTCGACACGGTCACCGCCGCCGCGACCGTCCGGCTGCCGAAGTCCGACGCGATCGCGGAGATGGTCCGCCGTCGCCGTGCCGCCGGTGGTCCCGCCGAGTCGGCCTTCGCCACGCTCGTCGGCCTCGAGCTGCGTCCCCGCCGACTGCGCGAGGCCGCTGCGCTCTGGCAGCGCGTCACCGAGGAGTTCGGGGCCGAGGAGCGCGACGCCCTGTGGTCGCACTTCGACGCCGTGCCGACGTCCGAGGACGTGGACGACCCGGACGCCTTCGTGCTGCGGCTGCGGAACCCGGGTCGCTCCGCCGAGGACGACGCGTTCGACAAGGCGCTCGAGGACCTGCTCAACGACGCCTCCGGCGACCGCCCGCGCGAGGACGAGAGCGGCGGCATCGAGGACGAGGGCGGCCCCGCGGACGACCGCGCTGCGGGCGACGACACCCCCGGCGCCGGACCCCGCTAGTTCTCCACAGATCGTGACGGCCGGTCCCCACGGGGCCGGCCGTTCCGCCAGCGTGGGTGCATGGGCATCCGCATCGACCCCACGCTCGAGTTCGTCTGGCGCGACCCGGGGACCGTGCAGCTCGGCGTCGACCCGCCGCGCGCCGTCGTCCCCGTCCCGACCGTGGCCGAGGAGCGCTTCCTCTGCGCGCTCCGGCGGGAGACGAGCCGCGACGCTCTGACCGCCCTCGCCGGGACGACGGGGTGCAGGCCCGAGGTGGCGGCCCGCGTGCTCGGTGACGCCTCCCCCGCCGTCGTCGACGTCCTGCCCGAGCCGCTCGCCCGGGTCGAGGTCCACGGGGACGTCGTCCTCGCCGACACCGTCGCCGAGATGCTCTCCGGCGAGGGCGTGACGGTGGCCCGGACGGCCGCGCCCCGCGGTGGGCCGGTCGTGCTGCCGGACCCGACCCCCGCACTCGCGGTGGTCGTCGCCGACCACGTCGTCGACCCGGCGCTCCGGTCGGCGTGGGCGCGGCGCGGGACCCCGCACCTGTCGCTCGTGGTCGGCGACGGACGGATCCGGCTCGGGCCGGTGGTCGTCCCGGGCGACGGCCCGTGCCTGCAGTGTGTCGAGTACGCCCGCGTGGACGAGGACCCGGCGTGGCCCGCGCTGGCCGCCCAGGTGTGGGGTCGGCCGGCAGCACCGCTGTCGCCCTGGCGACGCGCAGCGGTCGCGTCGGCCGCGGTGCGGATGCTCGTGCAGCGCCTGCCCCTGCGGACCCAGGTCCCCACGACGGAGCAGGTCGTCTTCGACCGCGACGACCTGACGGTCAGCCTGCTGCCGGTGGCACAGCACCCTCGGTGCGCCTGTCGAGCGCTGCCAGGAACCGACTCGGCGCCCGGGCACCCCCGCGCGTGGAACCCTGCCGTGACCACGTGACGGTGACCGAGCGACGCGCGCGGGTCAGCCCGACGTAGAACAGCCGGCGCTCCTCGTCGACCTCGGCGTCGGTCGTGGCGTGGGAGATGGGCAGCAGCCCCTCGGCGGCGCCCACGACCACGACGTGGGGCCACTCCAGACCCTTCGAGGAGTGCATGGTGGCGAGGGTCACGGCGTCGAGCTCCGGCTCGTGGTGGGTCGCCGCACGGTCGACCAGGTCCTGCGTGAACTGCTGCATCGTCGTGCCGGCGGGCGCTGCCTCGGCCAGGCCCATGACCGCCTGCAACGCCTCCCACTGGTCGCGGACCGCGCCGGTGCCGTCCGGCGGCGTCGGGGTCCAGCCGCTCAGCTGCAGCACGAGCCCGACCCGGCGGGTGAGCTCGTCGTCGGTCTGCCGGACGGCCTCGCCGCGCATGTGGTGCACCGCGAGCTTCACCTCGGGCCGGTCGAAGAACCGCGTGCCGCCCTGCACCCGGTACGGGATGCCGGCGCGACCGAGGGCGGACTCGAGCGCGGCGGACTGCGCGCCGACGCGGAAGAGCACCGCGCAGTCGCCGAACGCCGCTCCCGACGCCACGAGCTCGCCGATGCGACGGGCGACGGTCTGCGCCTCGTCGCCGTCGTGCACGCAGGGCAGCACCTCCGGCTCCGGGCCCCGCTCGACGGACTGCGCGACGAGGTCGAGCGCACCGGGCTGCCCGCGCATCAGGGTGTTCGCGGCGTGCACCACCTCGGGCGTCGACCGGTAGTTCCGTTCGAGGCGCACGACCGACCCGCGGGGGAACTCCGACCCGAAGCCCAGCAGGTACCGGCTCGACGCGCCCGCGAACGAGTAGATCGTCTGGCTGGCGTCACCGACCACGCACACGTCGTCGCGGCCGCCGAGCCACGCGCGCAGCAGGTCGTGCTGCACGGGCGAGACGTCCTGGTACTCGTCCACGACGAAGAACCGGTACTGCTGTCGGACGTACGAGGCCACCCGCGGCTCCGACTCGACCATGCCGAGCGTCGCGAGCAGGACGTCCTCGAAGTCGAGTTGCCGACGGTCGTCCTTGAGCTGCTCGTACGCCTTCATGAGGTCGATCACCCGCCGGGGCGGGGTGTCCCGCGGCATCACCCGGTCGGCCGCAGCGGCCTCGTACTCGTCGTAGGTGAGCATCTGCACCTTGCGCCACTCGACCTCGGCCGCGAGGTCGCGGAGCACCGGGGTGTCCACGTGGATCCCGACCGTGTCGGCGGCGTGCGCGATGACCCGACCCTTGGACTCCACGATGCGCGGGGCGTGCCCGCCGACGGTGTCCGGCCAGAAGTAGCTGAGCTGTGCCATCGCCGCGGCGTGGAAGGTCCGCGCCTGGACCGTCCCGGCGCCGAGCGCGCGCAGCCGCGACCGGAGTTCCCCGGCCGCCCGTGTCGTGAAGGTGAGCGCGAGGACGTGGTTCGGCGAGTACGTGCCGGTCGCGACCCCGTACGCGATCCGGTGGGTGATCGCCCGGGTCTTGCCGGTCCCTGCGCCGGCGAGCACGGCGACGGGGCCGAGCAACGTCCGGGCCACGGTCTGCTGCTCGGCGTCGAGCGCCGCGAGCAGATCGTCCGGCGACGGCGGGCGCACCGGTGCGGCACCGGTCGCCGCGCGGGGATCGGTCACGGCACGTCCAGCGGCCCGCCGTACCACTCCTCGATGATCGCGCGGGCGATCGACGTGCGGCCGGGCAGCAGCAGGGTGTCGCCGGCACGCTCGCGGACCTCGTCGCGCGAGAACCACCGGACGTCGAGGATCTCGACGCCGTCCGGTCGAGCGGTCGAGGGATCGCCGTCCACGGCGCGTGCGCGGAAGCCGACCATGAGCGACGCGGGGAACGGCCAGGGCTGCGACCCGAGGTACTCGGGCTCCTCGACGCGCACGCCGGACTCCTCCCAGACCTCGCGGCGGACGGCGTCCTCGAGGGACTCCCCCGGTTCGACGAAGCCGGCGAGCAGCGAGTAGCGGTCGGCGTCCCACGCGGCGTTCGACCCGAGCAGGATGCGGTCGTCGGCGTCGGTGACCCCGACGATGATCGCCGCGTCGGTCCGCGGGAAGAGCTCGTGCCCCTCGGGGTCGCGGCGGACCCACCCGCCGCTGACGACGTCGGACGGCGAGCCGGTGCGCGGGGAGAACCCGTGCACGGCGTGCCAGTTCGCCATCGCGACGGCCTCGACCGCGAGGCCCTGGTCGCGGGCGGACAGCTCGGTGCCGAACATGCGCAGGCTCGACCACGCCTCGTCGTCGGGCTCGATCGCGGCGGCGGCCGTCGCGTCGAGCAGCGCGGCGGCGAAGCGCGTGCCGGCAGGAGCGTCGGCGGCGTCGGTGACCGCTCGGCCGAGGTAGAGCGTCACCGCGTGCTCGGGCACCGCGTCGGCGCCCACGAACCGGAGCGCGCCGTCGGCGTCACGGAGCAGCTCGGCACCGCGGACGGGCAGCCACCGGGTGTCCGGGTCGGCCCGCAGGACGCGGTCGAGGTCGGGGGTGGTCCGGAACTCCGCGTCGCGGTCGAGTTCGTTGCGGGACAGCGGGAGTCTGGCGGCGAACTCGACGGTCACGGCGGGGTGCTCCTCGATCGGGACGGGCTTCTCAACGGGACCCTGTGGACGGTGCCCGGGCTTGCACAGGCCAGCGTGGCGTGCGCTCCGGCACCGGACGCGGACCTACCCTGAGGGGCATGGCGGGATCCCAGTTCACTCTAGCCGCGTTGGCGACCACAGCCGTTCCCGGTCTGGTCGTCACGGGCACGCGCACACTCGGCTCGGCCGCCTCCGGTGACTACGAGTCGGCCGTCCTCCGCGACGCGGACGGCGCGCTCAGTGCGATCCGTCGCCCGCGCAACCAGCGGGCCGAGGCCCGGCAGTCCGCGGACCTCGTCGCGATCCGTGCCCTGAGCGCCGGCATCCGTTCGCGTCTGCCGTTCGCCGTGGCCGAGTACCGCGGTCAGGCGCCGATCGGCTCGACCCGGGCGATCGTCACGACCTACGTGCCGGGCACCCACCCGACGCTGCGCGACCTGACCGAGCGTCCCGACCTCGCGACAGCCGTCGGCCGTGCCGTCGCGGCCGTCCACCAGCTGCCGACGAGCTTCGTGACGGACGCGGGACTGCCGTCGCTCACCCCGTTCGAGGTCCTGCGCTCCGCCGTCTCCGTGATGGACCGCGCGGTCGCCACGAAGCTCGTGCCCGCCGCACTCGTCGAACGGTGGGAGGGCGCTGCGCGCGACCAGCAGCTCTGGCAGTTCACCCCGACGGTCGTGCACGGCGCGCTGGGCACCGGGGTCGTCCTGGTCGACGGCGACTCGGTCACCGGCGTCCTCGACTGGGGCGAGCTCCGACTCGGCGACCCCGCGAAGGACCTGGCATGGGTGCTCGCCGGTCACCGCGACGCCTTCGACACCGTGATCAGTGCGTACGAGGCGAACGGCGGGGGTCGGGACCGCCAGCTCGCCCAGCGCGCCCGCGTCCACCACGAGCTCGAGACCGCCCAGTGGCTGCTGCACGGCGTGCAGGCGAAGAGCACCGAGGTGGTCGACGACGCGGTCGCGATGATGCACCGGCTGGTCGACGCCGTGCAGACCCCGAGCGCGGCGCCGCTGCAGTCGGTCTCCCCCGAGACGATGGAGATCGGCGAGGTCGAGCAGTTGCTGTCGTCGACCGAGCGTCGACACGGCTGACCCGGCCGCCGCCCCGTCCGTCGCGACCACCCACCGGACGGGAGGCTCCCCGCGGCCCCGCCCCGCGCCTCCCGTCCGACACGGCGTCGGTCCACGTGCCGCAGCGGCCCAGCCCTGATCCGGCCGGCCGACGCACCGGGCCCGGCCGGTCGACGCACCAGGCCGGTCGACGCACCGGATCAGCCGAGCGCCTCCTGCCAGGCGCGCTCGAGACCGGCACGGTCGAGCAGTGCCGTGGGCCGCACCTCGAGGTCGTCCGCGACGAAGTAGAAGACGGCGTCCACCTCGTCGACCGGTCGCCCGGTGAACTCGGCGTACGCCACCCGGTACAGCGCGAGCTGCAGCTGCCGCGCGGCCAGGTCTGCCGTGCCGGTCGGTGCCTTGCCGGTCTTCCAGTCCACCACCTCGGCGCGACCGTCGATCTCGTACACCGCGTCGAGCTTGCACACCACGCTGTGCCCGAGGAACGGGATGTGGATCTCGCGCTCGACCTCCACCGGGGTCAGGTCGGCCCAGCGTGACCGGGCGAAGGTCGCCTGGAACGCCGCCAGTCGTCGTGCGTCGTCGTCGGTGACCGCGGCGTCGGTCGAGGCGTCCACGGCCTCGTCCGCGTCGAGCTCGCGTTCGTCGTCCCACAGGTCGAGGGTCTCGAGCGAGCCACCGCTGCGCGCGCGCTGCTCGACCCACTGGTGGAAGAGCGTGCCGAGCCTGGTCGCACGGTACGGCCGCTCCGGCATGGGCCGGCGCAGGCGCTCGGCGACCGCGTCCGGCTGGCCGATGTAGTCCTTGAACCCCGAGGCCGGGACGCGGTGCGGGATCGCGACGCGGCGCCGGTCCGACCGTGCAGCCTGCCGCTCGGCGAGCAACAGGTCGATGTCCGCCGCGAAGCGCCCGGCCGCACCGGGGTTCGCGTTCCGGACGCGGTCGGCTGCCGCGAGGACCCGGGCACCCCGCTGCCCGAACGGCACGTGCGGCCAGGTCTGGGTCGCCCCGTCCCCGCCGAGGGGGTTCTCCTCGTGCACGGTGCCGTCGGGGACGGCGTCGGCAGCGACGACCCCTGCCGCGACGAGGTCCCGGAGGTACCGACTCGGCGGCGTCGGCTTGACCCCGCCGGCCCACGACGACCCGGACACGAGCAGGTCGTGCCGTGCCCGCGTCAGCGCCACGTAGGTCAGCCGACGCTCCTCGTCCTCGTTCCGGGCCTTCACCTGCTCCTTGTAGGCCTCGATGGCGTCGACGACGCCCTTCTGGTCCGCGTGCCCCCGCCACTCGAGCCGCGGGAGCTCGTCGGCGTCCCCGCGGAACTCGTACGGCAGGCGGCCGAAGCCGAGCCACCCCGAGGATCCTTCCTGCGGTCGGGCGGGGAGCGCGCCCTCGACGAGCCGCGGCACCGCGACCGCGTCCCACTCCAGGCCCTTCGACCCGTGGATCGTCAGGATCTGCACCGTGCCGGCCTCCGGCTCCTCGGACCGCGGGCCCATGTCGTCGCGGCGGGCGGCGGCGTCGATCCAGCCGAGGAAGGCACCGAGGTCGGCGCGGTCGTCGGTCGTCACGAACCCGGCGAGCTCGTCGACGAACGCGTCGAGGAAGGCGGCGCTCCCCTGCTCGTGGGCGGCGACCTCGACGTCGAGCCGCATCTCCTGCACGACCAGGGTCACGAAGTCGACCAGGTCCCCGGCCGCCCGGGCCCGGAGCGCGGCGAGCTGCTGCCCGAGCTCGCGCATCCGCTGGCGGCCGGCGGGACTGATGCCCTCGAGGGCGCCGTGCTCGTCGGGGGCGCTCGCGACGAAGTCGAGCGCGTCGACGATCGATCCGTGCTCCCCGGCGGCGACGGACGCGCGGAACGCCGCGGTCAGCTCGTCGTCGAGGCGCTGCTGCGTGTGGTCGCGGCGGAACAGCCAGCGGGCGAGTTCGTGCAGCGCGGCGACGTCGGCGGCACCGACCCGCCACCGTGCGCCGGCGAGCAGGCGGATGAGGTCGTTGCCGGCCGCCGGGTCGTGGAGCACCCGGAGACACGCCACCAGGTCGACGATCTCGGGTCGCTGCAGGAGGCCGCCGGTGCCGAGCACGTGGAACGGCACCCGGTGTGCACCGAGCGCGGCGGTGAACGCCGACAGGTCCTTCCGCGAGCGCAGCAGCAGCGCCATCGAGCCCTCCGGCGAGGCACTCCGGCGGTCCGCGAACCAGCGGGCGACCGCGTCCGCCTCCTCGGGCAGGGTCTCGGGGAAGACGGCCGTCACCGTGCCGGCGTCCGCACCGGGTCGCGGCGCGAGTCGCTCCACGGCGACCTCCGACGCAGCCGACAGCGGGTCGACGACGGCGTTCGCGCCGGCGAGCACGTCGACCGGGTTGCGCCAGCTCGTGGACAGGGCGAAGGTCACCGGCGCCGGCGTTCCGGCACCGTCCGTCCCCGCGACCGGTGCGTCCGGTGCGACCGGTGCGTCCGGTGCGTCCGGTGCGACCGGTGCGACCGGTGCGACCGCGAAGTCGCGCGGGAAGCGGGCCAGGTTCGCCGCGCTCGCCCCGCGGAAGCCGTAGATCGACTGGTGCGGATCGCCGACCGCCATCACCGGGTGTCCGCGGAAGAGCCGGGCGAGGAAGCGTGTCTGCACCACGGAGGTGTCCTGGTACTCGTCGAGGAGCACCACACGGAACCGGCTCCGCAGGTCGTCGACCACCCGCGGGGCGGACTCGGCCGCGGCGAGCGCGAGGGCGATCTGGTCCGAGAACTCCACGAAGCCGCGGTCGACCTTCTGCCGTCGGAACTCCTCGACGAGGTCGACGAGCGGCTCCAGCGCTCCGATCGCTGCGACGGTGTCGGTCACGGCCTTGTAGGGGTTGCCCCTGGCGTTCCCGGGCAGCTCGAGCAGCGCACCGAAGTCGATCGCGAAGCGACGCAGGTCGGCCGGGTCGACGAGGTGCTCGGACACCGCCCCGGCGAGGGCCACGACGGCAGCGGTCACGGTGTCGACGTCGCGGTCGAGCCCGGCGAGCCGGTCGTCCCGCGCACCGACGACCACCCGACGGGCGAGCTGCCAGGCGGAGGGCTCGGTGAGCACCTGGGACTCGCCGTCGCGTCCGACCAGCAGGGCGTTCTCGCGGAACACGGCGTTGGCGAACGCGTTGTAGGTGGAGACCGTCGGGGCCTCGAAGGCGTCGCCGGCGGTCAGGAGCCCGACGTCCTCGAGCGCACGGATCCGGTCGTTGATGCGCACGGACAGCTCACCGGCCGCCTTGCGGGTGAACGTCAGCCCGAGCACCTCGGCGGGACGGACGAACCCGTTCGCGAGCAGCCACACCACCCGCGACGCCATCGTCTCCGTCTTGCCGCTGCCGGCTCCCGCGACGACGAGCGCGGGAGCGAGCGGCGACTCGATGACCGCACGCTGCTGGTCGGTCGGGCGCGGTCGGCCGAGGGCGTCGGCGATCGCGTCGGCGTCGTGGGCCGCCGGGGGTGCGGCGGTGTCGACAGCTGCGTCGGCCCCGGGCTGTGTGTCGGTATGGGTCGTCACCAGGTCACCTCCCCCACCACGTGGATGCGGCACTCGACGCCGGTCCGCGCCCGGTCGCAGTGGTCGTCGACGTTCGCCAGGAAGGTCCGGCCGGCCATCCCCCGCGCGACGGCGTGCAACCGTTCCCGGTAGGCCTCGCGCGCCTCGTCGTCGAAGGCGTGCTGCGTGCGCTCCGAGTACGCCTGTCCCGAGCGGGGGTTCTGCACGAAGACGAGTCGGGCGTCGGCCATCGGCGCGCCCGCCGGGACCCCCTCGACCGCGCCGTCCTCGACCGCGAGCTGGTACGCGCCGAGCTGGGGGTGCTCCGGCATGTCGTTCTTCTCGCTCGGCATGGAGCGCCCGGTCTTCAGGTCGACGACGCTGACCCGCCCGTCGGGGTCGACCTCGATGCGGTCGATGCTGCCGCGCATCCGCGCCGGCCCGGTCACGAGTGCGAACGACGTCTCCGCGCCGAGCAGCCGTCGACCGGCGCTCGCGAACGTGCGCAGGTAGTCGCTGAGCCCCTCGATCATCCGCCGGGTCCGCGCGCGTTCGCGGTCGGCGACCCACGGCGACTCGAAGGTCAGCTCGTCCCAGCGCCCCTCCACGTGGTCCCACAGCGACTCGACGTCGACCGCGGTGGCCTGCTCCATCGCCTCGTGGACGATCGTCCCGATGCCCATCGCCGGGCTCGGCGCGCTGCCACCGAAGGTCTGCACGAACCAGTGCACCGGGCACTCCTCGAAGGTGCCGATGCGCGAGGGCGACACCGCGACCGTCGGGGCGACCGGCTCACCGTCCTCGTGCTCGGGCGCCGGCGGGGCGTCCAGGTCGACCAGCGGGTCCTCCGTCGTCGGCTCGGCCGTCCCGTACCACTCGTCCGGTGACGCACCGGCGACCCCGGCCTCGGCGAGCCGTGCGAGGGCGGATGCGGCCTCGTGGTCGCCCGAGGCGACGACGCGGCGCCGCAGCGAACCCGCCATGCCCCGGAGCGACAGCGGGTGCACGGTCGGTTGCCGGTCCGGCGGCACCGGGACGAGCCGGACGAAGGGCGACGGTGCCTCGTCGTCGTTGGCGACCGTGCCGATGACGACCTGGGTGGTGGCGCGGGAGACGGCGCGGGCGAACAACCGGAGCTCGTCCGCGATGACGGCTGCCCGGTCGTCGACGGTCTGGTCGTCGATGCCGGCGGCTGCGCGGACCAGCCCGTCCGGGTCGAGCAGGCTCCCCCGCACCCGGGTGTTCGGCCAGACACCGTCCTGGAGCCCGAGCACGACGACCACGTCGCACTCGAGCCCGATCGTGGCCGAGGGGGTGAGCACGCGCACGCGGCCCGCCGTGCGGTCGGGGCCGATGGAGTCCTCGGGCAGGTCGGCGCCGAGCAGGTCGTCGACGAACACCCGCGCGGGCGCGTCCGGGGTGCGCTCGACGAAGCGCTTCGCCGCGGTGAAGAGCCCGACGACGGCGTCGAGGTGCCGGTCGGCCTCAGCGGCCCCGACACCTCCTGCCGCGGACTGCCCGCCCCAGGCCGTCGCGAGGCCGCTGCGCTCCCACAGTCCCCACAGGATCTCCTCGATGCTGGCGTCCGCGGCGGCGTCCGCCCGCGCCTGCATGAGGCTGCGGGCGAGTCGGGTCGCGCGTCGGGCGAAGCCGGCGTCGACGGTGGCGAGCCGTTCGGGGGCACCGAGCGCCTCGACGAGCAGCTCGTCGGCGGTACGGGTCCCGCCGCCCGCGAGTTCCTCGCGACGCAGGGCGAGCCGGAGACGGCGCATCGCCAGGGTGTCCAGGCCCCCGAGGGGTCCGGTCGCGAACGACGTCGCCAGGTCGGCACCGAGCGGGAGCACCCCGAGCGCGACCGCGGCGGCGTCGAGGAGCGCCCGGGCAGCGCTGTCGTCACGCGGGCGCACCGGGGCGGCGCCGGCCGTCGCGGGCACCTCGGCGACGGACAGGGCACGCACGAGCTCCGGGATGGCGGCTCCGCTGCGGGTGACGACGGCCATCCGGTGCCACGGCAGGCCGTCCAGCAGCCGGTGTTCACGGAGGCGCCGGGCGACGGCGACGACGAGCGCCGAACGGCTGCCGGCCTCGAGGTGCAGCACGGCGTCGCTCCGGGCACCGGTCGTCGACGCGACGGCGGTGCGCTGGCGTCCGGCCGCGGCGGCCCCGATGCGCGCCGTCACCGCGCCGACGAGCTCCCGGACCGGTGCCGCGTGCCGGTGCACCGTGCCGAGCACGACCTCGTCGACGCGCGCCACACCGAGCCGGGTGGCCAGGCGTCCGAGCACGTCCGGCTCCGCACCGCGGAACGCCGAGGCCGCGATGTCCGGGTCCCCGAAGGCCACGACCTGCACCCCGGAGCGGGCGAGCGCCCCGAGCAGGGCGACCTCGCCCTCGACGAGTTCCTGCGTGTCGTCCACGACGACCAGGCGCAGCGCGGCGACACTCGCCGGGACCTCGTGTCGCAGCACCGCGGCGGTCGCGAAGGCCACGAGCTCCGCGGCGTCGAGACTGCTGCCACGGAAGGCCGTCACCGCTGCGCGGTACTCGTCCACGAAGTCACCGACGGCGCGCCACTCGGGGCGACCGCGCTCGTCGGCGAGCTCCCGCATGTCCTCGGGCTCCACCCCGGCGGCCACGGCGCGCATCATCACGTCGCGGAGTGCCGTGCGGAAGCCGGCCCGTTCCCGCACGACGGCGGTGATCGGCGCCGGCCACTCCGGTCCGACCCCGTCGGTCTCGTGCCCCGCGAGCAGGTCGGCGATGATGCGGTCCTGCTCGCCACCCGTGAGCAGCGTCGGCGGCTCCTGCCCCTGCAGCGCGGCGGCGTGCGCGACGACCTGGAAGGCCAGGGAGTTGACCGTCCGGGCGAGCGCGCCCGGGACCGCCCGGTCGACCGCGGCCGCCAGGCGATCGCGGAGCGCCGTGGCTGCGGTGCGGGCCGAGGTCAGCGCGAGCACCGTGGCGTGACCGTCCGGCGAGACCGCGTCCGGACGGGAGAGCCGGTCGGCGACGAGCCGCGCGAGCGTGGTGGTCTTGCCGGTGCCCGGCGCGCCGAGCACGGCGGCGTGCCGGCCCTCCGGCAGGGCGAGCACGGCGTCCTGCGCGGGGTCGGCGACGAGCGGGCGGACGACCCCGACGTCCTCGGGGAGGGTCGTCAGCGTGGTCCTGGGCACGCGGACACGGTACCGAGGACGGCCGACAGCAACGCTCGACGCACCGGGACCGCCGTCGGCGGTGCGCCCCCGGCGAACGCCCGGGCCGACGGGGTACCGCTCGGATACGCTGTGCTCGTGGACATCAAGATCGGCATCATCAACAGCCCGCGCGAGATCGCCTTCGAGACCGCCCAGAGCGCCGAGGAGATCGAGCAGGCCGTGGCAGCGGCCCTCGAGTCGCAGTCGACCCACCTCTCCCTCAAGGACGAGAAGGGCCGCCGGTTCATCGTGCCCGTCGCCTCGCTCGCCTACGTCGAGGTCGGCGCAGAGGAGTCCCGCCGCATCGGCTTCGTCGCCTGACGTGGAGCTGCTCTTCGCCGTGCTCGGCGGCCTCATCGCGGGGGCCGTCGCGCACGTCGTGGTGCCGTGGCGCTCGACGCGCGGAGCACTGCTCGGCCCCGTCGTCGGCGGCGTCGTGGCGGCCGTCGTGTGGGAGGCCCTGACCTGGGCCGGTTGGCCGTACGACGGCGGATGGATCTGGGTCGTGGCCCTGGTGGGTGCCGGGGTCGTCGCCGTCGTGACCGAGTGGGTCCTGGGTCGTCGTCGCACGGCCGCAGACGAGCACGCCTTCGAGCGCGCACGCACCGAGCGCGTCTGACCGAGCAGGCCCGAGCGAGCGCGCCCCGCGCCCCGGGCCGTCGACGCGGCCCGCGCCTCAGGCGGTCAGGCCGAGTGCGTCCATCCGCCGTGTGTGCGCAGCGATGAGCTCCGTCCACACCGGCTCGAGCTTCTCCTGGTCCTCACGGGCGTGGACCGCCAGCGCCGACCGTGCCACGAGCAGCGTGTCCCCCACGAGCCGCCGGCCCCACATCGCCAGGCGCGACCCGACGCGCGGGTCCTGCTCGATGTGCGCTGCCAGCTCCTCGACGACCGCCGGTTCCTCGCGCGCGTCGAACACCGTCCGCAACCGCTGTCGGACGTCGAGCGGCAGCGACCGGAGCAGGCTGCCGAAGAGGTCGTTGAGGATCCCTGCCGTCACGTAGCCCGTGAGCATCGACTCGTACCAGTCAGCGCCGCTCGTGCGCAGCAGGAAGCGGTCGATCGCCTCGCGGTGGGGCTCCATGAGCTCCGCCGGCGCCCACCCGCCTCGTTCGATCTCGGCGACGATCGTCCGGTGCCGCTCGAGCGCGGTCGTCGCGAGCACGCCCGTGACGAGTCGCCCGGACATCGTCGGCGCCGCGGCACCGGCTCGACCCATCGTCTCGTAGAGCGACAGCTGCAGGTAGGCCGCCTGCCCCAGGTACACGTCGAGCTCGGGACTCACGTCGTCCAGCTGCAGGCGCTCCACGGGCTTGGCGTTCCGCGGGTTCCGCGACGCCAGCCACGCGGCGGCGAGCTGCGCAGCGCGCTTCCGGTTCCACCACGACACCACGCCCCAAGCATACGGGCCGCGGGCACCACTCCCGCCCGGCGGGCGCTGTCCTCGCCCGCCGTCGGTAGACTGGCCTGGACTTCCACCAGGACTAAGGTGATTCTTTGACTTTCGCAGACCTCAACATCGAGCAGGACATCGTCGACGCGCTCGCGACGAAGGGCATCGCCGAGCCCTTCCCGATCCAGCAGCAGACGATCCCGCTCGCCCTCACCGGCCAGGACATCATCGGCCAGGCCAAGACGGGTACCGGCAAGACCTTCGGCTTCGGCCTGCCGCTGATCCAGCGCCTCGGTGCCGACCCGGAGCACGGCGTGAAGGCGCTCGTCGTCGTCCCGACCCGCGAGCTCGCGGTCCAGGTGACCGAGGACCTCGAGCTCGCCACGTCGAACCGGTCGACCACGATCGTGTCGATCTACGGCGGCAAGGCGTACGAGGGCCAGATCGAGCAGCTCAAGGCCGGCGCGCAGATCGTCGTCGGCACGCCCGGTCGCCTCATCGACCTGCAGCGCCAGCGCCTGCTCGACCTGTCGAAGGTGCAGGAGGTCGTGCTCGACGAAGCAGACCGCATGCTCGACCTCGGCTTCCTGTCGGACATCGAGCGCATCTTCCAGGCCGTCCCCGCGGTGCGCCACACCATGCTCTTCTCGGCGACGATGCCGGCTCCGATCGTGGCGCTGGCCCGCCGGTTCATGACGCGCCCGGTGCACATCCGCGCGACGGACCCCGACGAGGGCCTGACGCAGGCGAACATCAAGCACGTCATCTACCGCGCGCACTCGCTCGACAAGGACGAGGTCATCGCCCGCATCCTGCAGGCCGAGGGCCGCGGCAAGACCGTGATCTTCACGCGCACGAAGCGCGCCGCCGCGAAGCTCGTCGAGGAACTGAAGGACCGTGGTTTCAACGCTGCCGCCGTCCACGGTGATCTCAACCAGGAGCAGCGCGAGCGCGCGATGGCGGCGTTCAAGGCCGGCAAGCGCGACGTGCTGATCGCGACCGACGTCGCGGCGCGCGGCATCGACGTGGACGACGTCACGCACGTCATCAACCACACGATCCCGGACGACCCGGACACCTACCTGCACCGCGCCGGCCGCACCGGTCGTGCCGGCAAGACGGGCATCGCGGTCACCTTCGTGGACTGGGACGACCTGCACAAGTGGACGCTCATCGACAAGGCCCTCGAGTTCGGCATCCCCGAGCCCGTCGAGACCTACTCGTCGTCGCCGCACCTGTTCGCCGACCTCGACATCCCCGCCGGGACGAAGGGCCGCCTGCCCGGTGCGCCCTCGCACGCGGCCGAGGCAGGTTCCTCCGCCGGCCGTGGCGCGCAGCGGACCGGTGACCGTCGCGGCTCCGAGCGCAGCGGTGACCGCCAGGGCGGCTCGCGTCCGCGCTCGCGCACCCGGTCGGGAGGCTCGTCCGACGCCGTCACGTCGGCTCCGGCCGCCGAGTCCACGGGTCCTGACGCCGCGCAGCCCGCCGGCGAGGGCTCGACCACCGACGGGGCCGCGAAGCGCCGTCGCCGTCGTCGTCGTCGCAGTGGTTCCGCCGAGGCGACCACCTCGGCACCGCAGGGCACCGGCGAGGGCGAGTAGCGCCTCCCGTCCGAAGGCCCCGTCACTCACGTGACGGGGCCTTCGTCACGTCCGCGTGCCTGCCCGCCGGGGACCCCGACAGGGGCGGACGTCAGGCCAGGCGGGAGCCCGCGCCGTGCACCGGGTCGCTGCCGGTGGCCTGGTCGACGATGGCGTCGAAGGAGTGCCGCGCGGTCCGGTGCTCGCCGAACCGGTTCGGCTTGCCGGTGCCGTGGTAGTCGCTCGAGCCGGTGACGAACAGGTCGTAGCGACCGGCCCAGTCGAGCAGCGTCCGCTTGCCGTGGGCGAGGTTCTCGCGGTGGTCGACCTCGAGCCCGCCGAGGCCGGCGTCGACGAGGTCGCGCAGCATGGGCTCGTCGATCACGATCCCGCGCGAGGACGCCGCCGGGTGCGCGATCACCGGCACGCCACCGGCGCCGCGGATGAGCTCGACGCCGCGCAGGGGCGTCGGCGCGTCGTGCGGTTCGTAGTAGCCGGAGGCCGGGTGCAGGATCCCGCGGAACGCCGCGCTGCGATCCGGTTCGAGCCCTCGGGCGACCAGGGCGTCGGCGATGTGCGGGCGACCGATGGTGGCGCCGTCGCGCGCCTGCGCGAGGACGTCGTCCCACGTGATCGGGTGGTCGCGACCGATGCGCTCGACCATGCGTCGTGCCCGCGCGAACCGGCCGTCGCGGATCCGGGCGGTCTCCGCGACCAGGGCCTCGTCGGTCGGGTCGACCAGGTAGCCGAGCACGTGCACGCTCCGGTGGCCGACGCGGGTGCTCAGCTCGAGGCCGGGGAGCAGCGACATCGGGCGGTCGCGGACGGCGGCGGTCGCCTCGTCCCAGCCGGCCGTCGTGTCGTGGTCCGTCAGGGCGACGCCGTCGAGGCCGGCAGCAGCGGCGGCAGCGACGAGCTCCGCCGGCCGCTCGGTGCCGTCGGACACGCTCGAGTGGGCGTGCAGGTCGATGAACGGATCGGGCACGTCGACCATGCTACCGACAGGTGAACAGCCGCTCAGGCCGGAGGGTCAGCTCGGTGCGATGATGGGTGACATGGCCGACACCACTCCTCGCGCGACGAGCAACCGATCCACCACCCCCGGGTCCTCGACCTTCAAGGACCACATCGCGTCGCAGTGGGCGGACCGGGAGCGTCCCACCCCCGAGCCGCGCGAGCAGTCGCCCTTCGCGGCGGAGCGACGTGCTCGCATCTCGGAGCTGCACCCCGGACGCACGATCGTCGTCCCCGCGGGTCAGGCGAAGGTGCGGTCGAACGACTGCGACTACCCGTTCCGTCCGCACTCGACCTTCGCGCACCTGACCGGCTGGGGCACCGACACGGTCGTCGGCTCCGTCCTGGTGATGACCCCGAACGGGTCCGGTCACGACGCCACGCTGTACTTCCGCGCCACGGCCGGCCGTGACTCCGAGGAGTTCTACGCGAACCCCGAGATCGGTGAGTTCTGGGTCGGGCCCCGCCCCTCGCTCGACGAGGTCGCCGCCGACCTGGGTCTCGCGACGGCCGACCTCGGCGCCTTCGCCGGGGTGGCCGACGGCCTCGACGCATCCGTCCTGCTCGTCCGCGATGCCGACGCCGAGCTGACGCGCGCCCTCGACACCCGACTCGGCACGACGGTCGGCGGTGCGGACGCCGTGGACGGGACCCCGGCGACCGAGGACGTGCTCTCCCGTGACCTGTCCGAGCTCCGGCTGGTCAAGGACGCGTACGAGGTGCGCGAGCTCCGGAAGGCCGTCGAGGCGACGGGGTCCGGTTTCGACGACGTCATCGCCGACTTCGACGCCGTGCTCGCGCACCCTCGCGGCGAGCGCATCGTCGAGGGCACGTTCAACCGTCGCGCACGGGCCGACGGCAACACGGTCGGCTACGACACGATCGCCGCGTCCGGCCACCACGCGTGCATCCTGCACTGGACCC
This sequence comes from Curtobacterium sp. MR_MD2014, assembly GCF_000772085.1. Classification (NCBI taxonomy): domain Bacteria; kingdom Bacillati; phylum Actinomycetota; class Actinomycetes; order Micrococcales; family Microbacteriaceae; genus Curtobacterium; species Curtobacterium sp. MR_MD2014. Next base: position 903,014 of record NZ_CP009755.1, on the reverse strand, counting down.
GCAACGACGGCGCGGTGCAGCCGGGCGACCTGATCCTGATCGACGCCGGCGTCGAGGTCGACTCGTTCTACACCGCCGACATCACCCGGACGCTCCCCGTGTCGGGCACCTTCACCGACGTGCAGCGCATGGTCTACGAGGCCGTGCTCGAAGCCGCCGACGCCGCGTTCGCGATCGTGAAGCCGGGCATCACCTTCCGCGAGGTGCACGCGACCGCGATGGAGGTCATCGCGAAGAAGACCGCCGAGTGGGGCTTCCTGCCCGGTACGGCCGAGGAGTCGCTGCAGCCGGACAACCAGTTCCACCGCCGCTACATGGTGCACGGGACGAGCCACCACCTCGGGCTCGACGTCCACGACTGCGCGAAGGCCCGCCGCGAGATGTACATCGACGGTGTCGTGCAGGCGGGCATGGTGTTCACGATCGAGCCCGGCCTGTACTTCCAGCAGGACGACCTGACCGTGCCCGAGGAGTTCCGCGGCATCGGCGTCCGGATCGAGGACGACGTCCTGGTGACCGAGGACGGCGCCGAGAACCTGTCGGTCGGCATCCCCCGGACCCCCTCGGAAGTGGAGGGGTGGATCGCCCGCACCGGCCGCTAGCCTGAGCGGGTGACGATGCCCGACGCCTCCCCCAGCACGACGTCCGCCCCGACCGACGGCCCGATCGCGCCGCGCGGGCTGGTGATCGACGTCGAGCACTTCGACTCGCCCGACGCACAGCGGCTCCGCGCCGCCCAGCGTCTCGAGATCGACCGGGCCTACGGCGGGGACACCGAACCGGGCGAGAAGCCGACGGCCGACTCGATCGCGGTCTTCTTCCTGGCCCGCGACGAGGACGGCACGCCCCTCGGCTGCGGTGGCCTGCGCCTGGTGCAGGACGGCATCGCCGAGGTGAAGCGGATGTACGTGCGGCCGGAGTCCCGCGGGGCCGGTGTGTCGAGCGCGATCCTCCGTCGCCTCGAGGAGGCCGCGATCGACCTGGGTTCCCCGGCGCTCGTGCTCGAGACCGGCGACGAGCAGAAGCGCGCGATCGGGTTCTACGAGCGCGAGGGCTTCCGCCGCATCGCGCAGTTCGGGCCGTACGTCGGAGCGGCGCGGTCGATGTGCTACTCGAAGGTGCTCTGACCACCGAGCCCTGACCGGCGACCCGTGACCGGAGCCCTGACCGGTCACGCGCCGCAACGGAGGACGCCCGCGTCGACGATCGTCGACGCGGGCGTCCTGCGGTTCGGTCCCTCCGTCAGCCGCGCTCGCCGTCGCGGCGGTCGTCGGGTGCCGAGCCGGGTCGCTGGTCCGCACCGGCGGGGCGCTCGTCGGCTCCGTCGACGCGCTCCCCGTACTGCGGGGGCTGGCCCGGTCGTGACTGCGGGACACGCGGGTCCGACGTCGGCGCCGGCTGCTGCGCCGTCTGCGGGGTCTCGCCGTACCGGGGGCCGTCGTTGGTCCCGTACCGCGGGCCGTCGTTGGTCCCGTACCGCGGACCGGCGGCCGACGGGCCGGACTGCTGCGGGCCTCCAGGCCGGTGCTGCTGCGGCTGGTGCGGCGTCGCGTGCCCACCGTAGGGCGAGCCCTGCCGGGGGCCCGGACGCCACGGCTCCTGGCCCTGGGACGGACGGGCCTGCGAACCCGGCGCGCCCGGCTGCGGAGCGTCGTTCCAGTGCGTCGACGGCGTTGCGCCGTGCTGGCCGAGGATCCGCTGCGCCTGGCCGGTGAGCTGCGGGTCGACGACGATCTGGTAGTTCGTGGCGAGCACCTGGTGCACGCTCGTGAAGTCCCGCTGCCGCTTCGTGATCGCGAACGAGACGATGCCGTACAGCATGCCGAACGCGGCGCCGATGATCGCCGCGGCGATGATCAGACCGCCCGCCGTCGGTGAGAACAGCGTCAGCACGATGCCGAAGAAGATGCCGAGCCAGAGACCGGAGAGCGCGCCCGCGATGGCCGCACGGCCGTAGGTCATCTTCCCGGTGACGCGCTCGACGGTCTTCAGGTCGTTGCCGACGATCGAGATCTTGGCGACGGGGAAGTCCGCCTCGGCGAGCTTCGCGACGACGCGCTGGGCATCGGGGTAGCTGTCGTAGGTGCCGAGGACGTCCCCACGCGGCAGCGTCGGGAAGGCCTGGGCGGTGCGTCCGGCGAACGGGCTCTGGTTGCTCACCCAGCCATCATCCACCGGGCACCTTGCGATCACACGTGCGCCTCCCGGGAACCTCCGGGGCAGGGGCGCAGCGGCTGGTGCACCGAGCCGCGCGTCCCCTCGGTGTGCGCAGGGTGCGCTCGTCCCCGGCCCGCGCGGCAGCGACTACGCTGGACGGGTGAGCGCCACGAAGGTCTTCGTCGCCCGCCTCGCCGGGTGCTCCGTCTTCGACCCCGCGGGCGACCGCGTCGGTCGCGTCCGGGACGTCCTGGTCGTGTACCGCCGCGTCGACGCCCCGCACGTCGTCGGGCTCATCGTCGAGGTGCCCGGCAAGCGCCGCATCTTCCTCAGCATCGGCCGCGTCACGTCGATCGGCGCCGGTCAGGTCATCACCACCGGCATCGTCAACATGCGTCGCTTCGAGCAGCGCGGGGGTGAGGTGCGCGTCATCGCGGAGATGCTCGGCCGCAAGGTCCTGCTGACGCGCGACCGCATCCGCGCCACGATCGAGGACGTCGCGATCGAGGACCGCGGACAGGGCGACTGGGAGGTGTCGCAGCTCTTCCTCCGCAAGCCGAAGACGACGCCGTCGCCGTTCGGCAAGGGCCCGACGACGTTCGCCACGTGGAACGAGGTCACCGAGGACGAGCTCCCCGGCGAGGCCCAGTCCGCCGAGCACGTGATCGCCGCCTACTCCGACCTGGTCCCGGCCGACCTGGCGTCGACGCTCCTCGACCTGCCCGAGGAGCGCCGGTTCGAGGTCGCCGAGGAGCTCCCCGACGACCGGCTCGCCGACGTGCTCGAGGAGATGCCCGACCAGGAGCGCATCGAGATCCTGACCCGGCTCGAGGACGCCCGCGCAGCCGACGTCCTCGACCAGATGCAGCCCGACGACGCCGCCGACGTGCTCGCGCAGTTCCCCGACGACCGGAGCGAGGCGCTGCTGCAGCTCATGGAGCCGGAGGAGGCGCAGGACGTCCGCATGCTCCTCGAGTACGAGCCGGACACCGCGGGTGGTCTCATGACCACCGAACCCGTCATCGTCTCCGCGGACGCGACCGTGGCCGAGGGGCTGGCGCTCATCCGCCGGCACGAGCTCGCCCCGGCGCTCGGCGCGAGCGTGTGCGTGGTGCTGCCGCCGTACGAGCCGCCGACCGGTCGGTTCCTCGGGCTCGTGCACTTCCAGCGCATGCTCCGGTACCCGCCGAACGAGCGCCTCGGCACGCTCATCGACCAGCAGACCGAGCCGGTCCGCGTCGACGCGAGCGCTGCCGAGGTCACGCGCGTGATGGCGACCTACAACCTCGTGTCCGTCCCCGTGGTCGACGACGCCCACCGTCTGGTCGGGGTGGTGACGATCGACGATGTCCTCGACCACGTCCTGCCGGACGACTGGCGAAGTCACGGCGAGGGGGATGCCCCCTCGCGACTCCGCCAACGCCAGCGCAAGACGCCCGTGACGACGGGGAGGAGGACCACCCGTGGCCCGAACGGATGACAACCGCCAGGAGCGACTCGACTCGCCCAAGGGCATGCGCACGCGTGTGCTCCCGACCCGCCGCCGTGGCCGCGGGGACACCTTCGGTCGGGCGACCGAGGGCATCGCGCGGGCGATGGGAACGCCCTGGTTCCTGGTCGGCCTGACCCTCTTCTGTGCCCTGTGGATGGGCTACAACACCCTCGCTCCGAAGCCGTGGCAGTTCGACTCGGCTGCGATCGGCTTCACCGCGCTCACCCTGGTGCTCTCACTGCAGGCCTCGTACGCGGCGCCGCTCATCCTGCTCGCGCAGAACCGGCAGGACGACCGCGACCGTGTGCAGTTCGAGCAGGACCGCCAGCGCGCCGAGCGCAACCTCGCCGACACCGAGTACCTGGCCCGCGAGGTCGTCGCCCTCCGCCTGGCGATGCGGGAGATGGCGTCGAAGGACTTCATCCGCGCCGAGATCCGGTCGCTGCTCGAGGAGCTCGACCGGCGGGACGCCGAGGAGGCAGCGCTGCGCGCCGACTCCGTCGACGACGGTGAGGGAGCGGCGAGCACGCGTGGCTGACGGCACCGCAGCGACGCCCGACGAGCAGCTCGGCGCCGCGGTCCTCGCTGCGCTCGGTCGCGTGATCGACCCCGAGATCCGCCGCCCCGTCACGGAGCTCGACATGATCCGCGGGGTCGACGTCCGGCCGGGAGGCTCGGTGCGGGTCGACCTGCAGCTCACGATCGTCGGGTGCCCCGCCGCCGACACCATCGAGCGCGACGTGCGGTCGGCCGCCGGTTCCGTGGACGGCGTGCACCACGTCGAGGTCGACGTCGACGTGATGAGCCCGGCGACCCGCGCCGCCCTCACCGAACGCCTCCGTGCCGGCCGGCCGCGCGGCGTGCAGTTCACCCCGGACTCCCTGACCCGCGTGATCGCCGTCACGAGCGGCAAGGGCGGGGTCGGGAAGTCGACGGTCACCGTCAACCTGGCCGTCGCGCTCGCAGCGGCCGGTCAGCGGGTCGGCATCGTCGACGTCGACGTGCACGGCTTCAGCGTGCCCGGCCTGATGGGGTTGACCGACGAGCACGGCGTCGCACCCCGGCCGACCCGCGTCGACAGCATGATCCTGCCGCCGGTCGCCCACGAGGTGAAGGTGGTCTCGATCGGCATGTTCGTCGACGACGTCTCGACCGCGGTGTCCTGGCGTGGACCGATGCTGCACCGCACGGTCTCGCAGTTCCTGACCGACGTGTGGTTCGGCGACCTCGACGTGCTCCTGCTCGACCTGCCGCCCGGCACCGGCGACGTGGCGATCTCGGTCGGGCAGCTGCTCCCCCACGCCGAGGTGCTCGTCGTCACGACGCCCCAGGCCGCGGCCGCCGACGTCGCCGAGCGGAGCGGGGTCGTCGCACGGCAGACCGGGCAGAAGGTCATCGGTGTGGTCGAGAACATGGCCGGGCTCGTGCAGCCCGGCGGCAGCGTCCTGCACCTGTTCGGCGAGGGCGGCGGCGACGAGACCGCCGCTCGGCTCTCCCGGGGGCAGGACGTCCCCGTGCCGGTCCTCGGCCGCGTCCCCCTGTCGGTCCCGCTCCGGGAGGGCGGCGACGCCGGCGTCCCCGTCGTGCTCGGCGCCCCGGAGGACCCCGCCGCGGTCGCCCTGCGGTCCGTCGCCGAGACCATCACCACGATGGGACGGGGCCTGGCCGGACGGAAACTCGGGCTCAGCCTGTCCTGAGCGATCGTCGCGCACGGGCCGACGCGCCCGCTAGCGTGGCCGCATGGACAGCTCCGACCACGTCAGCGTCGACTGGGACGCCGCCCGCGCGACGAACCGCGCGAACTGGGACGACCGGGTCCCCATCCACGAGGGCGCGTACGACGTCGCCGCGCTCGACGACCCGGCACACCGGTCGGACGTCGTGCGCGACGACCTGCCCGCGCTCACGCCGTGGCTGCCCGGCGGCACGCTCACGGGGCTCGACGTCTGCCACCTGCAGTGCCACATCGGCACCGACACGGTCTCGCTGGCCCGCGAGGGTGCACGCCTCACCGGGGTCGACTTCTCGGCACCGGCGCTCGCGGCGGCAGCGGCCCTGGCCGACCGGCTCGGCCTCGACGTCACGTGGGTGGAGACCGACGTCCTCGACGCCCGCGCGGCCGTCACCGGCGACTTCGACGTCGTCTACACGAGCATCGGCACGATCTGCTGGCTCCCGGACCTCGACCGCTGGGCCGCGCAGGTCGCGGGACTCCTCAGGCCGGGCGGGGTGTTCTTCATCCGCGACGGACACCCCGCGCTGTACGCCCTGGACGAGGACGCGCCGGAGCTCGTGACGCGGCACCGGTACTTCCCCGACGGCACGGCCCAGCAGTGGGAGGACGCGGGCACCTACGTCGGCGAGGGCACCGTCGCGAACACCCGGACGTACGAGTGGCCGCACCCGCTGTCCGAGGTCGTCAACGCCCTGCTCGGCGCCGGACTGCGTCTCCGCCGACTGGACGAGGGGCGCACCCTGCCGTGGCGGTTCAGCCCGCGCATGGAGGAGGACGGCCACGGTTCGTGGGTGTGGCCCGCCCCGGACCGCGACCGGATCCCGACGACGTTCACGATCGTCGCGACGCGTGATTGAGAACGGACGGGAGGCCCGGTGCCAGCTGGCACCGGGCCTCCCGTCCGTCGTGTCGTGACGGGAGCCGCGTCAGGTCGCCTCGGTGTCGAAGGGGGCCGGCTCGCCCTCGGCGAGCGGCACCACCGGCGCCGTCGCACGCACCTTCGACGCGGTGACCTGCGCGGTCTCCACCGCGGCCGTGCTGCCGGCGGCGGTGCCCCCGGAGTCGAGCAGGGCGTCGCGGATGATGCGACGGGGGTCGTACTGCCGGGGGTCGAGCTTCTGCCAGTCGACGTCGTCGAACTCGGGGCCCATCTCCTCGCGCATGCGGTCCTTCGCGGTGTCCGCGAACCGGCGGATCGCCTTGACGAACTCGGCGAGCTTCTGCGCGTACATCGGCAGGCGCTGCGGCCCGAGCAGCAGCACCGCGATGATCCCGATGATCAGGATCTTGTTGAAGTCGATGGACACGGCAACGAGCGTAACCCGTCCCACTGCGCCGCACCCGTAGAGTTGTCTCCCGAACGGAGTGTGCGTGTCAGAGAAAGAGTCGAACTGGAAGTTCGCCGAGGACATCGTCTCGGAGCCCGAGGTGATCGCGCGAGCGCGAGAGCACTCCCTCGAACTCGGGGTCGAAGCCGTCTCCCCCGCGATCGGCGCCCAGATCGCCGTGGTCGCAGCGGCATCGCGCGCGACGAGCATGATCGAGATCGGCACCGGGCTCGGCGTCTCGGGACTCTACCTGCTGCGCGGCGCGCCCGATGCGACCCTCACGACGATCGACGTCGAGGTCGACCACCAGCAGTACGCCCGTGACGCCTACGTCGCCGCCGGCACGGCACCCTCGCGCGTCCGGCTCATCCCGGGTCGGGCGAACCAGGTGCTGCCCCGGATGAACGAGGCGTCGTACGACGTCGTCCTCGTCGACGCCGACCCCGAGCACGTGATCGAGTACGTGGAGCACGGACTCCGCCTCGCGCGCGTCGGGGGCACCGTGCTCGTGCCGCACGCGCTCTGGCGCGGTCGCGTCGCGGACCCGGTGCGTCGGGACCGCGCGACGACGGACTTCCGACTGCTGCTCACCGAGGTCTCGACCTCGGGCGCGGTGCGGAGTGCGCTCTCCCCCGCCGGGGACGGGCTGCTGCAGATGACGAAGGTCTCGGCCTGACCCGCCGGACGTCCTGACCCGACGGACGTCCTGGACCGACGGACATCCTGATCCGATGGACGTCCTGGATCGACGGACGTCGCGGCCCGGTCTGCCGGTTCCGTCGGCCACGACGCACACGAGAGGCCCGGAGCGTACGCGCTCCGGGCCTCTCGTCGTGGTGCGTCGACGGACTAGGCGGAGACGACCTCTGCCAGTGCGTCGTGGAGTTCCTTGGCCTCGGCGTCGTTGACCGAGACCACCAGGCGGCCTCCACCTTCGAGCGGAACCCGCACGATGATGAGTCGACCCTCCTTGACAGCCTCCATCGGCCCGTCACCGGTCCTCGGCTTCATCGCTGCCATCAGATGTCCCCTTTCGTGCAGAAGATGCAGGCCCATTATCCCGTACCGAGGGGGCAACTGCGAAACCGCCCAGGTTGGGGGTGTCGGAATGCGACGTTCTCGCGGCTTCGGGTGGTCACCTTGGCGTGTGCCGAACATCCGCTCCATGCTGCGTCCACAGGTCGATCCGGTCGTCGAGGCGGTGCCGAGGGGCATGCGCATCGCCGGAGCGTTCTCGTGGCGCTTCCTCGTGGTGGTGGCTGCCCTCGCCGTCGTCGTCGCCCTCGTGGTCCTGCTGCAGGACATCCTCGTGCCGTTCCTGGTCGGGCTGCTCGTCTGCGCACTGCTCGCCCCCTTCTCGGCGTTCCTGCAACGTCACCGGTGGCCGAAGTGGCTCGCCGTGCTCACGGCCTGCATCTCGGTCGTGGTCGTCCTCGGTGTCCTGGCGCTCGTCGTGACGGCGCAGATCCGCTACGACCTGCCGACGCTCGAGCGTCGACTGACGAGCAACGTGCAGACCTTCCAGACCCTGCTCGCGTCCGAGCCGTTCGGCATCACCTCGGCGCAGGTCACGAAGTACCTGGCGGAGGCGACGAAGTTCCTGCAGACCCACGTCGCGTCGATCCTGTCCGGGGCCGCCGAGGCGGGCAGCGGGCTGGTGCACGCGCTCGAGGGGCTGTTCATCGTGGTGTTCACGACGATCTTCGTGCTCATCGACGGCCGCCGGATCTGGTCGTGGGTGGTGCGGATCTTCCCGCGACGCTCGCGCGGACGCATCGACGCCGCGGGTCAGGCGGGGTGGAAGACCCTCACCAGCTTCATCCGCGTGCAGCTCGTCGTCGCGGTGACGGACGCACTCGGCATCGTCATCGGCGCGCTCGCGCTCGGCCTCCCGCTCGCCGTCCCGATCGGCGTGATCGTGTTCTTCGGCGCGTTCGTCCCGGTGGTCGGGGCGATCGTCGCCGGCATCGTCGCCGTGCTCATCGCGCTGGTCTTCAACGGACTGGTGCCGGCGCTGGTCATGCTCGCCGTGGTGGTGGTGGTCCAGCAGCTCGAGAGCCACGTGCTGCACCCGTTCCTGACCGGCTCGGCCGTCCGGGTGCACCCGCTCGGCGTCGTGCTCGGTGTGACCGCGGGCACCACGATCGCCGGCGTCGTCGGAGCCTTCTTCGCCGTGCCGTTCATCGCGACGGTGAACGCGATGGTGCACGCCGCGGCCGACTGGCGCCCGGGCGAGGACCCCTCGGCGACACCCGCCGCCGAGGACTCAGACGACCGCGAGGTCGATCACGGCGGCGTCCAGTCGTAGCCGTCGACCCACCAGCAGGTGTACAGCCAGACGAACTGCAGACCGAGACAGACCGCGACCACCAGCACCCGGTAGCCCGACGACCGCGGGAGGGCCACGATGCCGAGGAGCGGCGCGATCGGCAGCAGGATGCGCCAGGTGCTCGACTGCGGGAAGAACACGGCGAGCAGGTAGACGACGTAGGCCACGCCCCACAACCGCAGCTCGAGGCCGACGCGCCGCACAGCGGGGTGCGCGACGAACACCGCGAACCCGACGAGCGCCACGGCGAGCAGGATCGCCCCCGCCGGCTGCCCGAACCACCAGCCGGCGCCCTGGATCCACGGCGCGAACGGGACGAGTTCCCGCCACCCGATGTACGACGACCGCCAGGCGAGCTCGGTGTCGGTGTACGCCTTCGGGACCCCGGTCACCGCCCACGCGATCGCCGGCCATGCGAGTCCGACGAGCCCCGAGACCGCACCCACGACGAGTGGCGGCAGAGCGGTGCGCAGGGTCGGCCGCTCCACCTCGCGCACCCATGACGGCCGGATCGTCCAGGCGGCCAGGAACAGCACCACGAGGAACGCGAACGCGAGCCCGGTCGGTCGGGTCATCCCGAGCAGCAGCACGACCGGCACCATCGTCCACCAGCGGCGGTCCACCATCAGCAGCAGGGCGACCAGGAGCAGGAAGAGCCCCATCGCCTCGGCGTAGGCGACCTGGAACACGGCGGACACCGGCGCGACGCAGAACAGCACCGTGGCGAACGTCGCCCGGCCATCGTCGAGGAAGCGGCCCATCAGCCGTCGGAACACCAGCGCAGCGCCCCACCCGGCGACCAGCGACACCGTGACCGCGACGGCCTCGAACGACGCCCCGGTCAGCACCATCAGCCCTCGGACGAGGAACGGGTACGCGGGCATGAACGCCCACGCGTTCTCGGTGACGTGGCCCGCGGCGTCCACCGGCAGGGTCGACGGGTACCCGTTCGACGCGATCACCCGGTACCAGGCGCCGTCCCAGATCGATGCGAAGGACAGGTACGACGGACGCGCACCGGTGAACGAGTTGGCGGTCTGCACACCGGCGAAGGCCAGGAGCATCGCCCCCGTCACGAGCCGCGCGACCACGTAGACGACGGTGACCCGGACCCACCAGGGCACGAGCCGGTAGCGCGCGCGCCAGCGGCCGGCGCCGTGGAGCCCCGCGACGGTGCGCGCGGGGCCGGTGGTCACGCCGTCAGCCACCGACGCAGGCCGTCCTCGACCGCGGTGATCTGGTCGACGGGGACCTGCTCGTCGTCGTGGTGGGCGAAGACCGGCTCGCCGGGACCGTAGTTGACCGCCGGGACCCCGAGCGCCGAGAAGCGGGCGACGTCGGTCCACCCGTACTTCGGACGCGGGGCCGGGCCGCCGACCGCTGCGACGAACTGCTGCGCGAGCGGCGCGTCGAGCCCGGGGCGGGCGCCGGCGGCGAGGTCGACGATCTGCACGTCGTACCCGGCGAAGAGCTCTCGGATGTGCGCGACCGCCTCGTCCGCGCTGCGCGACGGCGCGAAGCGGTAGTTCACGTGCACCATGGCCTCGTCCGGGATGACGTTGCCGGCGATGCCGCCGGTGATGCCCACGGCGTTGAGCCCCTCGCGGTACTCGAGCCCGTCGACCGTCACGGTGCGCGGTTCGTACGCCGCGAGCGTCGCCAGGATCGGTGCGGTCTTGTGGATCGCGTTGTCGCCGATCCAGCTGCGTGCGCTGTGGGAGCGCTTGCCGGAGGTCCGGACCTCGGCGCGGAGGTTGCCGTTGCACCCACCCTCGATCTGGGCCCCCGACGGCTCACCGAGGATCGCGAAGTCGCCCGCGAGCAGCTCGGGACGGGTCCGTGCGAGCCGACCGAGGCCGTTGAGGGAGTCGCTGACCTCCTCGTGGTCGTAGAACACCCACGTGACGTCGACGTTCGGCTCGGTCAGGTCGTGCGCGAGCTTGAGCTGCACGGCGCACCCGGCCTTCATGTCGACCGTGCCGCGACCCCAGAGGATCTCGGTGCCGTCGTCCGCGGTCCGGAACTCGGTCGGCAGGTTGCCGTTGAGCGGCACCGTGTCGATGTGCCCGGCGATCACGACACGGCGCTCGCGACCGAGCTGCGTGCGTGCCACGATCGCATCGCCGTCGCGCACGACGTCGAGGTGGGGCAGCGACGACAGCGCCGCCTCGATCGCGTCGGCGAGGGGTCCTTCGTTCCCCGACACCGACTCGATGTCGCAGACGGCGCGCGTGATGTCGATGGACGAGGCGGTGAGGTCGAGCTGCTCCGGCATGCGGTCAGCGTACCGGCCGTGTCCCTCAGCGGACGGTGAGGCGACCACCGGTGGACGGTGCCGATCCGTCCACAGCACCCGCGCCTCCAGGCCGGCCTGGTCGCGTCACCGACGTTCTCCACAGACCGTCTCCCCGGACGGGTCGCCGACCGGCCCGCTCGCTACCCTGGTGGCGTGACCGACGCGACCGCTGCCACCGACCGACCCACGCACGCCTGGGGCCACGGCCTCGCGACGATCGCCGCCGACGGCACCGTCCTCGACACCTGGTACCCCGAGACGCACCTCGGTGCGCGTCCGGCCGACGCGGTGTTCCCGCCCGAGCTCGAGGCACACGTCGGCGACGACCCCCGGCGCGAGGTCCGGATCGAGGCGGTGACGACCGAGATCGCCATCGACGACGCACCGACCAGCACGCCCGATGCGTACCTGCGGCTGCACCTGCTCAGCCACCTGCACGTCCGGCCGAACACCGTCTCGCTCGACGGCGTCTTCGGTCACCTGCCGATCGTCGCCTGGACCAACGCCGGCCCGGTGCACCCGGACGCCCTCGTCCGCCTGCGTCCGGTCCTGCAGCGCGCGGGCATCGCGGTGCACGCGGTCGACAAGTTCCCCCGCCTGCTCGACTACGTCGTGCCGGACCGGGTGCGCATCGGCGACGCCAACCGGGTGCGGCTGGGCGCACACCTGGCTCCCGGCACGACCGTCATGCACGAGGGCTTCGTGAACTTCAACGCCGGCACGCTCGGTGACGCCATGATCGAGGGTCGGGTGTCGCAGGGGGTCGTCGTCGGAGACGGCACCGACATCGGTGGGGGTGCGTCGATCATGGGGACCCTGTCCGGCGGCGGGACGCACCGGGTGTCGCTGGGCGAGCGGGCGCTCCTCGGGGCGAACGCCGGCCTCGGCATCTCGCTCGGCGACGACTCCGTGATCGAGGCCGGACTCTACGTGACGGCCGGCACCAAGGTCGTCCTGGTGGGGGTCGCACCGAACCCGGACGGCACGCCGCGCACCGTGAAGGCCGCAGAGCTGTCGGGCGTGCCGAACGTGCTGTTCCGGCGCAACTCGCTCTCCGGTGCGGTCGAGGCCCTGCAGCGCCAGGGCCAGGGCATCCAGCTCAACACGGCGCTGCACGCGTAGCGCCGCTCCCGACGAGACCGACGGCATGGGGGCGACGATCGCGGGGCCGCACGGACCGGTGCCCGTCCGGCAGTACGGACGCCCGGGCCGACCCACCTTGGTGTGGTTGCACGGGGGCGGGTTCTTCCGCGGCGGCCTCGACCAACCGGAGTCGCACGCCGTCGCCACCGCGCTGGCCGCCCACGGGCTCGCCGTCGTGACCGTCGACTACCGCCTCGCTCCGCTGCCCGGGCTGCCCTGGGTCGGACGCCGTGGAGCTCGGCCCCGGGCGCGGTGGCCCCACGCGCGCGACGACGTGCTCGCGGTGGTCCGACACACGAGGGCGCACACCGACGGGCCGCTGCTGCTCGGTGGGGCGAGCGCGGGGGCGTGCCTCGCGTCCGCCGCGACGCTCGGCCTGCTCGATGCCGGCGACCCGCCGGAGGGCGTCGTCCTCGCGTACGGCTTCCACCACGCCCGACTCCCCCGCGACCGCGCCGTGCAGCGCACCGTTCGCGGACACCGCCGTGTGACGCACGCCCCGTGGGCCCTCGACGTCGCGAACCGGAACGCGGTGCCCCGGACGGCACTCGGGCAGCGGACCGCGTTCGCCGGCGGACAGGACCTGACCGGCTTCCCGCCCGCCTTCGTCGTCGACGCCGCGTCCGACGCGATGCGGGCGTCGGGCGAGCGGTTCGCTGCCGAACTCGTCTCGGCGGGCACGTCGGTGGAGCGACACGTCCTGCCCGATCGGCACGCCTTCCTGAACCGACCGGGCACGCCCGCGTTCCGTGCGGCCGTCGACCTGCTCGGGACCTGGGCGACGGGCCGGTTCCCGGCGGCGGCGCACCGCGCCTGCTGAACGCCGCTCCTGAGCGCGGCGCCTGACCGCCGCTCCCGAGCGCCGCCTGACCGCCGCGAGGAGTTCGCCGCGAGCCGGGTGACGCCGCCGGGGACCGACGGACCCCGGGCGCACTCACGGAACCGGGCGCACCCAGCAGAACCGGGCGCACCCAGCAGAACCGGGCGCACCCAGCAGAACCGGGCGCACCCAGCAGAACCGGGCGCACCCAGCAGAACCGGGCGTACCCAGCAGAACCGGGCGTACCTGATCCGCAGGATCGACCAGGTACGCCCGATTCCGCTTGCCATGGCACGCGTGTCGGGAAGGAACGGGCTGCGCGCCGGACAGGAGGCGCGGTGCCAGCCCGCACCGCGCCTCCCGTCCGGCGCGCGCAGTTGCGCTCAGGTCACCGAGCGGGCAGGACACGCCGCGCGTCTCCTGCCGAGCGGGCAGGAACCGTCGCCGGACGACGCCGAGCGTGACAGAGATGGCCCGCTCGCGGCTCGCGACCGTCGAGCGTGACGGAGAAGGCCCGCTCGCGGGGCGCGAGCGGGCCTTCGGACCGGGGCCGGACGTCAGCGAGCGGGCAGGTCCCGCTCCGGGTGCCCCACGTAGAGCTGCTGCGGGCGGCCGATCTTGTTGAGCGGGTCGTTGTTGAGCTCACGCCACTGGGCGATCCACCCCGGCAGACGCCCGATGGCGAACAACACCGTGAACATGCGCGGCGGGAAGCCCATCGCCCGGTAGATGATGCCCGTGTAGAAGTCGACGTTCGGGTAGAGCTTGCGGCTGACGAAGTACTCGTCCTCGAGCGCGATCTGCTCGAGCTCCATCGCGATGTCGAGCAGGTCGTCCTGCACCCCGAGCGACTGCAGCACCTCGTGCGCGGACTCCTTCACGAGCTTCGCGCGCGGGTCGTAGTTCTTGTAGACGCGGTGCCCGAAGCCCATGAGCTTCACCCCGCGCTCCTTGTTCTTCACCCGCTCGACGAAGCGCGACACCGGCTCGCCGGAGTCCTTGATCTGCTGCAGCATCTCGAGCACGGCCTCGTTCGCGCCACCGTGCAGCGGCCCGTACAGCGCGTTGATGCCGGCGGAGATCGACGCGAACATGTTCGCCTTCGTCGAGCCGACCAGGCGCACGGTCGAGGTGGAGGCGTTCTGCTCGTGGTCCTCGTGCAGGATGAGGAGGCGCTCGAGCGCCTTCGACAGCACCGGGTTCGGCTCGTACGGCTCGGCCATCGTGCCGAAGTTCAGCCGGAGGAAGTTGTCGACGAACGACAGCTTGTTGTCCGGGTAGAGGAACGCCTGCCCGATCGCCTTCTTGTGCGCGTAGGCGGCGATGACCGGCAGCTTCGCGAGGAGCCGGACGGTCTGCAGCTCGACCTTCTCAGGGTCGTCGACGTCCATGTCGTCCTCGTAGTACGTGGACAGTGCGCTCACGGCGCTCGACAGCACCGACATCGGGTGCGCCGAGTGCGGCAGTGCGTCGAAGAGCCGGCGGAGGTCCTCGTGCAGCAGCGTGTGCCGACGGATGCGGGCGTCGAAGTCGTCGAGCTCGTCCTTCGTGGGGAGCTCGCCGTAGATGAGGAGCCACGCGACCTCGAGGTAGGTGCACCCCGATGCGACCTGGTCGATCGGGTACCCGCGGTAGCGCAGGATCCCCTGGTCGCCGTCGATGTACGTGATGGCGCTCTTGGTCGCGCCGGTGTTGACGAAGCCGTAGTCGAGCGTGTTCAGCCCGGTCTGCTTCTTCAGCGAGGAGATGTCGATGGCGGACGCGCCGTCGACGCTCGGCAGGATCGGGAACTCCGCCGTGCCACCCGGGAACGTCAGTGTCGCCGTCTCCGTCGACTCCGCGGCGGCGGGGCTCACGGGGACGGGCGTGGTGGGCGGTGTGGCCGTCTTCTGAGCGTCGTTGGCAGTGTCAGTCACGACGACAGCCTAACTGCGCCGACTGTCGGTCGTGCACCACCGGAAGGCGGAGATCTGGTGGATTCCACGGATTGTGCGGGGAGCGCACAGCGGTCCCACCCCTCGTCACGACCGGGAGGCGCGGCCCACCTCGATCAGGACGCGGCCAGTCTCCGGGTGCTCGCCAGCCGCTGCGCCGCGGCCGCGATCCGGTCGTCGGTCGCGGTGAGCGCCACCCGGACGTGCTCCGCCCCGGCGGGCCCGTAGAAGGTGCCCGGTGCGACGAGGATGCCCCGTTCCGCCAGCCAGCCGACCGTGTCGAGCGCGGGCTCGCCGCGGGTCGCCCAGAGGTAGAGCCCGGCCTCGCTGTGGTCGATCCGGAAGCCCGCCCCTTCGAGTGCCCGTCGGAGCATGTTCCGACGGGCCCGGTAGCGGGCCTTCTGCTGCTGCACGTGCGTGTCGTCGGCGAGGGCCACGATCATCGCGTCCTGGACCGGCAGCGGCGGCATCATGCCGGTGTGCTTCCGGACCGCCAGCACGTCGGCCAGGATCGCGGCGTCCCCCGCGACGAAGGCAGCACGGTACCCGGCGAGGTTCGACTGCTTCGACAGCGAGTACACGCTGAGCACGCCGTCCACCCGATCGCCCACGACCTGCGGGTCGAGGATCGAGGGTGTCGGCGACGCGTCGTACGGCGGCTCCCACCCGAGCTCGGCGTAGCACTCGTCGCCGACGATCACGGCGCCGAGCTCCCGCGCCCGTGCGACCGCGGCGCGCAGCTGTTCGACGGACA
This sequence comes from Curtobacterium sp. MR_MD2014, assembly GCF_000772085.1. Classification (NCBI taxonomy): domain Bacteria; kingdom Bacillati; phylum Actinomycetota; class Actinomycetes; order Micrococcales; family Microbacteriaceae; genus Curtobacterium; species Curtobacterium sp. MR_MD2014. The sequence continues at coordinate 887,026 of NZ_CP009755.1, read as the reverse complement.
GCACGCGACCGTCCGGGTTGCCGGGCGAGTTCAGCCACACGAGCTTCGTGCTCTCCGGCCATGCGGCGGGGTCGTCCGATGCCAGCGCGTCGGCCCGGACGAGCGCGGCTCCGAGCTCGTAGGTCGGGTACGCGGCCTCCGGGAACACGACTGTGTCCCCCGGGCCGATCCCGAGCCAGAGCGCGAGCCCGGCGATGAACTCCTTCGAGCCGATGGTCGGGAGCACCTGCTCGGGCGTCAGCGTGATGCCCTGCCGACGGCCGTACCAGTCGGCGATCGCCTCGCGCAGCGCGGGCGTGCCGGCGACCTGCGGGTAGGCGTGCGCGTCGGTGGCACCCGCCAGGGCCCGTCGGACGACCTCAGGGGTCGGGTCGACGGGCGAACCGACGCTGAGGTCGACGATGCCGCCCTCGTACGCCGCTGCGCGCTGCTTGAACGGGACGAGCTGGTCCCAGGGGAAGTCGGGGAGGTCGAGCGCCACGGAGCGGTCCGGGGTCAGCCGCGCGGGGGCTGGGCCGTGATGACGGGGTGGTCCTTGTGGATCACACCGACCTTGGCAGCACCGCCGGGCGAACCGACCTCGTCGAAGAACTCGACGTTGGCCTTGTAGTAGTCGGCCCACTCGTCCGGCAGGTCGTCCTCGTAGTAGATCGCCTCGACCGGGCAGACCGGCTCGCACGCACCACAGTCGACGCACTCGTCGGGGTGGATGTACAGCGACCGGTCACCCTCGTAGATGCAGTCGACCGGGCATTCGTCGATGCAGGCGCGGTCCTTGACGTCGACACAGGGCTGGGCGATCACGTAGGTCACGGTGCGGGTGCTCCCTTCGGACTGAGCGTGGTCGAGTCTACTCGCGGCGCCCGGGAGCCCCGGACCGCGCGGTGTCCGTGGACGATGCGGCAGCCGTCCCGGCCCCGGCTCCAGACGCCGACGCCGCCGCGGCGCGGGCGCGCAGCCCCGACAGGTCGGGCCAGGCGAGGGCGAACGCCGCGATCGCCGCCGGCGCGAAGGTCCAGACGTAGCCGGCGAGGTTCGCGAGCACCAGCGGGGACGACTGCCCGCCGACGCTCACGAGCACCTGCGTCGCGACGATGATCCCGATGCCGGCCGCTGCGACCATCGCCCGCGAGCGGTACAGGAGGCGCAGTCCCACCACGAGTCCGAGCACGATGAGCGTCGTCAGGACCATGCCGACCGGGAAGACCGCGAGCCGCTGCTGGTGCGTGACGGTCCCGAGTGCTCCGACGACGAGCCCGGCGACCGCCGCGACGACGACCGCCGTCACCTTCCCCTGACGGGTGAGCTCGGCGAAGGTCTCGGGAGCGTGGGGCACCGGGTCGGCGTCGTGCCGGAACGCCTCGACCGCGGGGGCCTCCTGCCGGACGCCGTGGGGCATCACCCAGGTCAGGCGCTGCGGGTCCGTCGGGTCCACGGGGTCGATGGCGACCTGCGACCGGTACTGCTCGACGGCGGCGCGGACCTTCGCCCGGACGGGGACGACGTCGACGGTCAGGTCGACCTCGTCCGACGTCGGGTCGACGATCATCGAGAAGGGGACCTCCTCTGCCCGGGCCGCGTACCGGGCAGCGTGGTGCACCCGCACGTGGTCCGGGTGGCCGTACCCGCCGTCGTCGGCGTAGCTGACCACCGCGTCGGCGCCGGTGGAGCGGATCGCCGCGCGCACGTCGTCGACGACCTCGCCCAGGTCCGCCGCGGTGAGCGAGTCGGCCGGGGCGTCGTCGGCGGCCGTCGCGCGTCCGTCCGGTCCCCACTGCATGCCGGAGTCGCTGTACCGCCGCTCGGGCAGGTCGGTGGGACGTGCTCCCCGACCGCCGAGCCACAGGTGTGCCGGACCGCCGAGCGCGGCCAGCGCGGCGGCGATCTCGGTCTCGCGGTGTGCCGCGACACGGGGGCCGTCACCGAAGAGCGGCGCCAGGGCCTCGGTGAGCATCTCGCCGCGCTCGCCCCGCGTGGCGGTGAGCACCGTCACCTCGGCGCCGAGCTCGAGCAGGGTGGCGATGGTGCCGCCGGACGACAGGGTCTCGTCGTCGGGATGGGCGTGCACGAACAGGACGCGCTCGGGACGCGGTGCGGGAGCCTTGGACATCGCGTCCCAGGGTACTTCGCTAGCGGGGCGTGACGATGTACGTCGCGGTCACGCCGTCCGACGACTCGGACACCGTCAGCACCACGCGGTACGCATCGCTGCGGAACATCCCGAACGCGCTCGACGTGTCCGCACGCTTCGCGGACTCGGTGTACCCGGCGGCAGCGAGCTGCTCGGCGGCCGCCGCGAAGTCGTCGACCGAGGCCACGCGGACCTGGACCACCCAGCCGGAACCGTTCGGCCCGGCCCCACCGCCGAGCACGGTGCCGTCGACGAGCGGGACGTCGGGGGTCGGGAAGCCGTCCGGCACCCTGCCGTCGCTCGTCACGCCCGTGCCCGACAGTGCCGCGTCGAGGGCGCCGTCGATGCCGCCCGCGACCGAGGCCATGCCGTCCTGGACCGCCTTGCCGTCGATGCCCTGCACGGTCTCGCTGACGTTCGAGGCGACCGACGAGCCGAGGTCGGTCGCCTGGCGCACCGCGTCGGCGGAGCAGCCGGTCAGGCCCGCGAGGGCGATCCCCGCGGTCACGGCGGCGATGAGGGTCCGGGTCGTGCGCATGCGGACACCCTAGGTGGACTGCCGGGAGGCGCGGCGTGCGTTCCCTGGGAAGTCTCCCGTCCGCCGCGCCGCCGGTCAGGACAGGTAGGTGCGGGCGGCTGCCGTCAGGGCGTCGACGCCGACCGGGATCGCCGTCTCGGCCTGCGGCGCGTAGAACGGCGAGTGGTTGCTCGGGATCTCCTCGCCGCGGCGGAACAGCTCCGGATCGGTGATGCCGGTGAACCAGTACACGAGCGGCACCCCCGCCGCGGTGGCGAGCTGGCCGACGTCCTCCGACGCCATCGCCAGCCCGATCTCCAGGTCGCGCGCACCGGGCACGACGGGACGGATCGCCTCGAGCACGCGCTTCGCCGCCTCGGGGTCGTTCACGGTCACCTCGGCACCCGGGGCACGCTCGATGGTCGGCGCGGCGAGGCCGCCCGCCTCGCTCTCGGCCCGCACGATGCGCTCGATCGAGGCGATGATCCGCTCGCGGGTCTCCTCGTTCCGGGCGCGCGTCGAGATCTCGATGACGGCCTGGTCCGGGATGATGTTCGGCCGGGTCCCGGCGTGGAAGGCGCCGACGGTGACGACGCCGGCGTCGGACGGCGAGACCTCGCGGGAGACGACCGTCTGCAGCCGCACGACGGCGCTCGCGGCGGTGACGATCGGGTCGAGCGAGGCCTGCGGCGCCGAACCGTGCGCGCCGCGGCCGTTGAACGTGACCGTCAGCCGGTCGCTCGACGCCATGACCGGTCCGCTGCCGACCGCGACGATCCCGACCGGCGCGGGGGCGGAGTGCTGCCCCAGCACGACCTCCGGCTGCGGGAAGCGCTCGACCAGGCCGTCCTCGATCATCGCGCGGGCACCGGAGATGACCTCTTCCGCGGGCTGGAAGACGGCGACCACCGTGCCGTGCCACGCGTCGCGGGTGTCGACGAGGCGCTCGAGGGTCCCGAGCAGCCACGTGACGTGGATGTCGTGTCCGCAGGCGTGCATCGTCGGGACCTCGACGCCCTCGTCGTCGCGGCCGGTGTGCGTGCTCGCGTAGGACAGCCCCGTGCGCTCCTGCACGGGCAGGCCGTCGATGTCGGCGCGGAGCCACACGACCGGCCCGTCGCCGTTCGCCAGGACGCCCACGACGCCCGTGCCGCCGACGCCTGTGGTGACCTCGATCCCACCGATCTCGGCCAGTCGGTCGGCGATCACACCGGCGGTGCGGTGCTCCTGGAAGCCGAGCTCCGGGTGGGCGTGCAGGTCCTGGTACAGGGAGAGGAGATCGAGGGTCACCCGTCCACCGTAACCCCGGAGCCGGAGGGCGCGGACGCCGACGGCCCGGCCACCTCGACGAGGTGACCGGGCCGTCGGACGGAGGCGGTGCCTCCAGGCTGTCGCGGGGTTACGCGTCCTGGCGCTTCAGGCGGGCGTACGCGCGCTGACGGGCCTGCGCGTCGAGCTCGACCTTGCGGATGCGCACGTTGTCGGGGGTGACCTCGACGCACTCGTCCTCGCGCGCGAACTCCAGGCACTCCTCGAGGGAGAGCTGGCGCGACGGCGTCATCGACTCGAAGGAGTCGGCGTTCGCCGAACGCATGTTCGTGAGCTTCTTCTCCTTCGTGATGTTCACGTCCATGTCGTCGGCGCGCGAGTTCTCGCCGATGACCATGCCCTCGTAGACCTCCTCCGTCGGGTTGACGAAGAACGTCATGCGCTCCTGCAGGTTCGTGATGGCGAACGGCGTCACGACACCGGCGCGGTCGGAGACGATCGAGCCGTTGATGCGGGTCTGGATCGGGCCCGCCCAGTCGTCGTAGCCGTGCGAGATCGCGTTCGCGATGCCCGTGCCACGGGTCTCGGTGAGGAACGACGTGCGGAAGCCGATGAGGCCACGCGACGGCACGATGAACTCCATGCGGATCCAGCCGGTGCCGTGGTTCGTCATGTTCTCCATGCGACCCTTGCGCGCGGCCATGAGCTGCGTGATCGCGCCGAGGTGCTCCTCCGGCGTGTCGATCGTCATGTGCTCGTAGGGCTCCTGGAGCTTGCCGTTCTCGTCACGCTTCGTGACGACCTGCGGCTTGCCCACGGTGAGCTCGAAGCCCTCGCGGCGCATCTGCTCGACCAGGATGGCGAGCGCCAGCTCACCACGGCCCTGGACCTCCCAGGTGTCCGGACGGCCGATGTCCTGCACCTTGAGCGACACGTTGCCGATGAGCTCGCGGTCGAGGCGGTCCTTGACCATGCGCGCGGTCAGCTTGTGGCCCTTGACCTTGCCGACGAGCGGGCTCGTGTTGGTCCCGATGGTCATCGAGATGGCGGGGTCGTCGACCGTGATCGTCGGCAGCGGGCGGACGTCCTCGGGGTCGGACAGCGTCTCACCGATGGTGATGGTGTCGAAGCCGGCGACGGCGACGATGTCACCGGGGCCCGCGGACTCGGCCGGGAAACGGTCGAGTGCCTTCGTGATGAGCAGCTCGGTGATGCGGGCGTTCGCGACGGTGCCGTCGTGCTTGACCCACGCGACCGTCTGCCCCTTCTTCATCGTGCCGTGGAAGATGCGGAGCAGCGCGAGGCGGCCGAGGAACGGCGAGGCGTCGAGGTTGGTGACGTGCGCCTGCAGCGGGTGCTCGTCGTCGTACGTCGGCGCCGGCACGTGCTGCAGGATCGCCTCGAACAGCGGCTCGAGGTCGTCGTTGTCGGGCAGCTCGCCGTCGTTCGGCTTGTTGCGGCTCGCGGCACCGGCACGACCGGACGCGTAGACGACCGGGACGTCGAGGATCGCGTCGAGGTCGAGGTCGTCGACCTCGTCCGACAGGTCCGAGGCCAGGCCGAGGAGCAGGTCCTGCGACTCGGAGACGACCTCGTCGATGCGGGAGTCCGGGCGGTCCGTCTTGTTGACGAGCAGGATCACCGGGAGCTTCGCGGCGAGCGCCTTGCGCAGCACGAAGCGGGTCTGGGGCAGCGGGCCCTCGGACGCGTCGACGAGCAGCACGACACCGTCGACCATGGAGAGGCCGCGCTCGACCTCACCACCGAAGTCGGCGTGGCCGGGGGTGTCGATCACGTTGATCGTGATGCGGCCACCCGGGTTGAACTGCTCGGCGTGCTCCCCGTTGTAGAGCACCGAGGTGTTCTTCGCGAGGATGGTGATGCCCTTCTCGCGCTCGAGGTCGTTCGAGTCCATCATCCGGTCTTCGCCCTCGAAGTGGGCGTCGAACGAGTTGGTCTGCGTGAGCATCGCGTCGACGAGGGTGGTCTTGCCGTGGTCGACGTGTGCCACGATGGCGACGTTGCGCAGGTCGGACCGGGTGGCGAGCGCCATACAGGACATCCTTCAAGTGTTCGGAGAAGATCGGGCGGCCGACGGCGGCTCTCGCGCCGTGGTGGCACTGCCCGTGGGTGGGCTGGAACGCCCGACACGCCAGTCTACCGGTAGTTCGCAACCCTGAGGAGTACAGCGCATGACCCGACGGCGGACGTGGACCGAGATCACGATCGTCCTCATGCTCTCACTGGGCGGCAGCGCCCTGTACTCGGTGCTCCAGATCATCGACGACCTGTCGCAGACGACGCCCCTCGGCGAGCAGTCGACGGCACTCAACACGTCCACCACGACCGTGCAGTACGTCGACCTCGCGCGGCAGCTCGTCGGCATCGCGGTCGACCTGGCCCCGGTCGCGCTGGTCTGCTACCTCCTCTGGAGCGCGAGGCGCCCGCACCTCCACCGGCTCGGCATCGACCGCTTCCGGGCGCGGCCGGACCTCGGCGGTGCAGCCCTCATCGCGCTCGGCATCGGCGTCCCCGGACTCGCGCTCTACTTCACCGGTCGCGCACTCGGCTTCACGGTGGACGTCGACCCGGCGGCGCTGAACACCTACTGGTGGACGATCCCCGTCCTGCTGCTCTCGGCCGTCCGGTCCGGGCTGCAGGAGGAGGTCATCGTGATCGGGTACCTGTACGAGCGACTCGGCGGGCTCGGGTGGGGGCGGTGGCAGGTCATCCTGTCGACCGCGGTCCTGCGCGGGAGCTACCACCTGTACCAGGGGTTCGGGGCGTTCGTGGGGAACGCGGTGATGGGCGTCGTGTTCGGGTGGATCTACACGAGGTGGGGGCGGCTGCTCCCGCTCGTCATCACGCACTGCCTGCTCGACGCCGTCGTCTTCGTGGGCTACCCCTTCGTCGCCCAGGCGTTCCCGGGACTGTTCCGGTGAGCGCGTGCGTCGCCGAAGCGAGACGCCGGCGTGCCCGTCAGACGGAGGCATCGACGCGAGACGCCGCAGGATCCTGCGGCGTCTCGACGTGACGAGACCGTCTCACGGCAGGACGGGCCCGACGTGGGCCGGTGACGGACGGGAGGCGCGGTACCGACCGGCACCGCGCCTTCCGTCCGTCGGCTGGTCACGCGACCAGCTGCGGCACCTGCTCCGGGTAGTGGCACGCCGCACGGTGGTCGCGCTCCGCGCCGGCGCGCGGCGCCTTCTCGGGCACCTCGTCGCGGCACCGCGCCTGCTGCGCCTCGGGCAGCATCGCGTAGAGCGGGCAGCGCGAGCGGAACCGGCAGCCGGTCGGGCGCTCGGTCGGGCTGGGCGGGTCCCCCGGCAGCAGGATCGTCCGCCGTGCGCGCTCCACGACGGGATCCGGCACCGGGACCGCCGACATGAGCGCAGCCGTGTACGGGTGCATCGGGCGCTCGAAGACCTCGTCGACCGCGCCCTCCTCGACGGTGCGGCCCAGGTACATCACGCTCACCCGGTCCGCGACGTGCCGGATCACCGACAGGTCGTGCGACACGAACAGGTACGACAACCCGAGTCGTGCCTTGAGGTCGGCGAGCAGGTTGAGCACCCCGGCCTGGATCGACACGTCGAGCGCGGAGACCGGCTCGTCGAGCACGATGAGCTCCGGCTCGGTCGCGAGCGCCCGAGCGATCGAGATGCGCTGCCGCTGCCCGCCGGAGAACTCGTGCGGGTAGCGGTCGGCCTCGGCGGCACGGAGCCCCACGAGCCCGAGGAGCTCCGGCACCCGCTCGGCGATGCGGTCCGACGAGGCGCCGATGGCCCGGAGCGGTTCGGCGACGACGTCGTACACGGACATGCGCGGGTCGAGGCTCGCTGCGGGGTCCTGGAACACCATCGAGATGCGCTGCCGCAGCTGCTTCGACGCCGTGACCGGCTGTCCGAAGAGCTCGACCGTGCCGTGCTCGGGCCGCTCGAGGTCCATCAGCTGGTGCAGGGTCGTCGACTTGCCGGACCCCGACTCCCCGACCAGGCCGAGCGTCTCGCCCGTGCGGATGTCGAGGTCGACGCCGTCCACCGCGTAGACCTCGCCGACCTTGCGCTTGAACACCGATCCCTTGACGAGCGGGAACGTCTTCGTCAGCCCCTCGACCTGGACGACGGCGGGGCGCTGCTCGCGGGCGGCGGGTGTGGTGACCGCGACGCCGGTGTCCGGGATCTCGGGCAGCCGGAAGATCGCGCCGGCGTCGGCGTGGGCCTCGGCGACCTCCTCGTACCGGTGGCAGGCGACCGCGTGCGGCACCGAGGTGTCGACCGGCCCTTCTCCGGGGACACCGGCCGCCACGTCGACCGCGGCGAGCGGCGGTTCCGACCCACGGCAGACGGCGGCGGCGAGCGGGCACCGGTCGGCGAACGGGCAGGCGTCGGGCAGCCCGATGAGCGACGGCGGCGACCCGGGGATCGGGACCAGCGGCTCGCCGCTCGACTCGTCGAGCCGGGGCAGCGCGCCGATGAGGCCGATCGTGTAGGGCATGCGTGGTCGGGCGAACAGCTCGTCCGCACTCGCGGTCTCGACGATCCGCCCGGCGTACATCACGGCGATGCGGTCGGCGATGCCGGCGATCACCCCGAGGTCGTGGCTGACGAACACCAGGGCGGCACCGGTCTCGCGCTGCGCGGTGCGGAGCACGTCGATGATCTGGGCCTGGATCGTCACGTCCAGTGCCGTGGTCGGTTCGTCGGCCAGGATCACGTCCGGGTCGTTCGCCATGGCCATCGCGATCATCGCGCGCTGCCGCATGCCACCGGAGAACTCGTGCGGGAAGGCGTCCACGCGCTGCGCGGCCTGCGGGATGCCGACGAGCTCGAGCAGCTCGATCGCCCGGGCGCGTGCGTCCTGCTTCGAGGCACCCCGGTGCACGCGGACGGTCTCGGCGATCTGCTCACCGATCGTGTACACGGGCGTGAAGGCGGACAGCGGGTCCTGGAAGACCATGGCGACCTTGGCTCCGCGCAGCTTGCTCAGCTGCTTGTCGCTGCGGCCGAGGAGCTCCTGCCCCTCGAGCGCGATCGACCCCGTGACCTTCGTGGTCTCCGGCAGCAGTCCGAGGATCGCCATGCTCGTGACGGACTTGCCCGAACCGGACTCGCCGACGATGCCGAGGACCTCGCCCCGCCGGAGCTCGAGGTCGACCCCCCGAACGGCGTGCACGACGCCGCGCGGGGTCGGGAACCGGACGTCGAGATCGCGGACGCGGAGCAGCGGTTCGGTCGTGGTGGTCGTCGTGGTGGTGGTGCTCATGCGCCGGCCCCTGCCTGCGTGGTGATGGTCGCGGCGTCGACCGCGGCCTGGTTCTGGTCGCGCTTCCGACCGGTCCGCTTCTGCTTCTTGCCCGTCGCCGACGTCGGGTCGAGCGCGTCGCGCAGCCCGTCGCCGAGCAGGTTCGCCGCGATCGCGAAGACCACGAGCGCACCGGCCGCGAAGAAGAACAGCCACGGGCTGGTGAGCGCGGCGTCCTGGTTCTGCGCGATGAGCGTGCCGAGCGAGACGTCCGGTGGCTGGACGCCGAAGCCGAAGTAGCTCAGGCTCGTCTCCGCGAGCACCGCGGCCCCGACCTGGATGGTGCCGTCGATGATGAGGAACGAGGCCACGTTCGGCAGGATGTGCCGGAGGATGATCCGGAACGGGCCGATGCCCATGTACCGGGCGGCGCGCACGAACTCGCGCTCCTTCACCGAGAGCGTCATCGAGCGGACGACCCGGGCGGTGACCATCCAGCCGAAGGCCGCGATGAGGACCACGAGCACGATCCAGCCGGAGTCCTGGATGCGCGGGCTGATGATCGCGATGATGAGGAACGACGGCAGCACGAGCAGCATGTCGACGAAGAACATCACGATCCGGTCGACCCAGCCGCCGAAGTAGCCGGCAGCGGCACCCGTCAGCGCTGCGAGTGCGGTCGAGAACAGCGCGACCAGCAGACCGATGAGCAGGCTCTTCTGCATGGCGCGAGCGGTCTGCGCGAAGACGTCCTGCCCGATGCCGTTCGTGCCGAACCAGTGCGCGCCGCCCGGGGGCTGCGAGAACGCGGTGTAGTCGATCTGGGAGTAGCCGTAGGGGCTCACGAACGGCCCGATGAACGCGAAGGCGAAGAGCAGCACGATCACCACGAGGCCGATCCCGGCCCCACGGTTCATGAACACGCGGACTGCGGTCTGCACGAAGCGGTTGCGCTGCTTCCCGCCCGGCTTCGGGCTGCCGGGCAGCGGCGTGTCGGACCGGCCGACGGTCGTGCCGTCGACGGGTTCGATGCGGGTGTCGGTCATCTCAGCTCCTCCGCACACGCGGATCGAGGGCGGCGGTGAGGACGTCGGCGAGGAAGCCCGCGATGAGGACCACGACCGAGGCGAACAGCGTGTACGCGGTCACCGCGTTCACGTCGTTGTTCTGCACCGAGTCGATGAACCACGCGCCGAGACCGTTCCAGCCGAAGATCTTCTCGGTGAAGGTCGCACCGGTGAGGATGCCGAGGAACCCGTAGGCGAAGAGCGTCGTCATCGGGATCAGCGCGGTCCGGAGCCCGTGCTTGAAGGTCGCCTGGCGCTTGGTCAGCCCCTTCGCCCGCGCGGTCCGCAGGAAGTCCGAGCCGAGCACGTCGAGCATCGTCGCCCGCTGGTACCGGCTGTAGATCGCGATGAGGCCGAGCGCGATGGAGATCGTCGGCAGGAGCAGGTGCACGCCCCGGTCGAGGAACAGGTCCCACGCGCTGCCGCTCAGCCCCGGGGTGGCCTCGCCGGTGAAGTTGATGAGCTGGGTCCCGGTGTCCTGGTTGAGCTTCGTCGCTCCGATCTTCAGGAACACGGCCGTCAGGAACACCGGTGTCGAGATGAGCACGATCGAGACGATCGCACTCACCCGGTCCGAGATCCGGTACTGCCGGATGGCGTTCCAGACACCGAGCAGCACCCCGAGGAGGATGCCGAGCAGGGACCCGACCACCAGCAGCCGCAGGCTCACCCCCAGGCGCGGCCAGAAGGCGTCGTTGACGCTGCGGTCCTGGATCGTCCGGCCGAGATCGCCCTGGACGGCGTCGCCGAGCCAGTGCCCGTAGCGCACGACGATCGGCGTCTTGTCGTTGACGCCGATGTCGTCGAGCTTCTTGTCGATGGTGGCCGCAGGTGGTGCCGGGTTGCGTTCTGCGTAGACGGATCGGGGGCTGAACGTCGCCGAGGCCAGGAAGTACGTCAGCGAGGTGGCGAGGAACACGAGCACGACGTAGTACACGAGTCGACGCGCCAGGAAGCGGGTCATGCGGAACACCATACGACCCGATTTGTTTCCGGGAGATCACATCCCGACACATCCCGCGTAACGGATTGGTGTTTGCAACAGAACGGGTCGACTGCCCCCGCGCGGGGGCCGTATGGTGATCCACAACTTCACGAGGGGAACACCATGAAGCACAGGAAAGTCCTGGCGTTGACGGCGGCACTCGCCGGCTTCGCTCTCGTCGCGACCGGCTGCTCGAGCGGATCCAACGGAGGATCCGGCGGCGGCTCGGACGACTCGGGCAAGAAGACCCTGCCCACCTCGGCCCAGATCAACGAGCAGCCGGTCTCGGACCTGCAGGACGGCGGCACGCTCCGTCTGCCGATCTCGCAGTGGATCACGCAGTGGAACTACAACCAGGTCGACGGCGCCCTGGTCGACGCCTCCACGATCGAACAGGCGACGATGCCGTTCATCTACGTGATCGACGGCAAGGGCGCACCGCAGCTCGACACTGACTACGTGTCGAAGGCCGAGGCGACGAGCGACGACCCGCTCACGATCGAGTACGAGATCAACCCGAAGGCGAAGTGGAACGACGGGTCCCCCATCACGTGGAAGGACTTCGAGAACGAGTGGAAGGCCCTGAACGGGTCGAACCCGGACTACCTGGTCGGGTCGACCACCGGGTACGAGGACATCGCGTCGGTGTCGAAGGGCGCGTCCGACCAGGACGTCAAGGTCGTCTTCGACAAGCCGTTCTCCGACTGGAAGTCGCTCTTCAGCCCGCTCTACCCGGCGAGCCAGACCGGCACCCCGGAGCAGTTCAACGAGGCGTACAAGGGCAAGGTGCCGCTGTCGTCCGGACCGTACAAGGTGTCGAAGCTCGACGAGACCGCCGGCACCGTGACGATCGTCCCCGACGAGAACTGGTGGGGTGACAAGCCGAAGCTCGACCAGGTCATCTTCCGGTCGCTCGACGGCAACGCGGACGTCGACGCCTACCTCAACAAGGAGATCGACTCGGTCCTGACGACGACGTCCGAGCGGTTCGACCGCGTCAAGGACGCCAAGGACTCGAAGGTCTACGCCTCGACCTCGGCGCAGTACACGCACGTCGACTTCTCGTCCAAGGGCATCCTCAAGGACAAGCAGCTCCGACTCGCGATCCAGCACGCGGTGAACCGTGAGGCGCTGGCGCAGGTCATCGGCGGCACGCTGCCGTACAAGCTCGGCACGCTCGACAACCACATCTTCCTGTCGACCGACGACGGCTACGAGGCGAACACCGACCCGAACGGCACCTTCGACGTCGAGAAGGCGAAGAAGATCCTGGACGACGACGGCTGGAAGACCGACGGTCAGTACCGCAAGAAGGACGGCAAGACGCTCTCGCTGTCCATCACGATCCCGTCGGGTGCGACCGCATCGCAGAAGCTCTCCGAGGTCATGCAGCAGCAGCTCAAGGACGTCGGCATCGAGCTGAAGCTCAAGTCCGTCGCGGTGGACGACTTCTTCGAGCAGTACGTCACGCCGGGCAACTACGACATGACGATCTTCGTCTGGGGCGGCACCGGCTTCCACTCGGGCGGCGCCTCGATCTACACCACCGGCGACACCGGCCAGAACTACGGCCGCATCGGCGACGACAAGATCGACGAACTCGTCGCGAAGGCCATCGCCGAGCCGGACACCGACAAGGCGAACGAGATCTGGAACCAGGTCGACAAGCAGGTCTGGGCGATCGGCCACTCGATGCCGATCACCGCGAAGCCGGCCCTCGTCGCGCAGAACCCGAAGCTCGCCAACTACGGCGCGTTCGCGGGCGCGCAGAACATCGACTGGACCAAGGTCGGGTTCACGAAGTAGCAGCACGACACCAGGACGGGCCCGGTCGCAGAACGCGACCGGGCCCGTTCCCTGTCCTACTGTGAGGGCATGAGCATCCCCGAGCCGGGCGAGACCGCGCCCGACTTCTCCCTGCCCGGCCTGGTCATCCGGAACGGCGCACGGACGGACGACGAGTACGCCCTGTCGGCGGTCATCGGACGCCCCCTCGTCCTCGCCTTCTACCCCGGCGACGCCACGCCCGTGTGCACGGCCCAGCTCTGCAGCTACCAGGAGGAGCTCGACGGGTTCTCCGACCTCGGGGCCGTCGTCTGGGGTGTCAGCCCGCAGGCACTGGACTCGCACGAGGACTTCGCCCGCGGTGCGTCCCTCACCTTCCCGCTGCTGAGCGACACCGGCGGCGACGTCGCGCGGGCCTACGGCGTCCGTGCGCCGGGCATCGGCCTCCGCCGCTCGGTCTTCGTCATCGATGCCGACGGCATCGTCCGCTGGCGCCACGTCGGGCTCGTCGGCCTGCGCTTCCCGAAGGCCGACACCATCCGCGAGCAGGTCGAACGACTCGTCTGACCGCGCGGGACGGACCAGCGTTCCTGAAGATCGGGCACCGGGTGTTGACACCCGGGCGTGGCGGTGCCGACCATGGACGGACGAGGTCCGCAACGGACCCGCCTCTCCGGGGAACCGGGTCGTCCGGCGGTACGCGCAGGTGTGTCACACCCGCTCCCGGACGTCCCCGGGGAGGCGCTCTCGACCCCGCCCACTCCCCTACGATGGCCTGGATGAGCACCGTCGTCGCGCCCCGGATGCGCCTGTTCGCCGTCGTCCTGTGGGTCGTCGCGGTCGTGCTGGTGCCGCTCGCGCTCCTGACCGGCGGCAACCCGTTGCTCGTCCCCGTCCCGAGCATCTTCACCGCGTTCATCGCGTGGGCCGTGCTCTGGCGCCCGCGGTTCGAGCTCACGGAGGAGACGCTGACGATCGTCGACGTCCGCCGCACGAGCACCTACCCCTGGCGCCGCGTGCAGGAGGTCCGCACGAAGTACGGCATCGAGGTGGTCACGACCGAGGGCGTCCGCCGCACCTGGCTCGCGACGCGGCCGACCGCCGCGCTCGGGATCCGTCGGCCGGGCGACGGCGCGACGACGGCCGCCGACGTCCGGGAGGTCGCGGACGTCCTCCGCGCGCACGTGCCGGCGCCGGTCGTGCAGGACGGACCGCCGCCGGCGACCGTCGAGGCCGCGACCATCGTCCACCGCGTGCACGGGTGGACGGTCACGGCGATGATCGTGCTCGGTGTCGCCGCGTCGATGGCAGGCGCACAGCTCTAGACGAGCACGCAACGGCCCGGTGGCGCGTGGCGGGACCGCGTCGAGCCTCCGGATCATCCCGTCGGCGGACGGGAGGCGCGTGGCGGGACCGCGCAGAGCCTCCCGGCCATCCCGTCGGCGGACGGGAGGCGCGTGGCGGGACCGCGCAGGGCCTCCCGACCGCCCCGTGGTGCGTCAGACCGCCAGCGCGCCCGCGGAGACCAGCAGCAGGACCGCGACCGCCGCCCCGGTCACGACGGCGGGACGGTCCCACCCGCGGCGGACGTCGCTGTCGGGTGCCCCGGCCGCGCGGCGTGCGCGCCAGCGCTGGCGGATCGTCCGCAGCTCCTCCGGCTCCTGCGGCACGGACAGCTGCCCACGACGGACCGGACGCGACCCGCGGATCGACGGCCCGCCGCGGCAGGTGACGGAGCGCCCGTCGGCGGTCTGCACCACGATCTGCCAGCGCAGCCGGACGTCGGTGACGGCAGCCCACGGGACGCGGGTGGTGCGCATCGGGTTCACGACCGTGAGCGCGTCGTCGTCGAGCCGCACCGACGGCCGGACGGTGAGCAGCCAGAGCGCCCACACGATCGCGGCGACCGGGCCGACCGCGACCCAGACGACGTCCCAACTCCCCCGTACCGCGGCGTCGGCGAGCAGGAACACCCCCAGGACGACGACGAGGCCGGACGCCACCGCCCCTCCGCGACCTGCGCGGAGGACGACGGGACGTCCGGCCTCGGGGTGGTGCAGCGGGATCAGCGCCCGAACTCGAACCCGGCACCCGGGATCGCCGCGAGCAGGTCCTTCGTGTACTGCTCCTTCGGGTTCGCGAAGACCTCGTCGGTCGTCGCCTTCTCGACGATCTGCCCCTTCCGCATGACGCAGACGTTGTCCGCGACGAGGCGGACGACGGCGAGGTCGTGCGTGATGAAGAGGTACGTCAGGTCGAGCTCGGTCTGCAGCTCGGTGAGCAGGTCGAGGATCTGTCCCTGGACGAGCACGTCGAGCGCCGAGACCGCCTCGTCGAGCACGATGACCTCGGGCTTGAGCGCCAGCGCACGCGCGACCGCGATGCGCTGCCGCTGCCCGCCGGAGAGCTCGTTCGGGTAGCGGTTCACCATCGACTTCGGCAGCGCGACCTGGTCGAGCAGCTCGAGCACGCGGGCCCGGCGGCTCGCCTTGTCGCCCACCTTGTGCGTGGCAAGGGGCTCGGCGATCGTGTTCCCGACGTTGTACATCGGGTCCAGCGAGCCGTACGGGTCCTGGAAGACCGGCTGCACCCGGCGACGGAAGTCGAACAGGTCCTTGCCCTTGAGGGCGCCGATGTCGATGCCGTCGAACGTGACCGAACCACCGCTGATCGACTCGAGCTGCAGCACGAGCTTCGCGACGGTCGACTTGCCCGAGCCCGACTCGCCGACGAGCGCCGTGGTGGTGCCCTTCGGGATCGCGAACGAGACGTCGTCGACGGCCTTGAGCTCGCGGGACTGCAGGTTCTTCCCGCGGAGCTTGTAGACCTTCTGCAGGTTCTTCACCACGATGAGGTCCTGCGCCGGACGGTGCTCGCGCTCCTGGGCGCGGGCGATCAGCTCGTCGTCCTCGCTGCCCGCGTCGGCGATGTCGACCCGCGCGTGCTGCACCTTCGACTGGATGCGACGGCTCGCGAGCGAGGGCGCCGCGGCGACGAGGCGCTGCGTGTACGGGTGCTGCGGGTTCGCCAGGATCTCCTTGGACGGACCCGACTCGACGACCTGGCCCTTGTACATCACGACGAGCTTCTCGGCACGCTCGGCGGCGAGGCCGAGGTCGTGCGTGATGAACAGGACCGAGGTGCCGAAGTCACGGGTCAGCGTCTCGAGGTGATCGAGGATGATCCGCTGGACGGTGACGTCGAGCGCCGAGGTCGGCTCGTCGGCGATGAGCAGCTGCGGGCGGCTGGACAGACCGATGCCGATGAGCACCCGCTGGCGCATGCCGCCGGAAAACTCGTGCGGGAACTGCTTGAGCCGGGTGGCGGCGTCGCCGAGGCCGGCCTCCTGCAGCACCTCGACCGCGCGGGCGCGGATCGCGTGCTTGCCGGTGGCCATGCCGTTGGCCTTGATGGCCTCTTCCACCTGGAAGCCGATCGACCACAGCGGGTTGAGGTTCGACATCGGGTCCTGCGGGACGTAGCCGATCTCCTTCCCGCGGATGCCGGCCATCTCCTTGTCGGACAGCCCGACGAGCTCACGCCCGTTGAACTTGATCGACCCGCCGGTGACCTCGCCGGTGCCGGCGAGCAGCTTGATGATCGCCTGGGCGCTGGTCGACTTGCCCGAACCGGACTCGCCGACGATCGCCAGACGCTCGCCCTGCTCGAGGGTGAAGTCGACGCCGCGTACGGCCTGCACGAGACCGCTCTGGGTACGGAACCCGACCTGCAGGCCGGAGACCTCGAGCAGCGGGGCGCCGGAACCGGCCGGACGACGGGTGGTGGGATCGGTGAGCGTCTCGGTCATCGACGGGCCCTCGCCTTCGGGTCGAGCGCGTCGCGGACCACGTCGCCGAGGAGCAGGAACGCGAGCACGGTGATGGACAGGGCGGCGGACGGCCAGAAGATCGTCGACGGGTTGGTGCGGATCGACGTCTGCGCGGTCCCGATGTCGAGGCCCCAGCTGAGCGCCGACGGGGGCAGCCCGATGCCGAGGAACGACAGGGTGGCCTCGGCGACGATGAACGACCCGAGCGACACCGTGGCGATGACGATGACCGGGGCGATCGCGTTCGGGATCACGTGGCGGACGAGCGTGGTGAAGCGGCTGACGCCGAGCGCCGCCGAGGCGGTGACGTAGTCGGACTGCTTCGCACTGAGCACCGCACCGCGCATGATGCGGGCGATCTGCGGCCACGCGAACGCGGCGAGCACGAGGGCCACCGTGATCGCGTTGCGGGCCGGGATGACCGACATGATCACGATCGCACCGAGGATGGTCGGGATCGAGAAGAAGATGTCGCCGATGCGGGAGACGATCGTGTCGAGCCAGCCGCCGTAGAAGCCGGCGAGGGCACCGATGATGATGCCGACGAGCGACACCAGGATCGTGGCCACCAGGCCGACGATGACCGAGCTGCGTGCGCCCCAGATGACACGGGCGTACACGTCGTAGCCCTGGCGGTTGTACCCGAGCGGGTGACCCGGGCGGGCGCCCTCGTCACTGAAGTCGAGGTTCGCGGCGCGCGGGTCCACGTGCGTGAACAGGCCGGGGAAGACCGCGACGACCAGCACGAGCAGGATCAGGACCGAGGAGATCCAGAAGGTCGGGCGGACACGCATGGAGTCCCACGCGTCGGTCCAGGTCGAGCGCGTCTTCTCCGTCTCGTCGACCTGGTCGACGGCCTGGAGCGGCGTCTCCTCGATCGGCGCCACGTAGTGCGTCGCGGAGCGGGGTTCGGCGTTACTTGGCATAGCGGATCCTCGGGTCCAGGACGGCGTAGAGCAGGTCGACCAGGAGGTTGGCGAGCATGAAGATGATGACCATCACGGCGACGAACGACACGACCGTGGGGCCCTCGCCGAGCTTGACGGCGCGGAACACCGTGCCGCCGACACCGTTGATGTTGAAGATGCCCTCGGTCACGACCGCGCCGACCATCAGGTTGCCGATGTCGACACCGAGGTAGGTCACCACGGGGATGAGCGAGTTGCGGAAGATGTGCACCCCGACCACGCGACGACGGGGCAGGCCCTTCGCGGTGGCGGTCCGGACGAAGTCGGCGTTCATGTTCTCGGCGACGCTCGCGCGCGTGAGCCGCACGATGTACGCGAACGACACGGTCGCGAGCACGACGGCCGGGAGCACGAGCTCCGACCACGGTGCCTGACCCGACACGGTCACGCGGAACAGACCGAGCTGGATGCCGAAGACGTACTGCAGCAGGAAGCCGACGACGAAGGTCGGCACCGAGATGAGCAGCAGCGAGACGACGAGCGCGGAGGTGTCGAACCACTTGCCCTTCTTGAGACCCGCGATGACACCGACGACGATGCCCGCGACGGCCTCGAAGAGCAGGGACAGGAGCGCCAGACGCGCGGTGATCGGGAACGCCGACGCGAGCTGCTGCGACACCGGCAGGCCCGAGTAGGTCAGTCCGAGGTCGCCGCGGAAGACGCCACCGATCCACAGGAAGTACTGGACGAGGAACGGCTTGTCCAGGTTGTACTGCTGCCGGAGCTGCTCGATCACCTGCGGCGACGGCTGACGGTCGCCGAACAGCGCGGCGATCGGGTCGCCGGGCAGCGAGAAGACCATGAAGTAGATGAGGAACGTGGCCCCGAAGAAGACGGGGATGAGTTGCAGGAGGCGCTTGCCGAGGTACCAGAGCATCAGATCGCTCGGCCCTGCGCAGCGGCGCGCGTGTCGTTCAGGTTCATGTCGTGAGGGGTGGACGGCTCGCGGGTCGGCACGGGTGTCCGGTGCGGGCGGCGGCGCCCGCGGTGGTGGGGGTTGTGTTGCCGCCGAGGTACGGGGGCCCGGAGACCGTGTGGTCTCCGGACCCCCGTCCGGTGGCCGCGGAGCAGGATACCTGCTCGCGATGTGTCTCCGCGGTGCTCGACCGCGGTGACACCGGTGTTACTTGGTGACCTCGATGTCGTAGTACAGCGGCACGGAGTCCCAACCGAACTTGACGTTCTTCACGTTGTCGGCCGACCAGACGCCGGTCACGTTGGAGTACCACAGCGGGATCTCCGGCAGGTCCTGGAACAGGAGCTCCTGGGCCTGGTCGAAGTACTTGTTGCCCTCTTCGACGGTCGAGGCGGAACGGCCCTTGGCGAGCAGCTCGTTGTACTCGGCCGAGTCGTAGCGCGCGTAGTTGCTGGACGAGCCCTCACCCATGGTCGGGCCGAGGAAGTTGTACAGCGACGGGTAGTCGGCCTGCCAACCGGTGCGGCTACCGCCCGTGAGCTTGTCCTGCGTCTGGGCGTCGAGCGCCTCCTGGAACGTCGGGATCGCCTTGCCCTCGGCCTTGATGTCGAGCGTGTTCGAGATCGAGTTGGTGACCGCGGTCACCCATGCCTCGTGCCCGCCGTCGGCGTTGTAGGCGATGGTGAGCGTCTCGTCGTACGGCGACATCTCGTTGGCCTGCGCCCAGAGCTTCTTGGCCTCGGACGGGTTGTAGTCGAGGACGTCGGAGCCCTTGAGGTCACCGTTCCAGCCGGCGATGACCGGGGAGGTGAAGTCCTTGGCCGGGGTGCGGGTGCCGTCGAAGATCTTGTCGGTGATCTGCTTGCGGTTGACCGCCATCGACAGGGCCTCGCGACGGAGCTTGCCCTCCTCGCCCTTCCAGTGGTCGAGGTAGTAGGGCAGGTAGAAGCCCTGGAAGATCGCCGCGGCCTGGTTCGCGTTCGAGTCGGGGAAGTCCGACTTGTACGTCGCGAAGGCAGCGTCCGGGATGGCGTCGAGCACGTCGAGGTTGCCACCCTGCACGTCCGCGTAGGCGGTGTCCTGCGAGGTGTAGAACGTGATCGTCAGACCACCGTTCTTCGGCTTGCGCTTGCCGGCGTAGTCCTCGTTGGTGACGAGCTTGATCGACTGGTTGTGCGTCCACGCACCCTTGCCGTCGAGCTTGTACGGGCCGTTGCCGATCGGGTTCTCACCGAACGCCTTGGTGTCGTCGTAGAACGCCGAGGGGAGCGGCATGAAGGCCGAGTAGCCGAGCGACAGCGGGAAGTCCGACTGCGCCGACTTCAGCGTGACGGTGAACTCGTCGTCGCTCTTGACCTTGAGCCCGGTGAGCTCCGAGTCCTTGTCGGCGTCGTAGCCCTCGATGTTCTCGAAGAAGTAGCTCGCGCCCTGCGCGTTCGACTTCTGGGCAGCCCAGTTCCACGCCTTCGTGAACGACTCGGCCGTGACCTTCTCGCCGTTGGTGAAGGTGTAGCCCGTGTTCAGCGTGATGTCGTAGGTCTTGGAGTCATCGGTGTCGATGCTCTTCGCGACCTCGTTCACCGGCTTGCCGTCGGCGTCGTACGAGACGAGGCCCTCGAAGATCGACGTGATGATCTTGCCGCCACCGGTCTCGGTGGAGTTCGAGGGGATGAGCGGGTTCTGGGGCTCGGAGCCGTTCGTGGTGACGATCCCGGACGCGTTCGTCGAGCCCGAGTCACCGCCGTTGCCGCTTCCGTTGCTGGAGCAGCCGGTCAGGGCGATTGCTGTGGCCCCGAGCACGGCGAGGGCAGAGAGCCCAGCGCGCTTCTTGATCAAGGTTCCTCCTGGTGCATGGGACGCGCCAGGCACAGAGGTGCTGCCGGGCGCGTTTGTCCTTGCACTGTAGGCAGTGCTCGGACCGCCGACCAAACCCTGCGGCCATCGGTTACAAACCGGAAACCAAGTTGCAGGATCGTTGCGGGAGGATGCAAGATTCGGTCGCCCTGACGAGGCGCGAGCGGGTTTGTTGCTTCTGCAACGAAGTTGTTGCACGAGCGCACAGCGATGGGCTAGCCGAGCAGCCCTCGGACGGAGGTGGAGCGCTCCGACATCCCGCGGTCCGGAACCGTCGGCGCACACCCCCTGGCGCACGTGTGCCCTGCCCGGATCTCCGGACAGGGCACACGCTACGCGCTCAGGGGTGGGACCGCCGCCGTGTGACACGGGCGGCGGGCCTGATCAGGCGAACGCCTCGATCGGCGGGCACGCGCAGACCAGGTTCCGGTCGCCGTACGCCTGGTCGATCCGGCGGACCGGTGGCCAGTACTTCCGCGCACTGATCCCGGGCACGGGGTAGACGGCCTGCTCCCGCGTGTACGGGTGCGTCCACTCCCCCGAGATCGCGGACGCCGCGGTGTGCGGGGCGTGCACGAGCGGGTTGTCGTCCGCCGGCCACTCCCCCCGCTCGACGGCTGCCGCTTCGGCACGGATGGCCAGCATCGCGTCGACGAAGCGGTCGAGCTCGGCGAGGTCCTCGCTCTCGGTCGGTTCGACCATGAGCGTCCCGGCGACCGGGAACGACATCGTCGGGGCGTGGAAGCCGTAGTCCACCAGGCGCTTCGCGACGTCGTCGACCGTGATGCCGGACGACTCGCGCAGGGGGCGCAGGTCGAGGATGCACTCGTGGGCGACGAGCCCCGACTCCCCCGTGTAGAGCACGGGGAACGCGTCACGGAGCCGCGCGGCGATGTAGTTCGCACCGAGGACCGCGGCCTCGGTCGCCCGGGTGAGGCCCTCGAGTCCCATCATCCGGACGTAGGTCCAGGTGATCGGCAGGATGCTCGGGCTGCCGTAGGGCGCTGCGGAGACCGGCCCACCGGCGTGGGCGAGTCGCCCGTCCGAGGTCGATCCGGGTCGCCGGTCCGGGTCCTGGGCGAAGGCGTGCGCCGGCAGGAAGGGCGCGAGGTGCGCCTTCGCCGCGACCGGGCCGACGCCGGGGCCGCCGCCGCCGTGCGGGATGCAGAACGTCTTGTGCAGGTTGAGGTGCGAGACGTCGCCGCCGAAGTCGCCGAACCGGGCGTGCCCGAGCAGTGCGTTGAGGTTGGCACCGTCGACGTACACCTGGCCACCGGCCTCGTGCACGGCGTCGCAGACCTCGCGGACGTCGTGCTCGTACACGCCGTGCGTCGAGGGGTAGGTGATCATCAGCGCGGCGAGGGTGTCGGCGTGCTGCGCGGTCTTGGCACGGAGGTCGGCGAGGTCGACGTTGCCGTCCTCGTCGCAGGCCACGACGACGACCTTCATGCCGGCGAGGACGGCGGACGCGGCGTTCGTGCCGTGGGCGCTCGACGGGATGAGGCACACCGTGCGGTCGACGTCACCGCGGGACCGGTGGTAGCCCCGGATCGCGAGCAGCCCCGCGAGCTCGCCCTGGCTGCCGGCGTTCGGCTGCAACGAGACCGTGTCGTACCCGGTGACCTCGGCCAGCCAGGTCTCCAGGTCGCCGATCATGTCGAGGTACCCCTCGACGTCCTCGCGCGGGGCGAACGGGTGCATGTTCGCGAACTCGGGCCAGGTGACCGCCGCCATCTCGGTCGCCGCGTTGAGCTTCATGGTGCAGCTGCCGAGCGGGATCATGCCGCGGTCGAGCGCGTAGTCCTTGTCGGCCAGGTGCTTGAGGTACCGCATCATGCGGGTCTCACTGCGGTGCGCGCTGAACACGGGGTGCGTCAGGTACTCGCTGCTGCGCAGCAGGTCGGACGGGAGGCCCGTGGCCGCGTCGCGCACGGCGCCCTCGGTCGACGGGACGGTCACGTCCACCGCCCCGAACACGTCGGCGAGCGCCGTCACGTCCTCGGGTGTGGTCGTCTCGTCCACCGACAGCTGGAGGGTGTCGGCGTCGATCAGGTGGAGCAGGCGGTCGGCGTCGCGCGCGGCGTCGACGATCGCTGCCGCGCGCCCGGGAGCCCGCAGGGTCAGGGTGTCGAACCAGTGCTCGTGCACGACCTCGAGCCCCGCCGCACGGGCGACGTCGGCGAGCGCCGAGGTCGTCCGGGCCACGCGGTCCGCGATGAAGCGCAGCCCCTCGGGGCCGTGGTAGACCGCGTACATCGAGGCCATCACGGCGAGCAGGACCTGCGCGGTGCAGATGTTGCTCGTGGCCTTCTCGCGACGGATGTGCTGCTCACGCGTCTGCAGGCTCAGCCGGTAGGCCATCTGTCCGTCGGCGTCGAAGGAGACGCCGACGAGCCGGCCGGGCAGCTGCCGCTCCAGACCGGCACGGACCGCGAGGTACCCGGCGTGCGGGCCGCCGAAGCCGAGCGGGACGCCGAAGCGCTGGCTCGTGCCCACGGCGACGTCGGCACCCAGGTCGCCCGGGCTCGCCAGGAGCGTCATCGCGAGCAGGTCGGCCGCGACCACGGCGATGCCGCCACCGGCGTGCACGCGCTCGATGGTCGTCGAGGGGTCGACCACGCGCCCGGAGGCACCGGGGTACTGCACGATCACGCCGAAGGCGCCGTCCAGGTCGTCGTCGCTGGGCCCGGTCGCCGCGTCGAACTCGCGCAGGGCGATCCCGACCGCGTCGGCACGGTGGTCGAGCAGCGCGCGGGTCTGCGGCAGCAGGTCGGCGTCCACCAGGAACGCGTCGCCCTTCACCTTCGACGCACGACGGGCCAGGAGCATGCCCTCGACCACGGCCGTGCCCTCGTCGAGCATCGACGCGCCGGCGGTGGCCATGCCGGTCAGGTCGGACACCATCGTCTGGAAGTTGATGAGCGCCTCGAGTCGGCCCTGCGAGATCTCCGGCTGGTAGGGCGTGTACGCCGTGTACCAGCTCGGGTTCTCGAGCACGTTCCGCTGGATCACCGCGGGCGTGTGGGTGCCGTGGTAGCCGAGGCCGATCATGGCGCGACGGACGGTGTTCCGCCCGGCCTTCGCGCGGAGCTCGGCGAGCGCCTCGGTCTCACCGACGGCCGCGGGGACGACCGTGTCGGTGGTGGGCGCGGCGTGGATCGACTCCGGGATCGCCGCGCGGACGAGGGCGTCGAGGGACGGCTGCCCGACCACGTCGAGCATGACCTGCTGGTCGGCGCTCGTCGTGCCGATGTGCCGGTCGGCGAAGCACGTCTGGAGGTTCTGCTGCGCGCCGGTCATGCGAGGGACGCCCGGTACGCGTCGTGGTCCATCAGGTCCTCGGGGAAGGAGGTGCCCTCGACCTTGAGCTTCACGAGCCAGCCGGCGCCGAACGGGTCCTGGTTGACGGTGTCGGGGGCGTCGACCACGGCGTCGTTGATCGCGACGACCTCGCCCTCGATCGGGGCGAAGAGCTCGCCGACGCTCTTGGTCGACTCGATCTCGCCCATCTGCTCGCCGGCGGTCGTGGTGGTGCCGACGGCGGGGAGCTCGACGTAGACGACGTCCCCGAGCTGCTCGGCGGCGTGGTCGGTGATGCCGACGGTCACGGTGTCGCCCTCGACGAGGATCCACTCGTGGTCGGCGGTGTACTGCAGTGCGGTCTGGTCGGTCACGGGATCAGCCTCTCGGAGTGCGGCGGTAGAAGGGGAAGGGGGTGACGGTGCTGGGGATCGCGGTCCCGCGCACGTCGATGTGCAGGAGCTGTCCCTCGCCGGCCACCGTCGGATCGACGAAGGCCATGGCGACGGGGTGTCCCAACGTCGGCGAGAGCGCCCCGGACGTGACGGTGCCGACGACCTGCCCGTCGTGCACGACGTCGTACCCGGCGCGCGGCGCACGGCGTCCCTCGGTCACGAGGCCGACGAGCACGCGGGCACCGGGGGCGGGCACCACGCCGGCGTCCCCCACGAACGAGCCCGAGGTCGCGACGACACGACCGAGACCGGCCTGGGCGGGTCGCACCTCGGTCGACAGTTCGTGCCCGTAGAGCGGCATGCCGGCCTCGAGCCGCAGGGTGTCCCGCGCGGCGAGCCCGGCGGGCACGACACCGCGGTCGGCGCCGGTCTCGAGCAGGGCGTCCCAGATCGACGACGCGACGTCGGTGTCGCTGTAGATCTCGAAGCCGTCCTCGCCGGTGTAGCCGGTCCGGGCGACGAGGACCTCGGCGCCGTCGAACAGCGCGTGCAGCACGCGGTAGTACCGGAGTTCGTCGAGCGGGGTCTCCGGCTGCAGGCGGTCCGCCACGACCAGGGCGTCGAGCGTCCCTGCGGCGGCCGGACCCTGGATCGCCACGAGGGCGGTGGTGTCCGAGTCGTCGGTGACCTCGACGTCGTGGCCGCCCGAGCGCGCGACGAGCGCGTCGACCGCGACGGAGCGGTTCGCGGCGTTCGCCACGACGAGGAAGACGTCCTCGCCGGTGCGGTAGACCACAAGGTCGTCGAGGATCCCGCCGTCCTCGGCGAGGAGCAGCGAGTACTTCGCGCGACCGACCGGCATCGCGCCGAAGGACCCGGCGAGCGCGTGGTCGAGGAACGGCACGGCGTCGGGGCCGACGACGCCGACCTCTGCCATGTGCGACAGGTCGAAGACGCCCGCGGCCTGACGCACGGCGTGGTGCTCGGCGAGGTCGGACGAGTACCGCACGGGCATCCGGTACCCGGCGAAGTCGGTGAAGGTGGCGCCCGCAGCCTCGTGCGCGGACTCGAGTGGGGAGGAACGCATGACGGAGTTCTCCTGGCATCGGCAGGACCCGACGGCCGTCGTCGGGTGGGAACTCCCCCTCTGTCATGGGCCTGAGAGTTTCACCGCGGCCCGTGAGGTCCGGCGGCTTTCACCGTGGGCGAGACGCCGCGCGGGCCCGGCGGGGACGCGTGTCTGCTTTTCAGAGTGGCCTGTCCGCTGCGGTGTGGGACCTGAGAGATTGACGGGGAGGTTGCTCCTTCGGTGCCGTGCGCGTGCGCTCGGCTCTCCCGCGGCGGGTGTGCGGCCGGTGTTGAGTTGTGCAGGCCCGAGCATACCGACCCCGCGTTTCCGGCATGTGTCGTGGTCGCCCCTTCGACGTCTCGTAGAATGCGGGGATGGCAGGACAGCGATCGCGCCCCCGTGGGCAGCTCGAGCAGGCGGTCCTCGAGACCCTGCGCGCTGCGGCCGACCGCGGCGTCGTGGACGGGTGCACGGCACGGCAGGTGCTGGACGCCTTCCCGGAGCCGCGTCCGGCGCTCACCACGGTGCTGACCGTGCTCGACCGCCTGGGACGCAAGGGCCAGGTCGAGCGGCAGGAGCACGCCGAGGCCCCGCTGACCTTCCGCGCCGTGCACAGCCGTGAGCAGCAGACGGCATCGCTGATGTCGAACGCGCTGGCCGCCGCGTCGGACCGTGAGGCCGCGCTGCTCCAGTTCACCGGATCGCTCGCCTCGGACGACCTCGACGTCCTGCGCCGCGCCCTCGACGCCCGAGCCCGCTCCTGACCGGAACCGAGCAGTGGTCGTCGTCGGAGTCGCCCTCATCGCCCTCGCCCTCGTCGTCGTGGTGGTCGCCCCGCGCGTCCTGACCCGGTCCGCCTGGACGATCGACCACCCACGCACGGCGCTGGTCTCGTGGTCCGTCGCGGTCCTGCTCGGCGTGGTCGGCTTCGTCGTCGGGGTCGCCCTCGTCGTCGCGGCCGACCGACCACTCGACCCCTTCCGGCTCACCGAGTCCCCGACGCACGGCCTGAACCTCGGCGTCGCACTCCTCGGCGTGGCGGCGTTCGTCGTCGCGGTCCGGGTCCGTCCCGGTGCCGAGCACGAGGCCGTGCGGCAGGCCATGCGGTCGGGCACCGCTCCGCACCGACAGATCGACGGCACCACCGTCGCCCTGGTCGAGGCAGACCACGCGCTCGCCTGCGCGGTCCCCGGTCGGTCCGGCGGCGTGCTCGTGAGCACCGGGCTCGCCGACCTGCTGCGGACCGACGAACTGGAGGCCGTGGTCGCCCACGAGCGGGCCCACCTGACGCAGCGCCACGCCGTGGCCGTCGCGGTCGCCGAGTCCATCGAGCGTGCGGTCCCGTGGGTTCCCGGGGCGCGCGCCATGGCGCGCTCGACGCGCGTCCTCGTCGAGTTCGCCGCCGACGACGCGGCGGCCCGACGCGTCGGACGCGACGCCCTGCACCGGGCGGTGCTCGTGGCGGACGGGACGAGCGCGCTCGGGGCGGTCCGTGCCTCCCGGCTGCGCTGAGCCCACCGGTCACGCCTGTCGGGGGCGAGGCATAGGGTGGCAGGCACCGTGAAGCCACTGACCGAAGCAGACATCCGTTCGTCGTTCGTGAACGCCACCCCGGACGAGCTCGAGCAGCTCCCCATCCCGGGGTTGCACGAGATGCTGTGGGACGAGCGCGAGTTCCTCGGCTGGCGCGACCCGCAGGCCGCCCGACGCGGCTACATCGTGTCGTGGATCGACGATCGCCCGGTCGGCATCGTCGTCCGCTCCGCCGGCGGTTCGCTCCGCCCGGGCATCGCCGCGATGTGCTCGTTCTGCCACTCCCCGCAGCCGGCGACGCAGGTCCGCCTGTTCTCCGCCGCCCGCGCCGGTGAGTCCGGCCGGAACGGCAACACCATCGGGTCCTACATCTGCGAGGACCTGGGCTGCTCGATGCTCATCCGGACGGCCCCGCCGCACCTCAACCCGCCCGCGACGATCGCGATGCGCGGCGAGGCCCTGCTCGGGCGCGTGCGGAACTTCACCGAGGACGTGGCGAAGACCGCGTGAGCCGGTTCGCCACCGCGCGGTGGGCCGTCGTCGAGGAACAGGGCGACGGGCGCTGGCGCCTCAGCATCCGCGACGAGGCGGACGACGAGCTCGGCGCGCTCGGCCTCGGGGTCGAGGGGCCGTGGGACCCGGACGTCGAGCCGCACGTGGCGTTCGTCCTGGTGCAGCTCGGACTGACGCTCCGCGGTGCGCGGCCGTGGCACGAGGACGAACTCAGCGACCAGCGCGCACCGGTGCTACCGCTCGGGTGAGCGACCGCTCCCGTGGTCGCGGCGGGCGGCGGGCGGCGGGCGGGGACCGAACCACGTACCCGACGTCGAACCAGCCACGCCGCCTGCTTCGACGTCGGGGACCTGGTTCGACGCTGCATTGCACCCCCGGCCCGGCGGCGGGGCACAGCTCAGGGCTCGGTGGCCGCGATGAAGTTGCGGAGGATCTCGCGGTCGTCGTCGACGCGGACGGCCCAGACCAGCTCGCTGCGGTGCGGGTCGTCCTGCAGCGGGAGCAGGACGACGGTGTCGGGTGCCGCGAGGGTCGCGCTCTCCGGGGCGATCGTCACACCGAGCCCCGCTCCGACCAGGTGGAGCACGGTCGCCCACGTCGTGGCCTCCTGCACGACCTCGGGTCGCCGTCCGTCGACGACCACGGGCGCGAGGTTGCGTTCGGTCGCGACCGCACCGGCGATCGCCGGGAAGAACACGAACGGATCGTCGACCAGTTCGGTGCCGCGGATCGACGCCCGCTCCGCGAGCCGGTGCCCGTGCGGGACCGCCGCGACGAAGGGCTCGGAGCGGAACGGCAGGAACCGCACGGCGGGGTCCGGGTCGGGGTCGCGCAGGACCGCCAGGTCGAGCTCGCCGCGGACGGTGCGCGCGAGCAGCGTCGACGAGTAGCCCTCGGTGAGTTCGACGCGGACGAGCGGGTACCGCTGCCGGAAGGCCTGCACGCGCTCGATCGGACCGAGGGGCAACGCCGAGACGACGAACCCGACGTCCAGCCGTCCGGCCTCACCGCGTCCGACCCGCACGACCTCGTCCAGGTCGCGCGCTGCCTGGTCGAGCAGCGAGCGCGCACGGCCCTGCAGCACCCGACCGGCGGCGGTGAGCGCGACGCTGCGCGAGGTGCGGACGAACAGGTCCACCCCGAGGTCACGCTCGGTCCGTCGGATCTGCTGCGAGAGCGCGGGCTGGGCGATGCGCAGCCGTTCGGCAGCCCGCCCGAAGTGCAGCTCGTCGGCGACGGCGAGGAACGCCCGGAGCTGCCGCAGGTCGACATCCATGCACGCAGCCTATCGATACGCCGGAACGAGTATTGGACACGATCAGATCGCTGGTCGAGGATGGATCAGTGCCCGAGACGCCCACGCTGACCATCGCCGAGTTCGAGACCGCTGCCGACGCCACGGCGTTCCGCACCCTCAACGAGGCGTGGATCGAGCAGTACTTCACGCTCGAGGACGAGGACCGCGCGATCCTCGGCGATCCGATCGGCCGCATCATCGAGCCCGGCGGTGCTGTGTTCGTCGCGCGGCTCGACCACGAGGTCATCGGCTGCATCGGGATCATGCCCGTGGGCGAGCGCGTGTTCGAACTCGTCAAGATGGCGGTCTCGCCGGTGCACCAGGGGCACGGCACCGGGCGGAAGCTCATCGCCGCAGCACTCGACCGCGCCCGGTCCCTCGGCGCGCAGCGGGTCGCGCTCGAGAGCAACAGTGCCCTGGCGAGCGCCGTGCACCTGTACGAGGCGTTCGGCTTCCGGCACCTCGGACACGACGAGATCGTGCCGAGCCCGTACGCCCGTGCGGACGTCCACATGGTGCTCGACCTGGTCTGACCCCGACCCGGTAGCGTCGCGATCGTGCACATCCGACCGCGCCGCGACGACGACCTGGAGCACCTGGTCCGGGTGCTCCGGCGCACGCACGACGAGGACGGCTACCCGGCGCACTGGCCCGACGATCCGGTCGCGTGGCTGACCCCGCCCGGGCACCGCTCGGCGTGGACCGCGTGGCGGCTCTACGAACGCCGCGGCTGGCGGTTGACCCACCGGTCTCCCGCGGACTGGGCGAAGCCGGACGGGACCGTCCCGACCATGCGGTGGTACGAGAAGCGCCTGCCGTGAGCCGGTACGCTCGCCGCATGGCGACGTACGAGGTGCAGGCCGTCCGTGAGCGCGGCGTGTGGCAGGTGTTCATCGAGGGGACCCCGATCACCGAGGTGCTCCGCTGGTCCTCCGTCGGTCCGGTCGCACGGGAGTTCCTCGCGATGGACCGCGACGACGACCTGCGCATCCGCGTCGTCGGCCGCAACCAGTACGTCAACGAGCTGTCCGACTGACGTTGTCGCGGCGCTCCTCCGCGAGCGTCCTCCCGCGGTGAGGCTCGAGCTGCGCGACGTCCCTCGCGCGCCCGGGCCCGGGACGGGTCGCTGGGCGCGAGACTCGTCCGAGCGCGACCGACCGCTCAGGCGACGTGCCAGACCAGCCCCTCCTGCGCGCTCGACGGGTAGGCCGCCGCGATGCGGTGCACGGCCTCGCGCAGGGTCTCCGGCGAGCACGCCAGGTTGAGCCGCGCGAACCCCCGCCCCTGGGCGCCGAAGCCGAGCCCGGAGTTCAGCGCCACGTACGCGTGCTCACGGAGCGGCACCGCCGGGTCGTCCCCGAGGCCGATCCCCCGGAAGTCGAGCCATGCCAGGTAGCCGGCCCGCGGCCGCGTGTAGACCACCCCGGGCAGGTGCTCGGCGAGCAGGGCCCCGAGCAGCCGCTCGTTCGCGACGATGCGGGCGACGACGTCGTCGAGCCAGTCCGTCGCGAGGGTGAACGCGGCGAGGTTCGCGTGCAGCCCGAGGATGCTCGTGCGGCAGGCGACCTCCTCCCACAGCGTGTCGAGGAGCGCCGCGGTCCGGTCGTCCCCCGCGACCATGACGGAGCACTTCACGCCGGCGAGGTTCCAGCCCTTGCTCGCGCTCGTCACGCAGACGCTGCGGGCGCCGTGCTGCTCGGCGACCATCGCGAACGGGGTGAAGCGGACCCCCGGGTGCGTGAGCGGCGCGTGGATCTCGTCGCTGACGACGAGCACGTCGTACCGTGCCGCCAGCTCGGCGAGCGCCTCGAGGTCGGCCCGGTCGTGCACGAGTCCCATCGGGTTGTGCGGGTTGCAGAGCAGGAACACCCGGACGCCGTCGGCGAAGGCGCGCTCGAGCCCGGCGAGGTCGAGCCGGTAGACACCCCACTGCTCGGTCAGCGGGACCTCCTCGACCCGACATCGTGCTTCCTCGACGAGCTCGAAGAACGGCGGGTACACCGGCGGGGTGATCGCGACGCGTCCGCCCTCGGGCAGCGCGAGCCGGAGCGACTCGACGATCCCGACGCTGACGTCCGTCGCCAGGTGCACACGCTCCGGGTCGACCGCCCACCCCCACCGGTCGCGCGCGAACTGCGCGAACGCCGGCGCGAGCGGCCCGGGGCCGTCCAGGTACCCGAGGTCGGACTGCTGCACCCGCTCGACCAGTGCCTGCCGGATCGCCGGCGCCACGTCGTGGTCCATCTCGGCGACGAACAGGGGCAGCACGTCGGGCGCGTAGCGCGTCCACTTGATGCTCGTGCGGACCCCGCGGAGCGTGCCGACCGGGTCCTGTTCGTCGTCAGCCATGCGTCCCAGCATGCATCGACCGGGAGGCCCGGTGCGAGTCCGGCCGTCATCCCGCGTCGTCCAGCGGTCACCTCCCGTGCGTGCCGAGGCCCGCCCACGTAGGTTCGGCACCATGAGCACGAGCACCGCCGACAAGGCGACCACCCTCAAGCAGCTGCACGAAGCCCCCGAGATCCTGCGCGTCGTGAACGTGTGGGACGCGATCAGCGCGAAGGTCGTGAGCGACCTGCCGGAGACGAAGGCGATCGCGACCGCCGGGCACTCCATCGCCGCGAGCCACGGCTACGACGACGGCGGGATGCCGCTCGACGTGGCCCTCGCGGGCGCCGCGACCGTCGCCGCCGCGACGGACCTGCCCGTCACGGCGGACCTCGACGACGGGTACGCGGACCCGGCCGAGACGATCCGTCGCGCGATCGCCGCCGGGATCGTCGGCGCGAACGTCGAGGACCGCCTCCGTCCCTTCGACGAGGCCGTCGCCCGCGTCGCCGCGATCACCGCCGCAGCCGAGGCCGAGGGCGTCGCCTTCCAGCTCAATGCCCGCACCGACGCGATCGCCCGGGGTGGCGACCGCCCGATCGACGAGAGCATCGAGGACGCCATCGCCCGCGGGAAGGCGTTCCTCGACAACGGCGCCGCACTCGTCTTCGTGCCGGGTGCGATCCAGCGCGACGTGGTCGAACGACTCGTCGACGGGCTCGGTCGCGGCAAGCTCTCGGTGATCGGACTGCCGGGCGCCCTGCCGGCTGCCGAGTACGAGGCCCTCGGCGTCGCCCGCATCTCCTACGGTCCGCTGACGCAGCGCGTCGCGCTGCGCGCGCTCCGCGACCTGGCGACCGACCTGTACGGCGACGGCGTCGTGCCGGAGGACACCCCCGCTCTGAACTGACGGCCCACCGGACGGACGGCGCGGTGCACGCTCGCACCGCGCCTCCCGTCCGTCTTGCTGGACGTTCCGGACGAAGCGACGTATAGTGTCTCATTGGTGCACTGCAGCGAACCCATCTGACTCGCGCACACCAGCACGTCTCGTACCGACCCGCCGGGTCGCATTCCACCGAGACCACCGCTCGATCCGAACGGACGAGCAGCACGTCGAGACACGACGTGCGCACCCGCAGCCGATGCGTCGTGCCGGACCACGGAGTCCGCCGACCAGAGCACGGCCGGGTGCCGAACGACCAGGAAGTACCGCACCACCATGACCAGCAACGACCGCATCACCATCTCCGGGACCGCACTCGCGGCCCCCACCGTCTCCCCCGACCGCATCGCCGAGTTCCCGGTCCGCGACGACCGCTCGCAGCGCGAGTACCTCGTCCGCATCGCGGCCGACGACCTGCGCCTGTTCGTCACGCGTGACGCACGCGTGGACATCGACGGCGAGGCCGGCTGGACCGTACCCGGCCGCTCCTGGCGGGGCGAGTCGAGCCGGACCATCCTGCTCGCGCGCCGCGTCGGCAAGGGCGAGCTCGCCCTGGCCGCCTAGGTCGGACCCGCCGGAACCGCTCACACGGTTCCCGGTCCACACACGACGAACGCCGCCGGCTCAGCGCCGGCGGCGTTCGTCGTCTGTGCCTTCAGGGTGTCAGGCCGGCCCGTACGACGACGGCCCCTCGGCTCCGCGGAAGCGCGTGCCACCGTCCGCGTTCACCGGGAGCGCCGGACCCGCACGCCGTGCCGCGTCGCGCAGGCGACGGATGAACGCCGGGTCCTCGGGCTCGAGCTCGTCGTCCGGGGCGACCGTCACGCAGAGCTCGCTCGCCGGGCCGACGAGCAGGATCGACGTCGACACCGAGCCGTCGTCACCGACGCTCGGCACCGTGATCGTGTCGGTGCGCGAGTTCGCTCCGAGGACGGCCGCGTAGTCGGCGACCGCGTCCGCGATCAGGTCCCCGGTGAGGATCTGGCTCGCGTCGTAGTTGATGTACTTCACGTCTCCTCCTCATCTCTCCCTCGACGGTAGGTACCGCGTGTGCGAGGAGGTCTGGAGTGTGCGTTCCGTGGCCAGTCCACTCCTCGGGGCGTGCGCCGGTCAGACCTCAGGCGGGTCCGTCCGGAGGCGCTTGGCCTCCGGCTCGTCGGAGTGCGACGACGCGGCGTCCGTGAACCGTCCGCCGCCCACCACCGCGATGCGGCGCCCGAGCTCGTTGACCAGGTCCTCGTCCTCGGGCTCCAGCTCGTCGTCCGGCGCCGCCTCGACCATGATCTGGGAAGCCGGGCCGAGCAGGACCTCCGCCGTGGTGCCGTAGCCCTCGGCGTCCGCGGTCGGGATCTCGACGATGTCCGTCGTGCCGTTCTCGCCGAGCGCAGCGGCGTAGGCGAGCACCGCCTCGGCGATCGCGTCGCCGGTCATCACTCGGTTCTCTCCGTAGACCACGTACTTCATCGGTCCAGTCAACGCTGCATCCTCGAAGGGCACTCAGCTCGGACGCGCCCCGGGGGACGCGCTGCTCCTCCGCCACGCCGGGACTGCGCGGCTGCGGAGATCGGCTCTTCCCAGTTCTGGGGACTGGTCAGGGCAGCACACACCCGGTGGACTGGACCCATGCGATCGTTCCACCCCCTCGACACGTCAGCGCTGCTCCGGGTCGAGATCGTCGACGCGATGATCCGTGTGCTCCGCGCGAACGCCCTGCACGAGGTGTCGTACGAGCACGTGGCCACCGAGGCGTCGCAGCCGCTCGACGTCGTCACCGAGGTGTTCCCGACCTGGGACGGACTCCTGCTCGCCACCATCGACCAGTGGAACGACCAGCGGACCACCGCGCTGCTGCCGATCGCCGAGCGCAGCGGCACGATCGTGTTCCTCCGCGCCATCGTCCGCGCGAACGTCGCCGACCCGTCACTCATGCGCTTCCTGACCTCGACGCTCAACATCGCCGCGACGCCGCACCACCCGCTCGCACCGATGCTCCACCTGCGCTGGCGTCGCTTCCACGGGTTCGTGCTGGCGGCCCTGCAGCGGGACGTCGAGCTCGGCCGGGAGCCGCGCACCATGGAGCCGGCTCGTGGCGCCGAGCAGCTCCTCGCGACGTACGAGGGGCTGCAGCTGCAGTCGATGGTGCGGCCGGAGATGGACCTGCTCGAGTCGTTCGACCGTGCGGTCACCCGACTCCGCGAGGGCTGGTCGCGCGAGTACGTGCCGCCGGTGTGGGACCTCGAGACGGCCTGACCGGACTTCCGAGCGCGGCGGCCGACAGCCGTCGGCCGCCGCGTACCGGTCAGTTGTTGAAGCGGAACTCCACCACGTCGCCGTCCTGCATGACGTAGTCCTTGCCCTCGATGCGGGCCTTGCCGTGCGCACGGGCCTCCGCGATCGAGCCCGCCGCCATGAGGTCCTCGAACGAGATGACCTCGGCCTTGATGAAGCCCTTCTCGAAGTCGGTGTGGATCACGCCGGCAGCCTGGGGAGCCTTCCACCCCTTGCCGATCGTCCACGCCCGGGCTTCCTTCGGCCCGGCGGTCAGGTAGGTCTGCAGCCCGAGGGTGTCGAACCCGATGCGGGCGAGCTGGTCGAGGCCGGACTCGGTCTGCCCGGTCGACTCGAGCAGTTCGGCGGCGTCCTCGGGGTCGAGCTCGATGAGCTCCGACTCGACCTGGGCGTCGAGGAACACGGCCTGCGCCGGTGCCACGAGCGCGGCCAGCTCGGCCTTGCGGGACTCGTCGGTCAGGATCGCCTCGTCGACGTTGAAGACGAAGATGAACGGCTTGGCCGACAGGAGGCCGAGCTCGGCGATCGGCGCGAGGTCGATCGAGGTCGCGGAGAGCAGCGTGCCCTGCTCGAGCGCCGCCCTCGCCTCGTTCGCGGTCTCGAGCACGATCGGCTCGGCCTGCTTGAGCTTCACGGTCTTCTCGTACCGGGGCAGCGCCTTCTCGATGGTCTCGAGGTCCGCGAGGATGAGCTCGGTGTTGATGACCTCGAGGTCGTCCTTCGGCGAGACCTTGTTCGCCACGTGCACGACGTCGTCGTCGGTGAAGCCACGGACGACCTGCGCGATGGCGTCGGCCTCGCGGATGTTCGCGAGGAACTTGTTGCCGAGGCCCTCGCCCTCGCTCGCACCCTTCACGATGCCGGCGATGTCGACGAACGACACGGGCGCGGGCACGGTCTTCTCGGAGCTGAAGAGCGTCGCGAGCTGGTCGAGCCGCGGGTCGGGCAGGTTCACCACGCCGACGTTCGGTTCGATCGTCGCGAACGGGTAGTTCGCGGCGAGGACCTGGTTCTTGGTCAGGGCGTTGAACAGGGTCGACTTGCCGACGTTCGGGAGACCGACGATTCCGATGGTGAGAGCCACGGGAGCACAGCCTACCGGCGGCGGCCCGCCGGAGCCGACCCGGTCCTCCAGGCCGGTGCCGTCAGGACGGCCAGATGCCGGACAGGAAGCTCACGAACGTGAGCAGCAGGCCGTGCGCGATCCCGAGCACGATGCCGGCGACCAGCACCGCGGTCACGAGCAGGGTGGTCCCGAGACCGATCCCACGCCGCACGGTGTGCGGCCGCGCGTCCACGCGGTGTGCGCCCGCCAACAGCTCGTCCAGGTCCCTCGGCTCCCCCATGCGCCGACTGTACGTCGCGGCGGGTCAGGACACCAGCGCTCTGAGGCGCTCGTCGACCAGGGCGAGCACCTCGGCCTGGAGGCGCTGGGAACCGCGCCAGTCACCGCGCACCTCGAGCGCGTGGTCCGCACCGTCCACCGTGTGCAGTCCGGCGCGTGTCGTCCCGACCGCGGAGGGCAGCCACATGGGGTCGGCGGAGCCGCCGACGGCGAGCGAACCGGTGCCCGCCGCGGCGAGCGCGGCGACGACGGCCGGATCGGTGAGGACCGGCGTGAGCCAGACCCCGTCGACGCCGTGGCGGACCGCCCAGGGCAGGGCGGAGCACCCGAACGACTTCGCGACGACGAGGTCCGGGCGGCGGCCGTCGAGTGCGCCCGCGACGTGGCGCTCGACGAAGGCCACCGGGTCGTCCTTCGCTGCGGCGTCGACCGTCCACGCCGGCGCGACGACCTCGACGCCGTGCTGCGCGGCGATCGCGCGCGTCCACCAGAGCAGGGGCGCCTGCTGCCCGTACCCGGCACCGGGCAGGACGAGGACGAGCGGGGTCGTGGTGGCGGTGGCGGTCACGCCTCGGACGCTACCGCGCCGGGCCGCAACGCCGAGGCCGCGCGCGGGTGATGTCGGAACCCCGTGCGACCATCGAGGGCGTGCCGTTGAACTTCACCGCGATCGACTTCGAGACCGCGAACAGCTCCCCCGCGAGCGCCTGCTCCGTCGGACTCGTCAAGGTCCGCGGCGGCCGCGTGGTCGAGCGGGCCTCCTGGTTCATCCAGCCACCGCAGGGCCACGACGCGTTCCTCGAGTGGAACACCCGCATCCACGGCATCGTCGCGACGGACGTGGTCGGGGCGAAGGGGTGGGCCGAGCAGTACCGGGACATCGTGGCGTTCGCCGAGGGGGACGTCCTGGTCGCGCACAACGCCCGGTTCGACATGGGTGTGATCGCCGGCGGCTGCTCGGCGACCGGCACGGAACTGGCGCAGCACCACTCGCTGTGCTCGCTCCAGGTGGCGCGCAAGACCTACACGCTCGACTCCTACCGACTCCCGATGGCGGCCCGCGCGGCCGGGTACGAGGGCTTCCAGCACCACGACGCCGCTGCCGACGCCGAGGCCTGCGCCGCGATCGTCGTGCACGCCGCGGGGCAGCACGGGTGCGACACGGTCGAGGCGCTCGGTGCGGCCACCCGGGTGCACATCGCGCCGGTGCGACCGCGGACGGAGCAGCCCCGTGCGGCAGCCCAGCCGCGGCTGTCGAACCGTCCGATGATCTTCGCCGACTGACGATCCCGGGGGGCCGGGCCGCGCGGAGTCCGGTGCTATTGTCACGACATAGCCGTGGGGTGCCGTCGCCGGTGCCCTCCCCACCCGGAGGACCGCGATGACCAACGAGGGCCAGCTGCCGTCCGACTTCTCCACGGACCTGGACCGCTCCGGGCCGGTGCCGCTGTACTTCCAGGTCGCATCGCGGCTCGAGGAGGCGATCCGCTCCGGCGCGATGCCGCCCGGCGCACGGCTCGAGAACGAGATCGCCCTCGGCGAGCGACTCGGGCTCTCGCGCCCGACGATCCGCCGAGCCATCCAGGACCTGGTCGACAAGGGGCTGCTCGTCCGTCGTCGAGGGATCGGCACGCAGGTCGTGCACGGCCCCGTGACGCGCAAGGTGGAGCTGACGAGCCTGTACGACGACCTCGCGCAGGGCTCGCAGGCACCGGCGACCACGCTGCTCGAGCGCACGGACCTGCCGGCGAGCGACGTCGTCGCCGAGGCCCTCGGCACCGCCCCGGGCACGCCGGTCGTCCACATCCGCCGCGTCCGCTTCGCCGAGGACGTCCCGATGGCGATCCTCGAGAACTTCCTGCCGCCCGAGTTCACGGCGATCACCGACGAGGACCTGCGGACGCACGGGCTGTACCAGCTGCTCCGCGGCCGGGGTGTCACGATGCGGGTCGCGAAGCAACGGATCGGGGCACGGGCGGCCACCGACGACGAGGCCTCGCTGCTCGAGATCGAGGACGGTGACCCGGTCCTGACGATGAGCCGCACGGCGTACGACGCGTCGGGCCGGGCGGTGGAGTACGGGATGCACTGCTACCGCCCGGACCGCTACTCGTTCGAGGTCACCCTCGTCGACAAGTAGGCCGGCGGACCCGCTGCCTCAGCCGGCGGAGGGGACGCCGAGCTCGCCGGTCACGTACTGGGCGCGGCCGAACCCGAACGACCAGTCCTGCGGCCCGTTCTCCACGTAGCCGATGAAGACGTCCTCGCTCGCGACGCCGACCTCGGCGAGCCGGTCGTGCACGGCGCGGTAGAGACCCTGCTTCGCCTCGTCGCTCCGACCGCCCTGGGTGAAGACCTGGACCATGACGACGCCCTCGGTCCGCTCGAAGCCGAGACCGGCGTCCTGCGCGATGATCTGCTGCGCCGGGTGCTCGGTGATCACCTGGAACCGGTCGCGCTCGGGGATGCCGTACTCGGCGACGATGGCGGTGTGGATCGCGTCGGCGACGGCACGCACCTGCTCCGGGGTGCGACCGGTGACGAGATCGATGCGGACGAGCGGCATGGTGCCTCCTGTGGGTGGGGGGGGGTGGCGGTGCGCCGTCGCGGACGGGAGGCGCGGTGCCAGCATGCACCGCGCCTCCCGTCCGGTACACGGCCCGTCTCCAGCACCGGTGCCGGCACCTCCGTCGCCGGGCGCCCGCCGCCGGGCGCCGCCGTCAGGCGTCCTTCGTCAGGGTGCGTCCTCAGGCGTCAGGCGTCGTGTCGTAGAACGCGGGCTTCGCGGTGGCGTAGGTCACGTGCTCGAGGGCGCCGGTCTGCTGCGCCCGCACGGCGACCTCGGCGACGACCGACGCCGTGTAGCCGTCCCAGGCGCTCGGCCCGTCGATGCCCCCGGTGCGGGCAGCGTCCACCCAGCGCTGGACCTCCTCGTCGTACGCGGCGCCGAAGCGCTCGACGAAGGACGGGGTGACGCCCTGGCCCGAGACACCGGCCGACACGACGTTCATCGTCGTCTCGCGCCCGATGTACGCGACGCCGGACTCGAACACGGCGTCGGTCGTCACCTGGTACCCGAACTGCGCGTTGACGTTGATCTCGACGATCGCCATGGTGCCCGACGCGGTGGTGAACAGCACGAACTGCGGCTCCGGCAGGTCGACCGGTCCGAGCGAGTTCCTGCGGGGCTTCTTCACCTCGACCGCGACGATCGGCTCGCCCGTGAGGAACGGGATGATGTCGATCTCGTGGATGACCGAGTCGTGGATGAGCATCGACTCGCTGAAGTTCGGCGGCGTCGTCGGGTTGCGGTGCGCGTGGTGCAGGGCGAGCAGCGCGCCGTTCGTGCCGGACTCGCGGAGTGCCCGGAGCTCCTGGTACCCCTTGTCGAAGCGACGCATGAAGCCGACCTGGATCCGTGGGCGGTCGGACCTCGCCTGCTCGAGCTCGACGATGCGCAGGGAGTCCTCCGCGCTCGTGGTGAGGGGTTTCTCGCACAGGACGGCGAGACCACGCTCGATCGCCGGAACGAGGACGGGCTCGTGCAGGAACCCGGGCGTCGCGACGAGCACGGCATCGATCGGCGTCGCGTCGAGGGCGTCCTCGAACGACGCTGCGGTGAGCGCCCCCGGTGCCCGCTCGGCGGTGGCGGTGGCCCGGGCGGTGTCCGGGTCGACGACGGCGACGACGTCTGCGCCGGCGATCGTGGACGTGATGCGACGGACGTGGTCGCTGCCCATCGCGCCGGCTCCGACGACGGCGACGCGGAGGTTCTCGGTGGTGCTCACGGGGTTCTCCTGGGGGGTCAGCGGACGCGCGCCGAGGCGGTCGACTCGAGGATGTGCTGGACGGTGCGCTCGGCGATCGGGCCGGGGGCGTCGACCGAGCACCCGTACATGTCCTGCTCGACGATGCCGAAGACGTCCGGGTCGATCCGGGCGACGGCCTCGATGACCGGGGCGAGCTCGGGGGTGCCGTGCGGCGGCTCGGTCATGATGCCCTGCGCCACGGCCGTCGCGAAGGGCACGTCGTTCTTGAGCACGTCGAACAGCAGCTCGGTGTCGACCTGCTTGAGGTGGAGGTAGCCGATGCGCTCCGGGTGTTCGGCGATCATGCGGAGGTTGTCGCCGCCGTAGTAGGCGAAGTGCCCGGTGTCCAGGCACAGGTTCGTGTACCGCGGGTCGGTCTCCTCGAGGAAGCGCACGGTCTCGCGGTACGTGCCGACGTGGCTGTCGGCGTGCGTGTGGAACTGCTGGCGGACGCCGAACTCCTCGAGCAGCGCCTTGCCCAGCTGGTCGTGTCCCCTGCCGAGGCGCTCCCACTGCTCGTCGGTCAGGGTCCGCGACTCGAGCACCGCACCGGTCGCGTCCGAGCGCCAGAGGTCCGGGATCGTCACGAGGTGCCGGGCACCGAGCGCCGACGCGAGCCCGGCGACCGCGACCGCCTGGTCCCACGCCCGCTGGAACTGGTCGTCACCCTTGTGGAACCCGGTGAAGACCGTGCCGGCGGACAGCCGGAGGCCGCGGGACTCGAGCTCGTCGGACAGCTGCGCCGGATCGGTGGGCAGGTACCCGTACGGACCGAGCTCGATCCACGTGTAGCCGGCTGCTGCGGCCTCGTCGAGGAAGCGCTGCCACGGCACCTGGCCCGGGTCGTCCGGGAACCAGACGCCCCAGGAGTCGGGGGCGGTACCGATGCGGATCGCGGCGGGGGCGGCCGCTGCGTCGGTGGCAGCGGTGTCGGCGGTGTCGGTCATGACGTCGTCGTCCTTCGTGGGATGGGTTCGTTCAGCCGAGCAGGGGGCGCTGCGACGCGACCTGCTGCTCGTACTCGGCGCGGGCCCGCCGGGTGCTCGGCAGGGTCGAGGTCTCGGCGACGGGGACGTCCCACCAGCCGTCACCCTCGGGGGCGGGGGCGAGCGGGTCGGCGTGCACGTGCACCAGCGTGGTGTGGTCGTTCGCCTTGGCCTGCCGCACGGCCGCGGTCAGGTCGGCGATCACGTCCGGGCCGGGGCGGACCTCGATCACGTCGACGCCGTAGGAGCGCGCGTTCGCGGCGAGGTCGACGGGCAGCACCTCGTCGTTCTCGAACGACCCGGTGTCGTCCCGGTAGCGGTACTCCGTGCCGTAGCGCTCGGAACCGACGGTCTCGGACAGGCGGCCGATCGACGCGTAGCCGTCGTTCTGCACGAGCACGACGACGACCTTGATGCCCTCGGCGACCGCCGTCACCAGCTCGGTGTGCAGCATCAGGTACGAACCGTCGCCGACGAGGACGATCGCGTCGCGGTCCGGGGCGCCGCGTCGCACACCGATGCCGCCGGCGATCTCGTAGCCCATGCACGAGAAGGCGTACTCGACGTGGTACCCGAGCGGGTCGCGGACCCGCCAGAGCTTGTGCAGGTCGCCGGGCAGCGAGCCGGCTGCCTGGACCACGACGTCGCGCGGGTCCGTCGCCGCCCGGACCGCGCCGATGATCTCCGACTGGCCCGGGACCGCGCGTCCGGACGGCACGGACGCGGCGTCGACGACGGCGTCCCACTCCTGCTTCCGCGACGCGACCTCGGCGGCGTACCCGGCGGAGACGGCGTACGACGGGGCGTCCGACGAACCTGCCGTGAGCATCTCGGTCAGCGCGACCAGCGCCTCCCGGGCGTCCGCGACCAGCGGCAGCTGCGAGCCGTGCTTGTGGGCGTCGAACGCGGCGACGTTCACGTTGACGAAGGTCACGTCGGGGTCCTGGAACGCCGTCCGGGACGCCGTGGTGAAGTCGCTGTACCGCGTGCCGATGCCGATCACGACGTCGGCCCGTGCGGCGATCGCGTTCGCCGCAGCCGTCCCCGTCGCCCCGATGCCGCCGAGGTACTGCGGGTGGTCCCAGACGAGCGAGCCGCCGCCCGCCTGCGAGGTGCCGACGGGGATGCCCGTCGTCTCGACGAAGGCCGCGAGTTCGTCCTCGGCACCCGAGTAGAGCACGCCACCACCGGCCACGACCACGGGACGCTCGGCGCTCCGGATCGCCTCGACCGCACGGGCCAGCGGTCCGCGTTCCGGCAGCGGACGCCGGACGTGCCACTCGCGCGGTTGCAGGAACGTCACCGGCACGTCGAGCGCTTCGGCCTGGACGTCCTCGGGCAGGGCGATCGTCACGGCGCCGGTCTCGGCCGGGTCGGTGAGCACCCGCATCGCGGCGAGCGCGATCGGGAACAGCTGCTCGGGCCGTTCGACGCGGTCGAAGAACCGCGACAGCGGCCGGAACGCGTCCGTCACCTGCAGCGACGGGTCGTGCGGCATCTCGATCTGCTGCAGCACCGGATCGGTCCTGCGGGTGGCGAAGGTGTCCGACGGCAGCAGGAGCGCGGGCAGCCGGTTGGTCGTCGCGAGCGCGGCGCCGGTGAGCATGTTCGCCGCGCCGGGGCCGACCGAGGCCGTCGACGCGAAGGTCGCCCGGCGGCGGTGCATCCGGGCGAACCCGACGGCCTGGTGCACCATCGCCTGCTCGTTGCGGGCCTGGTGGTACGGCAGCAGGCCGGGCTGGTCGACGTGGAGCTGCTTGATCGCCTGCCCGAGACCGGCGACGTTGCCGTGCCCGAAGATGCCGAAGATCCCCGGGATCGTGCGCTCGCGGTGATCACCGTCGACGGTCCACTGGTTCGCCAGGAACGCGACGAGCGCCTGACCGACGGTCATCCGACGGGTCTGCTCCGGGCCGGCGTGCTGGCTCATCGGGAGGGCTCCTTCTCGTAGGGCAGGCGCGGGTCGATCGGTTCCGAGGTCCACGTCTGCCGGACCCACCCGTGGGCGGGGTCGTCGGTGATGTTCCAGACGCGCTCCGGGTCCGGTCCGGCCATGACGTTGAGGTAGTACATGTCGTAGCCCGGTGCCGCGACGGCCGGTCCGTGCCAGCCGTACGGCACGAGGGCGATGTCCCCGGTCCGCACCTGGCGGAACTCGTCGATGGGCCGGTCGTCCGAGGCGTACGTGCGGTGCAGGGCGAAGGGGTCGGCCTGCTCGGGAGCCTGCACACCACGGGCCACGGCGGCTTCGTAGTAGTAGATCTCCTCGAGGTCCGACTCCTCGCCCGGGCGGTTCGTGTCGTGCTTGTGCGGCGGGTACGACGACCAGTTGCCGGCCGGCGTGATCACCTCGCAGACGATGAACCGCACCGCGTCGAGGGCGGCCGGGGTCCCGAAGTTGTGCACCTGCCGGCTCGACTGCCCCGTGCCGCGGAGTTCCACGGGGACGTCGACGCGGGCGATGTACGTGCTCGGCCGGACCGTCGCCGTGGGCGCCTCGGCCACGGCGACACGACCGGAGCCGGTGATCGTCGCGGCGGTGCCGGACCCCAGGTAGAGGACGTCGGTCGGCCCCTCGAAGACGCCGGTGCGTCCCTCGAGCGCCTGCTCGGTGTCGTCGTACGCCACGGTGAAGCTGCCGGCGAGCGGGACGACGAGGCGCTCGACCGCGTCGGCCGGGAGGCGCAGCTCGCCCCCGTCCTGCAGGGCGCCGGTCCGCAGACCGGTGTGCGTCCACCCCTCGACGCGGCCGTCGACCACGTCGGTCCAGCCCGCCTCGGGGCGGGAGCCCGCCGGGATGAACCAGCGGTCGCGCTGCTGCTGTTCGTTCGCCATGCTGCGCGTCAGCCGTTCGACGGGAAGCCGAGGTCGACACCGCCGTGCACTGCCGGGTCGAGCCAGCGGGAGGTGATCGCCTTCTGCCTGGTGAAGAAGGCCACCCCGTCGGCGCCGTACGCCTTGTGGTCGCCGAACAGCGAGTTCTTCCAGCCGCCGAACGAGTAGTAGGCCACCGGCACCGGGATCGGCACGTTGATGCCGATCATGCCGACCTGCACGTCGCGCTGGAATCGTCGAGCGGCTCCGCCGTCGTTCGTGAAGATCGCGGTGCCGTTGCCGAAGGCGCCGGAGTTGATCAGCTCGAGCCCCTCGTCGTAGGACTGCACCCGGACGACCGAGAGCACCGGACCGAAGATCTCCTCGGTGTAGACGCGACTCGACGTCGGCACCCGGTCGATCAGCGTCGGGCCGAGCCAGAAGCCGTTCTCGTCGCCGTCGGGTCGCACGGTGCGGCCGTCCACCACGACCTCGGCTC
Source organism: Curtobacterium sp. MR_MD2014 (assembly GCF_000772085.1). NCBI lineage: Bacteria > Bacillati > Actinomycetota > Actinomycetes > Micrococcales > Microbacteriaceae > Curtobacterium > Curtobacterium sp. MR_MD2014. The sequence continues at coordinate 843,335 of NZ_CP009755.1, read as the reverse complement.
CGTCCTGCTCGGCGACCTCGATGTACGAAGCGACCCTGTCGCGGTGCTGCTCGGTGACGAGCGGGCCCATGTCGCAGCCCCGACGTCCGTCGCCGACGCGCAGCGTCGCCGCGCGCTCGCTGATCTTCGCGATCAGCTCGTCGGCGACCGGCTCGACCGCCACCACCACCGAGATCGCCATGCAGCGCTCACCGGCCGAGCCGAAGCCCGCGTTGACCGCGTTGTCCGCGACGAGGTCGAGGTCCGCGTCCGGCAGCACCAGCATGTGGTTCTTCGCCCCGCCGAGCGCCTGGACGCGCTTGCCGTGCTTCGTGCCCGTCTCGGACACGTACCGGGCGATCGGCGTGGACCCGACGAACGAGATCGACTCGACGTCGGGGCTGGTGAGGAGCCCGTCGACCGCTGCCTTGTCGCCGTTGAGCACCGTGAACACGCCGTCGGGCAGACCGGCCTCCCGGAACTTCCGCGCGAGCCACATCGCGGCGGACGGGTCCTTCTCGCTGGGCTTGAGCACGACGGTGTTGCCGGCGGCGATCGCGATCGGCAGGAACCAGAGCGGCACCATCGCCGGGAAGTTGAAGGGCGAGATGATGCCCACGACGCCGAGCGGTTGACGGATCGAGTACACGTCGATGCCGGTCGACACCTGGTCCGAGAACTCGCCCTTCATCAGCGACGGGATGTTCGTCGCCAGCTCGACCACCTCCTGCCCGCGGGCGATCTCCCCCAGGGCGTCGTCGATGACCTTGCCGTGCTCGCTCGTGATGATCTCGGCGAGCTCGGCCTTGTCCCGGTTGAGGACCTCACGGAACGCGAACATGATCTGCTGGCGCTTCGCGAGCGACAGGTCCGACCACGCCGGGAACGCCGCCTTGGCACTCGCGATCGCCCGCTGGACCTCGGCCTCGTCGGCCAGGGCGACCCGCTTCGTCACGACGCCGAGCGCCGGGTCGTGGACCGGGGCGGTCCGACCGGAGGCCGAGGCGACGTGCTCGCCGTCGATCCAGTGCCCGACCGTCGTGCTGCCGGCGCTGGTCTCGGTGCTGGTGGTCATGCGGTGCTTCCTTCCGGGACGGACGGGTCCAGGGCGGCGGACGGGGCAGGCGAGTCGGCGCGACGGCGAGCCGGTGTGGAGCGATCGCCCCGTGCCTCCCGGCTGTGGACGAGGGCGGCGGCGACGTCGACGGCGGCGGCGACGTCGCCGTCCTGCGGGTAGAGCAGGGTGCGACCGACGACGAGCCCGCGGACGCCCGGCAGGGCGAGCGCGTCGTCCCAGGCGGCGTACGTCTCGTCCGGACTGCCCGACGGGTCGCCGCCGAGCAGCAGCGTCGGCAGGGTGGTCGCAGCCATCACGCGTGCCATGTCGTCGACGACCGGGACCTTGAGCCAGCTGTAGGCGCTCGACTCGCCCAGGCCGGCGGCGATCGCCATCGACGTGATGACGGCGTCGGCGCTCAGGTCGTTGACGACCCTGCCGTCCCGCCACGAGGACATGAACGGCTCGAGCATGATCGGAAGCTGCAGGGCCGCGGCCTCGGTCACCGCCCGCGCCGTCGCCTCGAGCGTCGAGGCGGTGCCGGGATCGTCGAGCGCGATCCGGACGAGCAGCTTCGCGACGTCGAGCCCGGCGTCCGTGATCGCCTGCGCCGAGTACGCGGTGTAGCGGTCGTCGAGCTCGAACGATGCTCCGCGCAGGCCGCCGCGGTTCATCGAGCCGACGACGACCTTGCCGTCGAGCGCCCCGAGGAGCGCCAGGTCCTCGAGGACGTCCGGCGTGCCGAGGACCCCGTCGACGCCCGGGCGGCCGAGGGCCACGACGAGCCGTTCGAGCAGGTCGTACCGGTCGGCCATCGCCGAGGCGTCGTCGCGGACCGCGAGCGCACCGCGCGCGGGGTGGTCCGCGGCGACGATGAGGAGCCTGCCGTCCTCGGCGAGCAGCGGACGGCGGATCCGGGTCCGCAGGACCTCCGCGACGTGTTCCGGTGACCCGGCGCGCAGGTCGCGCAACCGGGCGAAGTCGGCCGGGCTGACCTCAGGCACCGACGCCCTCCTCCGCGGTCGCCGGCGCGGGGTTCGTGCGCAGGAAGCCCTCGACCTCGTCGCTCGTCGGCATCGCGGTCGAGCACTCGAACCGGGTGGCGACGATCGCCCCGGCCGCGTTCGCGAAGGCGAGGGTGCGGTCGAGGCTCCAGCCCTGCAGCAGCCCGTGCACGAGTGCTCCGCCGAACCCGTCGCCGGACCCGAGGCCGTTGACGACGTCGACGGCGTGCGGTCGGTACGCGACGGTCTCGTCGCGGGTCTTCGCCAGCACGCCCCTCGGGCCCTGCTTCACGATCGCGAGCTCGACGCCGCGCTCGAGCAGGGCGTCGGCGGCGCGCAGGGGGTCGGTCTCCCCCACGGCGATCTCGCACTCCTCACGGTTGCCGACGGCGACGGTGGCGTGGTCGAGAGCGACGGCGACCTCGCGCGTCGCGGCCGCCGGCTCGGGCCAGAACACCGCTCGGTAGTCGAGGTCGAGCACGGTGTGCCGCCCGGTGGCGCCCGGCGCCCGCAGTGCCGCGCTCCGTGCCGCGGCGGCCGCGTCGTGCGCGCTGCGGCTCGGCTCCTCGCTGAGTCCCGTCACGGTCGTCCAGAACACCCGCGTCCGTTCGATCGCGTGCAGCGGCAGGGACTCCGACGTGATCATCAGGTCCGGCGCCTTCGGCGCGCGGTAGAAGTAGAGCGGGAAGTCGTCCGGCGGGAAGATCTCACAGAACGCCACGGGCGTGTTGAGGCCCTCGACCGGCTCGACGAAGTCGTTCGCGACGCCGAACTCGGGCAGGGTGCGGGCGATGTAGCGGCCGAAGGGGTCGTTGCCGGTGCGGGTGATCACCGCTGCGTCCGCGCCGTGCCGGGCGGCGGCGACGGCGACGTTGGTCGCGCTCCCACCGACGGACTTCGAGAAGGTGGTGACGTCCTCGAGCGGTCCGGTCTGCTGTGGGTAGACGTCGACACTGACGCGTCCCATCGTGATCACGTCGTGGACGTGCGGGGCTTCGTCGGTCATGCGACGCGGGACCTTCCGGGCGGCTTCATCGGCGGACGAGCACGACTGTACACGGACTTTGCGCTGATGTCAGTACATGGACCGGGCTGCTGTCGGGCGCCTCTCCGGCCCGGAGGCGCGTGTCGGTGGGACCTGCCAGGGTCACGACATGCAGATCCTCGCCCTGGTCATCGGCCTCGTCCTCGGTACGGCCGTCGGTGCCGTCGTCGCGTGGTCGCTCGCCCGCTCGCGCGCCGGGGTGGACGCGGCAGCCGCACGGGCGACGGCCGACGTGCTGCGTGCGCAGCTCGACTCGGTGCGCGCCGACGCCGAGGAGCGCCTCGACGCCCAGGACGCCCAGTACCGCCGGCAGGTCGACTCCCTCGAACGCCGTGCCGCCGAGCTCGAGCACCTCGTGCAGCGCATGCACGGCGCCGACGCGGCGCGGAACCAGGGCGAGTCGAAGGTGCTGTCGGCGCTGAGCCCGGTCGCGCAGACGCTCGACGTCATGCGCGCGAAGATCGCCGAACTCGAGCAGTCCCGCAGCGAGCAGTACGGTGCCCTCTCCGCGCAGCTGCGATCCGCCGCCGAGTCCGAGGAACGGCTCCGCGCGACGGCGGACACCCTCGCGAGCGCCCTGTCCTCGAACAGCACCCGCGGCGTGTGGGGCGAGACACAGCTCCGGAACGTCGTCGAGGCCGCGGGGCTCCTCGAACGCGTGGACTTCGACGTGCAGTCCTCCGTCACGACGACCGCGGGGACCGCCCGACCCGACATGGTCGTGCACCTGCCCGGCGGCAAGACGATCGCCGTCGACGCGAAGGTGCCGTTCAGCGCCTACCTGCAGGCGGCCGAGATCCCGGCGAGCGCGACGGGTGCCGAGGGTGCCCGGCGCGAGCAGCTCATCGCGCAGCACGTCAAGGCGCTCCGGGCGCACGTCGACGCCCTCGCCGCCCGCGAGTACTGGACGGGCTACGACGCGTCGCCCGAGTTGACGATCGCGTTCATCCCGTCCGAGTCGCTGGTCTCGAGCGCGCTGGCCGCCGACCCCGGACTGCTCGACCACGCCTTCCGCAAGCGCATCGCACTGGCGTCACCCGTCACGCTGTGGTCGGTGCTGAAGACGGTGGCGTTCTCGTGGCAGCAGGACGTCGTCACCGCCGAGGCACGCGAGCTCTTCCGGGTGTCCCGCGAGCTGTACGGCCGCCTGGCCACCATGGGCGGGCACGTCGACAAGCTCGGCCGGGCGATCCGGGGGTCCGTCGTCGACTACAACCGCTTCGTGGGGTCGCTCGAGCGCCAGGTGCTGCCGAGCGCCCGGCGGCTGTCGCTGCTCGACGAGTCGAAGGTGCTCGCCGACCCGGCGACGATCGACGACGAGCCGCGGCTGCTCACCGCGCCGGAGCTCGTCGGCGCCCTCGACGAGGACTGACCGCGCGGCGCCACGGCACGAGGCGCCACGGCGCGAGGTGCTCCGGCACGACGAGAAGCACCCCGAACCACGTGATCCCGTGGTTCGGGGTGCTTCTCGTCGTGCGAGCGGTCAGGTGTCCCGACGGCCGTCAGCGGTCCGGACGGATCAGAACCACTTCTCGGCGCGGTGGTCGGCCTGGATGCGGCGGATCGTGTTCGAGCGCGAGCGGAGCACGAGCGAGTCGGTGTGGATGACACCGCGCGACCGGCGGACACCGTCCACGAGGACACCGTCGGTGACGCCCGTCGCGACGAAGAACGTGTTGTCGCCCGTCACGAGGTCGTCCTGGTCGAGGACCTTGTCCAGGTCGTGCCCGGCGTCGAGTGCCTTCTGGCGCTCCTCGTCGTCCTTGGGCTGGAGCTTGCCGAGGATCACGCCGCCGAGCGCCTTGATCGCGCACGCGGTGATGATGCCCTCGGGCGTACCGCCGACACCGACGCACATGTCGATCTTCGAACCGGGCAGTGCCGCCGAGATGCCACCGGCGACGTCGCCGTCGAGCAGCAGGCGCGTGCCGGCGCCCGTTGCGCGGATCGCGCGGATGAGCTCGTCGTGGCGCGGACGGTCGAGGACGGCGATCTGCATGTCCTCGATGTCCTTGTGCTTCGCCTTCGCGAGCGCGCGGATGTTCTCGCCGATCGGCTTCTCGAGGTCGAGGACGCCACGACCCTCGGGGCCCGCGGCGATCTTGTCCATGTAGAACACCGCCGACGGGTCGTACATCGAGCCGCGGTCGGAGACGGCCATCACGGAGATGGCGTTCTGCCGGCCGGCGGCGGTGAGCGAGGTGCCGTCGATCGGGTCGACCGCGATGTCGCAGGCCGGGCCGTGGCCGTTGCCGACGTGCTCGCCGTTGAAGAGCATCGGGGCGTCGTCCTTCTCGCCCTCGCCGATGACGACCACGCCGTCGAAGTTCACCGTGCCGAGGAACTTCCGCATCGCGTCGACGGCTGCGCCGTCCGCGAGGTTCTTCTCGCCCCGGCCGACCCACGGCTGCGCACGGATCGCGGCGGCCTCCGTCGCACGCACGAGCTCGAGCGCCAGGTTGCGGTCGGGCTGGAGGAACAGGGAGCCGGTCTCAGTCGTGGGAGTCACGACCAGAGCCTACCGACCGGGCTCCGGGGCGGCCGCACGGGTGCACGGACGTGCACGCTGTAACCCGTTGAGGAGCCCTGACTAGGCTCGGCGGGGAACCACCAGTCGAAGGAGATCGCAGTGCCCATCGCAACGCCGGAACAGTACGCCGAGATGCTCGAACGAGCGAAGGCCGGCAAGTTCGCCTACCCCGCGGTGAACGTGTCCTCCTCCCAGACGATCAACGCGGTCCTCCAGGGCCTGCAGGAGGCCGGCTCGGACGGCATCCTCCAGGTCACGACCGGTGGCGCCGACTACTTCGCCGGGCACACCGTGAAGAACCGCGCCGCCGGCGCCCTCGCGATGGCCCGCTTCGCCCACGAGGTCGCGAAGAACTACGACGTCACGGTCGCGCTGCACACGGACCACTGCCCGAAGGACGCCCTCGACGGCTTCGTCATGCCCCTCATCGCCGCGAGCGAGGAGGAGGTCCGCCAGGGCCGCAACCCGATCTTCCAGTCGCACATGTGGGACGGGTCGGCCGTGCCGCTCGACGAGAACATCGAGATCGCGCGCACGATGATCGAGAAGACGCGCAACATCAACGCGATCCTCGAGGTCGAGATCGGCGTCGTCGGCGGAGAAGAGGACGGCGTCCAGCACGAGGGCACCAACGACGCGCTCTACACGACCCCGAACGACGTCGAGAAGGTCGTCGACGCGCTCGGGCTCGGCGACCGGGGTCGCTGGATCGCCGCGCTCACGTTCGGCAACGTGCACGGCGTCTACAAGCCGGGCAACGTCAAGCTGCGCCCGGAGCTCCTCGGCGAGATCCAGGCCTCGGTCGCGCAGAAGCACGGCACCGGTGAGAACCCGCTCGACCTCGTCTTCCACGGCGGCTCCGGCTCGACCGACGACGAGATCCACGAGGCCGTGCGCAACGGTGTCATCAAGATGAACATCGACACGGACACGCAGTACGCGTTCACGCGCTCGATCGCCGACTCGATGTTCCGGAACTACGAGGGCGTGCTGAAGATCGACGGCGAGGTCGGCAACAAGAAGCAGTACGACCCGCGTGCCTGGGGCAAGGTCGCCGAGACCGCCATGGCGGCCCGCGTCGTCGAGGCGGCGAAGGTCCTCGGCTCGGCCGGCAACAGCAAGGGCTGATCGGCACCACCAGCCGGGAGGAACGGGGCGCGTCCGCAAGGACGCGCCCCGTTCCGCGTCCGGTCACCGCCACCGCCCGTGCCACGATGGGCGGGTGACCTCCGACGCCATCGCCTCCTCGTTCGCCCAGTACGTCACCGAGTCCCCCACCGCGTTCCACGCGGCCGCGGTCGCGCGGGACCAGCTCGTCGCAGCGGGGTTCACCGAGCTGTCGGAACTCGACGCCTGGCCGACCGAGGCGGGCGCCTACGTCGTCATCCGCGACGGCGCGGTCATCGCCTGGCGTCTGCCGGAGTCGGCGACGCCCACCACTCCCTTCCGGATCCTCGGTGCCCACACCGACTCCCCCGGCTTCCGCATCAAGCCGAACCCCGCCGTGCGAGTGGGCGGGTGGGAGCAGCTCAACGTCGAGGTCTACGGCGGCGCGCTCCTGTCCACCTGGTTCGACCGCGACCTCCGCATCGCCGGACGTGTGGTCGACGCCGACGGATCGGTGCGGCTCGTGTCGACCGACGCGGTCGCGCGGATCCCGAACCTCGCGATCCACCTCGACCGCGGGGTGAACGACGGCAAGGAGATCGACCGGCAGCGCCACACCCTGCCGGTCGTCGGCACGGACGGCACCACCGGCGGCACCGACGTGCTCGGGTGGCTGCGCGGCCGGCTCGGGGAGGACGCGGTCTCGTGGGACCTCTTCCTCGCGGACACACAGCCCCCGGCGCGCATCGGCATCGATCGGGAGTTCCTCGCGTCCGGCCGCATGGACAACCTGACGAGCGTGCACGCCGGGCTCCGCGGGGTCGTCGACGCGCCGACCGACGGCGACCACATCCCGGTGTTCGCGGCGTTCGACCACGAGGAGATCGGTTCCTCGACCCCGTCCGGTGCCGGGGGCCCGTTCCTCGAGGACGTGCTCGGCCGCGTGCAGGAGGGGCTCGGTGCCACCCGCTCCGAGGCCGCCCGGGCGTTCCGGGCGTCCTGGCTCCTGTCGAGCGACGCCGGACACCTCGTCCACCCGAACCAGCCGGAGAAGCACGACCCGACGAACCGTCCGCGTCCGGGAGCGGGCCCGCTCCTGAAGATCAGCGCGAACCAGCGTTACATGACCGAGGCGAAGGGCGAGGCCGTGTGGGCGACCGCCTGCGACACCGCCGGCGTCTCCTGGCAGCCCTTCGTCAACGTGAACACCATCCCCGGTGGCTCGACCATCGGCCCGATCGCGGCGACGCGGCTCGGCATCCCGACGATCGACATCGGCGTCGGCCTGCTGTCGATGCACTCGGTCCGTGAGCTCGTGCACGTGGACGACCTCGCGGCACTGCACGGCGCCGTCGCCGCCTTCCTCGCCGGGTAGGCGGGTCACGGCCCGGCCGGCCGGACAGCGCCGGCTGGCCCGCGGGTCAGAGCGTCACGACCACCTTGCGCGCGGACACCCCTGCACGCTGCCGGTCGATCGCGCCCTGCACCGCGCCCGGCCCGTGCCCGACGACGAGCGGCTCCGGCATCGGTCGGATCGAGCCGTCGGCGAGCCCCTCGGGCAGGACCCGGCCCCACAGCTCCGGGCCCAGGTCGTCGTCGCGCAGGCTGCTCCCCCACACGAACGCGGCCCGGATCCCCGCACGACGGGCACGCAGCGTGAGCGCCAGCGTGGCGAGTCCGAGGCGGGTGAACACCGGGAGCATCGCCGGGAAGAGTCGCCGACGGCCGGCGATCCGGTCGAGGGAGACCGGCGTGCTCGCCATCGCCAGCGCGGTGCCACCCGTCCGGCGGAGCACCTCGATGCACGCGGCCGTCGAGGTCGTCCCGAGCGCGACGGCACCGACGACGGGGCGTCCGGCGACGCCGGCGACGAGGTCGTCCACCGCCGTCGGCGAACCGTGGTCGACGACGACCTCGGCCCCGAGCGACCGGACGGTCGCGGCGTTCCGGGGCGACGCGGTGCTCACGACCGCGTACCCGGCGGCACGGGCGAGCTGCACCGCGTTCATCCCGACGCTCGTCGAACCACCCCAGACCACGACGACGCCGGAGCGGTCCGACGGCGCGTCGGCGGCCCCGGGGAGCGGGAGCCCGAGGTGCTTCGGCTGGAACAGCGCGCAGGCGGCGGTCGAGGCCCCGAGCGGCAGGACCGCGGCCTGTTCGAGGGGCACGTCGTCCGGCACCGCGGCGGTCAGGCGTTCGAGCAGCGCGGTGTGTTCCTGGAACGCGCCCTCGTGCACCGGGTCGCGGCCACGGTCGGTCCCGGTCGCGAGTCCGACGACGCGGTCGCCGACCGCGAAGCGGGTGACGCCGGAGCCGACGGCGACGACCTCGCCGGCGACGTCCGAGCCGAGCACCGCCGGCGTCCGGAGCCAGCGGTAGGTCACCGGCCCCGTGCCCTGGATCACCCAGTCCACGGGGTTGACGGCAGCGGCGCGGACGCGCACGACCACCTCGTCCTCGGCGGGGACGGGGACCGGTACCCGGTCGACGACGAGTGCGCCCCGGGGTTCACGGAGCAGAGCGGCGGAGTTGTCGGGCACGGCGGGCCTTTCGTCACGAGCGATGACACCTGGTGTCGTCACTCTACCCGCCCTCGGCACCGAGTGTCATCACTAGGGTGTCCCCATGGCGAGATGGGCACCGGACACCCGTGAGCGACTGCGGACGGCCGCGATGGAGCTCTTCGCGGAACGCGGCTTCCATGCGACGACGGTCCCCGACATCGTCGCGCGGGCGGGCGTCACCCGGCGCACGTTCTTCCGCCACTTCAGCGACAAGCGCGAGGTCTTCTTCGGCGATGACGAGATCCCCGCGATCGCGACCCGGATGATCGAGACCGCGCCGGCCGAGGAGGCACCGATGCGCGTGGTCCTCGACGGGCTCCGGCGGCTCGCGGCCGAGCGGTTCGACCCCCGCCGCGACCAGGTGCTCGCCGCACGACGGATCATCAGCGAGGAGCCCGACCTGCGGGAGCGGGACCTGCGGAAGCAGGAGGACCTGCGGGCGGCGGTCCGGGACGGCTTCCGTCGCCGCGGCGAGGACGACCGGACCGCCCGCTCCGTCGCCGGGCTCACGGTCCTCGTCCTGCAGACCGCGCTCGAGACGTGGCTCGAGGACGCGGACGGAACACCGCTGCAGGACCACCTCGACGCCACGGTCGACCGGGTCACCGGACTGCTCGACACCGGTCGCTGACCGGCGCACGGCCCGCACACGACAGCGAGGGCCCGAGGGTCAGGCCCCGGACTGCTGCATCAGCACCTGCACGAAGCCCGGGTCCTGGAACATCACCACGGCGAAGGCGACCAGGCTGACGAGCGACGCCACGGCCCCGCCGAGCAGCGGGACCCAGAACGTCCACCTCCGAGCGGCCAGCCGACGCAGGGACCACCACGCGACGAGGGCGAACACGACCACGTTGCCGATGGCTCCGACGGCAGCGGCGGTCGACAGCGCCGTGGGGTCGGAGAGCTCCAGGCCCTGCTGTTCGAACGCCCTGCGCACGGCGGAGGCGACGTCGCTCACCGCGAGCGACTGCACGACCGACAGCAGACCGAACGCCAACAGGGCGACCGTCACCACGAAGTCGAACTGCGACGCCCCGAAGCGGCTCGAGAGCGTCGGCCGCTCCTGACCGGCCGCGGCACCCCGCGACGGCCCGGCGCCGGTGCCACCGGGCGTGCGGCGGTCCGTCGGACGGGTCGTGCGTGCCGTGCCACGGTCGGTCGGCCCCTGGGTCGCCGCGCGGGCACGGTCGTCGGCCTCGCGCCGCTGCCGGTCGCGCCGTTCCTGCTCGACCAGGACCGGGTTCACCCAGCCCTCCGGCGCGTACTCGCCGTACTCGGGAGCGGGCGTGCCGTGGACCCGGCCGTCCCGTCGATCGGAGGCCGGTGCGGCGGAGGCGGGACGGGCCTCCAGGCCGAGGGCGGTCTCGTCCACGTGCCCCGGTTCACGGGCCGGTGCCGACGACCAGTCGCCGCGGAGGCCGCTCACGAGCGACGCCCGCCGAGGGCGCGGGTGGGGTTGCCCGCGGCGTCCGTGCGGAGCTCCTTGGGGAGCGAGAACATGAGGTCCTCGTGCGCCGTCACGACCTCTTCCACGGTGCCGTAGCCGGCGTCCGCGAGCTGCTCGAGCACCTCCGTGACGAGTTCCTCGGGCACCGAGGCACCGCTGGTCACACCCACCGTGCGGACACCGTCGAGCCAGTCCTGGCGGATCTCCTCGGCGTAGTCGACCCGGTGGGCGGACGCCGCACCGTACTCGAGGGCGACGTCGACGAGGCGCACGCTGTTCGAGGAGTTCGCCGAACCGACGACGATGACGAGGTCGGCGTCGGGCGCCACCTTCTTCACCGCGACCTGGCGGTTCTGCGTGGCGTAGCAGATGTCGTCCGACGGCGGGTTCTCGATGGACGGGAACCGCTCACGGAGCAGGCGGACGGTCTCCATCGTCTCGTCGACGCTCAGGGTGGTCTGCGACAGCCAGACGAGGTTGTCGGGGTCGGGCACCTCGAGCGCGGCGACGTCCTCGGGTCCGTTGACCAGGATCGTGCGCTCGGGCGCGTGGCCCATGGTGCCCTCGACCTCCTCGTGACCGGCGTGGCCGATCAGGACGATCGTGCGGTCCGCCTTCGCGAAGCGGGTGGCCTCGCGGTGGACCTTGGTGACGAGGGGGCAGGTCGCGTCGATCGCGTGCAGGTCGCGTTCTGCGGCACCGGCCACAACGGCGGGTGCGACGCCGTGCGCACTGAAGACGACGTGTGCGCCGCGCGGGACCTCGGCGACGTCGTCGACGAACACCGCGCCGCGCTGCTCGAGCGTGGAGACGACGTGGACGTTGTGGACGATCTGCTTCCGCACGTAGACCGGCTCGCCGTACTGCTCGAGCGCCTTCTCGACGGCGACCACGGCACGGTCGACACCCGCGCAGTACCCGCGGGGCGCGGCGAGCAGGACCTTCTTCGTGCCGGCGACCGGCTCGTCCCGCAGCCGACCACGCGCTGCGTGCACCCGCGGCGGGGCGAGCGGGACCGTGCGGCCGTTGGTGATCGTCACGTCCCCGATGATAGGTGCCGGGCACGCGCGGGGCCTGGGTGCGTCCGGGGCCGAGCCGGGCCGTGACGACGTGGTGGAGCACCGGCGTGCGGCGCCGCGGGCCGGCGCTGTCGCCGGGATGCGGCACGATGGTGGGCATGGCGATCGAACAGGGCCCGCCGACGGCCGACAACCCGTGGCCCGTCGCCCTGCTCGGGGCGAAGCTCCGCGACTGGATCGACCGACTCGGCACCGCCTGGGTCGAGGGCGAGATCACGCAGTGGAACGTCGCCGGCGGCAACGTCTACGGCAAGCTCAAGGACGTCGAGGTCGACGCGACCGTGTCCTTCTCGATCTGGTCGAGCGTGCGTTCCCGGGTGCCCGCGGACCTGGGGCAGGGCGCCCGCGTCGTCGCCGCGGTGAAGCCGAACTACTGGGTCAAGGGCGGCTCACTCACCATGCAGGTGGTCGAGATGAAGCACGTCGGCCTCGGTGACCTGCTCGAGCGGCTCGAACGGCTCCGGCGCACCCTGGCGGCGGAGGGCCTGTTCGACCCGTCCCGCAAGAAGCGTCTGCCGTTCCTGCCGCACCGGATCGGCCTAATCACCGGCAAGGACTCCGACGCCGAGAAGGACGTCAAGCGGAACGCGCAGCTCCGCTGGCCGCAGGTCGAGTTCCGCACGGTGCACACGGCGGTGCAGGGCGAGCGGGCCGTGGGCGAGGTCACGGCCGCGATCGTCGAGCTCGACGCCGACCCGACCGTCGACGTCATCATCGTCGCCCGGGGTGGCGGCGACTTCCAGAACCTGCTCGGCTTCAGCGACGAGGGACTCGTCCGGACCGCCGCTGCCGCCACCACCCCCATCGTCTCCGCCATCGGGCACGAGGCGGACCGCCCGATCCTCGACGAGGTCGCCGACCTGCGCGCCTCCACACCCACGGACGCCGCGAAGCGCGTGGTGCCCGACGTGGCCGAGGAGCTCGCGAACGTCCGCCAGGCCCGGGCCCGGCTCGGGCTGCGGCTCTCGCACACCCTGTCGGTCGAGGCCGACCGGATCGCCGCCCTCCGGTCGCGCCCGGCGCTGGCGTCGACCGCCTGGCTCGTCGACACACGGGCCGAGGAGGTCGCACGCGACCTGTCCCGTGCCCGTGAGCTGCTCGACCGACGCCTCGAGCGCTCGCACAGCGACGTCGGGCACCTGACCGGGCGGCTGCGCGCGCTCTCGCCGCGCGACACCCTGCGCCGCGGCTACGCCATCGTGCAGCGGAGTGACGGCGGGGTCGTGCGCGGCACCGAGGACCTCGACGGTGCGACGCCGGTCCACGTCACCCTCGGCGCGGGCACGGCGACGGGGACACTCGAGCCGGAGGGACCGGGGCCGGACGGTTCCGGGGCGTAGCCCGGTCTCCACGGGCTCCGCCGGCGGTGCACCGCCGACGGAGGGTGCTCGGTAGGATCGGGGTGTGTCATCCCAGCAGGAACCCGTGCCGTCCGACGTGCAGTCGCTGAGCTACGAGGCAGCGCGCGACGAACTCGTGCGCGTCGTCGGTGAGCTGGAGCAGGGGTCCGCGACGCTCGAGCGTTCGCTCGCGCTCTGGGAGCGTGGCGAAGCCCTCGCGGCCCGGTGCGAGGAGTGGCTCGTCGGTGCGCGCGCCCGGCTGGACGCCGCCCGTGCCGCGTCGGCCGGTGACGGCACCGCGGACACCGCAGGCGACCCGGACGGAGCAGCACGGTGACCGACCCCGACGGACGCCCGATCGTCGCCGAGCTCGGCCGCCCGGAGACCCCGGAGGAGACCTGGGCCCGGAAGGACGCCGCGCGACGCTCCCGCCGCGAGCACCAGACCGCCTTCAACCTCGTGCTGGCGCTCATCGCATCGCTCGGCATCGTGCTCTTCCTGGTCGCCGTGGTCGTGCGACCGGACCAGACCGTCGACCGGTCCGTGGACTACCAGCAGGTCGCCGCCGGTGCCGACGTGCCCGGCGTGACGCTCGCGGCACCGGACCTGCCCGACGGTTTCACCTCGAACCGCGCCGACTTCCAGGACAAGACGTCGGACGGCGTGCGGGTCTGGACGGTCGGCCTCGTCACCCCGGACCGCCAGTACATCGGCCTCCAGCAGGGCATCGATGCGAACGCGTCGTGGGTGGCCAACCAGCTCGACCAGGAGCCCGCCACCGGTGACCGCACCATCGACGGCACGAAGTGGACGGTGTACGACCGTCGTGACGAGGGCAAGGACGCCGGGAACCACGCGTACTCGCTCGTGCACACCTTCGGCCGCGACACCATCGTCCTGTCCGGCACGGCCGACGACTCGTCGTTCACGACCGTCGCGAAGGCCGTCACCGAGCAGCTCGCGAACTGACCCCGCCCGACCGAACCCGAAGCACGAGGAAGACCATGCCCGACCGCGCCGCCTCCACCCCGTCCGACGCCCTCCGCCTGCTCGTCGAGGGCAACGCCCGCTTCGCCGCCGACAAGCGCCGCACCGGCCGGATCGACCCGGACCGCCGTGGCGAGCTCACGGGCTCGCAGGCGCCCTTCGCGACCGTGCTCGGCTGCTCCGACTCACGCGTGCCGTTCGAGCACGTCTTCGACGCGGGCATCGGTGACCTGTTCGCGATCCGCAACGCCGGTCAGATCGTCGACGACGTCGTGCTCGGCTCCATCGAGTTCGCGGTCGTCGCCCTCGGCACCCCGCTCGTCGTCGTCCTCCGCCACACCGCGTGCGGAGCCGTCGCCGCGGCGCGCTCGGGCGAGCCCGTGCCCGCGCCGCACCTGCAGTCGCTCGTCGACGCGATCGCGCCGAGCGTCGAGCGGGTCCGCGCGACCGACGCCGAGCTCCCGCAGGAGGCCGTCGGTGCCGCGCACCTCGAGGCCACGCTCCGCCAGGTGATCGAGCGGTCCGGTGTCGTCTCCGACGCGGTCGCCGACGGTAGGTTGGCCGTCGTCGGGGCGACCTACGACCTCTCCACGGGCGAGGTCACCATCGACACCGTCGTGGGCCAGGCCTGACCGGCCGCCACGACGCGACGCCCGGAGACCACCGGGCCGCCGAAGACACCGGGGCGACCGCTCCGGCCGTGCACCACAGGAAGGACCACGACGACGTGACCCACACCAGCGAGCCCGACCAGACCGCGACCGACCGGACCGCGACGGGCGGTGACGGCTTCCGCATCGAGCACGACACGATGGGCGAGGTCCGCGTCCCGGTGGACGCCCTCTACCGCGCCCAGACGCAGCGCGCGGTCGAGAACTTCCCGATCTCGGGCAGCGGACTCGAGCCGGCACAGATCGTCGCCCTCGCCCGGATCAAGCGCGCCGCAGCGGTCGTCAACGGGTCCCTCGGCATCGTCGACCCGACCGTGGCCGACGCGATCGCACGGGCGGCCGACGCGATCATCGGCGGCGAGCACCACGACCAGTTCCCGGTGGACGTCTACCAGACGGGCAGCGGCACCTCGTCGAACATGAACATGAACGAGGTCCTCGCGACCCTGGCGACCCGCATCGCCGGCACGGACGTCCACCCGAACGACCACGTCAACGCGTCCCAGTCGTCGAACGACGTCTTCCCGACCTCCGTGCACGTCGCCGTGACCGAGGCCCTCATCCGCACGCTCGTCCCCGCGCTCGAGCACCTGGCGGAGTCGCTCGAGGCCAAGGCGACGCTCTGGGCCGACGCCGTGAAGTCCGGACGCACCCACCTGATGGACGCCACCCCGGTCACCCTCGGGCAGGAGTTCGGCGGCTACGCCCGCCAGGTCCGGCTCGGCATCGAGCGCGTGCAGGCCACGCTCCCCCGCGTCGCCGAGGTCCCGCTCGGCGGCACCGCGGTGGGCACCGGCATCAACACGCCGAAGGGCTTCCCGCAGCAGGTCATCGCCCGTCTGGCCTCGGACACCGGCCTGCCGATCACCGAGGCGCTCGACCACTTCGAGGCACAGGGTGCCCGGGACGCACTGGTCGAGGCGTCGGGTGCGCTCAAGGTCATCGCGGTCAGCCTGACGAAGATCAACAACGACCTGCGCTGGATGGGCTCGGGTCCGAACACGGGCCTCGGCGAGCTGCACATCCCGGACCTGCAGCCCGGCTCGTCGATCATGCCCGGCAAGGTGAACCCGGTCATCCCCGAGGCCACCCTGATGGTCGCTGCACGCGTCATCGGCAACGACGCGACGGTCGCCTGGGCCGGCGCCTCGGGTGCCTTCGAGCTCAACGTCGCGATCCCGGTGATGGGCACGGCCCTGCTCGAGTCGATCCGCCTGCTCGCGAACAGCTCGCGGGTGCTCGCCGACAAGACCATCGACGGGCTGCAGGCGAACCTCGAGCGCGCCCGCGCGTTCGCCGAGTCGTCCCCGTCGATCGTCACGCCGCTCAACCGCGTCATCGGGTACGAGGCCGCGGCCAAGGTCGCCAAGTACGCCGTCGCCGAGGGCATCACCGTGCGCGAGTCGGTCGTCGCCCTGGGCCACGTCGAGCGCGGCGAGGTCACCGAGGAGCAGCTCGACAGCGCGCTGGACGTCCTGTCGATGACGCACCCGAACTGACCCACGGGACCCACTGACGGACGGGAGGCACGGTGCCGGCTGGCACCGCGCCTCCCGTCCGTCGTCGGGTCACCCCCGAGACTCGCGCCTGCGGACACGTTCGCAGTCCTGCGACCGCGAACGTGTCCGCCCAGGCGAGTCCCGCCGGCGGCCGACCAGCCGCGCTACCCGAGGTCGGGCGAGTCGAGCAGCTCCGTCACGAGCGCCGCGATCGCCGACCGTTCCGAGCGGGTCAGCGTCACGTGCGCGAACAGCGGGTGCCCCTTCAGGCGCTCGATCACGCTCGCGACACCGTCGTGCCGGCCGACCCGCAGGTTGTCCCGCTGGGCGACGTCGTGCGTCAGCACCACGCGCGAGTTCTGCCCGATGCGCGACAGCATGGTGAGCAGGACGTTCCGCTCGAGCGACTGCGCCTCGTCCACGATCACGAACGCGTCGTGCAGGGACCGCCCGCGGATGTGCGTGAGCGGCAGCACCTCGAGCATCCCGCGCTCGACGACCTCGTCGAGGACGTTGTCGGACACCAGCGCGCCGAGGGTGTCGAAGACGGCCTGCGCCCAGGGGTTCATCTTCTCGGCGGCGTCGCCGGGCAGGTACCCGAGCTCCTGCCCACCCACGGCGTAGAGCGGCCGGAACACCATGATCTTCTTGTGCTGCTGTCGTTCGAGCACCGCCTCGAGCCCGGCGCAGAGCGCGAGCGCCGACTTGCCGGTGCCGGCCGAACCTCCGAGCGAGACGATGCCGATCTCCGGGTCGAGCAGGGCGTCGATCGCGAGCCGCTGCTCGGCGGAGCGTCCCCGCAGCCCGAAGACCTCGCGGTCGCCGCGGACGAGCGACACCGCGCCGGCCTCGTGCACGCGGCCGAGGGCCGACCCGCGCTCCGAGTGGATGACGACGCCGGTGTTCACCGGGACGCCGTCGAGGTGCGAGGACCGGATCTCCTCGTGCTCGTACAGGTCGCTCATCTGCTCGCCGGACACCTGCAGGTCGGTGATGCCCGTGTAGCCGGAGTCGACGGCGAGCTCGGCGCGGTACTCCTCGGCGGCCATGCCGATCGACGACGCCTTGACTCGGAGTGGCAGGTCCTTCGACACGACGACGACGTCCAGACCGTCGTTCGCCAGGTTCGATGCGACGGCCAGGATCCGCGAGTCGTTGTCCCCGAGCCGGAGCCCGGACGGGAGCACGGACTGCTCGGAGTGGTTCAGCTCGACGCGGAAGGAACCGCCGTCGTCGAGTGCGACGGGGAAGTCGAGCCGCTCGTGCTCGACCCGCAGTTCGTCGAGCAGCCGCAGGGCCTGGCGTGCGAAGTACCCGATCTCCGGGTCGTCGCGCTTGGACTCGAGCTCGCTGACGACGACCACGGGCAGCACCACGGCGTGCTCGGCGAAGCGGAACAGCGCCCGCGGATCGCTGAGGAGCACCGACGTGTCGAGCACGTACGTGCGTTGGGCGACCGACGTGGACGAGTCCGCGGTGGACCGCTGGGCGGGTTCGCGAGCGACGTTGCGAGAGGTCACGACCACTCCATCCCCGGGCCGCGCTCGGCCCGGTCACTGTCCTCGACGCGGCCGGAGAGCGGTCCCGAAGCACCGTTGCCTGGCCGCTCCGACCGGGCACCGTGCCCGGTGGGGCCAAGCTACGACCGGCCCCCGACAGCCGGACCGCGACACGCGGTCCCCGAGGTTACGGTCACGTGAACGCGCACCACGACGGCCGGGAGGCACGTGGCGGGCCCGCCACGGGCCTCCCGGCCGCCTCGGGCGCAGGCGCGCAGCGGCGAGATTCGCGGACGCGGACGGATTCGCGGGCTGGGAGGCGCGAACACGTCCGCCCGGCCGAGTCTCGCGGACCGCGGCCAGGCCGGCGGGCGGGCGGCCAGCGCGCGGGCGCGCTACTGCATCGTGGCGTAGGACAGGCACGCGTCGCGGAACATGTCGAGCGTCGCGTCCGTGGTGGACGCGAACACCGACACCCGCGCGACCCCGAGCCGCGTCGTCGCCGTGACCCCGTGGTTGTGCAGCGCCGCGGACAGCGCCGTGAGCCGACCCTGCGGCGGACGCAGCACGACGATGCCGGCACGCTCGCGCGGGTCACGGCTGGACTCGACCGACAGGCCGAACTCGTCGGCGATGTCGAGCACCCGCTCGACCCGGTCGGCCACGCGCTCCTGCACGGCCCCGACCCCGACGGAGACCAGCCGCTCGAGGGACACCGCCATCCGGGCCTGGGCGACCGGGTCGACGCGCGTCATCTGGTACCCCGCGGCGCCCGGCTTCACCGAGGGGACCTCGGTCGGCCAGCCGGTCGTGCCGTGCGGCCCGGACAGCGCCGGGCGCAGGCGGTTCAGGGCGCGGTCGCTGAACGCGAGGAAACCCGTGCCCCACCCGGCGTGCAGCCACTTCTGCCCGCCGGTGGCGACGACGTCGGCGACCTCGTACGGGGCGTCGACGACGCCGAAGCCCTGGATCGCGTCGACGATGAGCAGGCGGTCCCCGATGACCTCCCGGATCGCAGCGAGGTCGGCGAGGTACCCGGTCTGCCAGTCGACGAGCGACACGGCGACGGCGGCGACGTCGTCGGTCAGGCGCTCCCGGACCAGCGTCGGGGTCATCCAGCCGGCACCGGACTCGACGACGACGGGCTGCACGCGGCCACCCGTCGCCGAGGCGGCGCTCGCCAGTGCGAGCGGCAGCGACGGGTACTCGTCGGCGGCCACCAGGACACCGCCGGTCAGGCCGAACGCCGTGTGCAGCAGCCCCGGCGTCGTGGCGGTCTGCGAGACCACCTGGTCCTCGCGACGGCCGACGAGCCGGGCAGCGACGGTGCGCACCCGGGCGTCCTGCTCGTCGAGGGTCTCCACGGCGCCGAAGCGCATGCGCTCCTGGATCGTCCCGAGCACCCGCTGCTCCTCGAGCACGGCGGTCTGCACCGGCCCGAAGGCGGCGTGGTCGAGGTACCCGGGCTCCTCGTCGAAGCCGGCCGCGTACTCGGCGATGTTCACAGGGGCAACCTTCCGTGGGACGAAAACCCTGTGAGTCTACTGGGACGCACGGAGGCCGCGCGAACCTGAGCCGCCCGACGCACTCGCCACCGCCGTCGGGAGCCTCCCGCGATCAGCCGCCGAAACGACGGGAGCGCAGGCCGAAGTCGCGCACGGCCCGCAGGAAGTCGACCTCGCGCAGGTCCGGGTAGAGGGCCTCGACGAAGTAGAACTCGCTGTGCGCGCTCTGCCACAGCATGAAGTCCGACAACCGCTGCTCACCCGAGGTGCGGATCACCAGGTCGGGATCGGGCTGGCCCTGCGTGTACAGGTGGTCGCCGATGAGCTCGGGCGTCAGCACCTCGGCCAGGGTGTCGAGCGTGCCGCCGCCCTCGCCGTGCGCCCGGACGATGCTCCGCATGGCGTCGGCGATCTCCCGGCGTCCGCCGTAGCCCACCGCGAGGTTGACGTGCAGGCCGGTGTGGGCTGCGCTCCGGGCCTCGGCGTCCGCGAGCGCCCCGAGGAGACCCGCGGGCAGCCCCTCGTCGGAACCGACGTGCTGCACGCGCCAGTCGCGGTGCACGGCGAGCGTCCCGGCCAGGTCGCCGATGATGCCGACGAGCTGCTCGAGCTCCTCGCCGCCCCGACCGGTCAGGTTGTCGGCGGACAGCAGGTAGAGCGTGACGACCTCGATGCCGAGCTCGTCGCACCAGTCGAGGAACTCGGGGATCTTGGCGGCGCCGGCACGGTGCCCGTGGGCGGCCGACTCGAGGCCGAGCTGCTTGGCCCAGCGACGGTTGCCGTCGACGATCATGGCGACGTGCTTCGGCATCGCCTGGCCGTCGATCTGGCGGCGGATACGACGCTGGTAGGCACGGTAGAGGACGCCGCGCCCTGCCCATCCCACCCTGCCGGTCACGCCACGACTGTAGTGCACCGTGGCGCCGGTCGTGCGGGGCTGTGCATTCCCTGCTGCCGTTCGGCCGGGGGCCCTACTGTCGCCCCATGCAGGACGAGACCGCCACGCTCCCCCACGTCCCGTTCACCGAGGAAGCGGACACCACCGAGTCGCCGCGCCCCGCCTGGCGCGGCTGGATCCACCTCGGCACGTTCCCGTTCGCCATCGCGATGGGCATCGTGCTCATCTCGCTGGCCGACAGCGGGGCCGCGAAGGCCGGCAGCGCCGTGTTCATGGCGACGTCGCTGCTCATGTTCGGCGTCTCCGCGACCTACCACCGATTCCCGTGGGGCCCGACGGTGAAGAAGGTCCTCAAGCGGATCGACCACACGAACATCCTGCTGCTCATCGCCGGCACCTACACGCCGATCGCGATCTGCGCGCTGCCGCACACGCTCATGGTGGTCGTGCTCTGGGTGATGTGGTCCGGAGCCGCGCTGGGCATCGCCTTCCGCGTCCTGTGGATCGGCGCCCCGCGCTGGCTGTACGTGCCGATCTACCTCGTGCTCGGGTGCGCCGCGCTCGGTCTGCTCCCGCAGTTCTTCGCCGCGAGCGTCCCCATGACGGTCCTCGTGCTCTCCGGCGGCCTGGCGTACGTCATCGGTGCCCTGGTCTACGGCTTCAAGCGCCCCGACCCCGCCCCGACCGTGTTCGGCTTCCACGAGGTCTTCCACGCACTGACCGTCGTCGCGTTCGCCGCGCAGTGGGTCGGCGTGCTCATCGTGGCCCTCGACCCGGTGCGCTGACCACAGCCGCTGCGGACCGCGGCACCGGCCGGCAGGGGCGACCGGACGACGGACGGGAGGCCCGTGGCACGCTCGCCACGGGCCTCCCGTCCGTCTGCTGGGGACGTCGCTGCTGCCGACGTCGCCGCTGCTGGTGTCGCCGCTGCCGACGTCGCGGGCTCAGCCGCGTTCGGTGTCGTCGCCCACGTCGGTCCGGCCGTCCTCGTCGGCGCGACGCACCGGCTCGTCCGTCGACGTGCCGTCGCCCGCGTCGGACTCGAGCCGCTGGCGGATCTCCGCGCGGTAGCGGGTCCGACGGATCCGGCGGGTCATGTCGACCACGAGCAGGATCGTGACGACCGCGACGACCGCGATCGCGACGAAGCCGGCGACCCCGGGGGTGACGTCGACGTCGGGCACGACCGACGGGCTCGGGCTGGGGGCGGCGGCGATGGCCGTCAGGATGGTGCTCACGCGGTGGTGTCCTCGTCGTCAGGGAGCCCCGCGAACAGGTCGGACTCCGGCAGGTCGGTGGGCACGCGGGCCTCGACGAGCTGGTAGTCCTCGGTGGGCCACACCGTCGCGAG
Organism: Curtobacterium sp. MR_MD2014; assembly: GCF_000772085.1. NCBI lineage: Bacteria > Bacillati > Actinomycetota > Actinomycetes > Micrococcales > Microbacteriaceae > Curtobacterium > Curtobacterium sp. MR_MD2014. Next base: position 821,767 of record NZ_CP009755.1, on the reverse strand, counting down.
GAGGTCGTTCGGCCACGAGAAGAAGACGCTGTCCGGCGGCACCTGGCTGGCGTGCGCGTGCAGGGCGGCGTCGCGGGCGTCGAAGTGGTCGCGGACGTCGACGTGGGTCGTCGCCAGGTCCGGCCGGTCGGCGAACCGTTCCACCCACTCGCGCAGCTGCTCGACGGCAGCGCTGTCCGGGTCGCGCTCGCGCAGTGCCTCGTAGATCGTGCGGAAGCGGCGCGGGTTCATGGTGCGCTCGTAGTAGAGCTTGCTGATCGACCACGGCTCCCCGGCGTCCGGGTACTCCGCGGGGTCGGCGGCGGCGCGCCAGGCGGCGACCGAGACCTCGTGCGTGCGGATGTGGTCGGGGTGCGGGTAGCCGCCGTTCTCGTCGTAGGTGACGAGCACGTGCGGACGGAAGCGGCGGACGACGCGGACGAGTGCCTCGGTCGAGTACTCGAGGGGCACCGTCGAGAACGTGCCCGGACGGACCGTCTCGCCCTTCTCGGCGTCCGGCAGCCCGGAGTCGTGGTAGCCGAGCCAGACGTGGTCGATGCCGAGCGCTGCCTGCGCAGCCGCCATCTCGGTGCGCCGGTAGCCCGCCATGTCGCGGTGGGCGCGGCTCGTCGCCGGCTCACCGAGCTGGTCGTTGAGGATGTCCCCGGCCTCGCCGCCGGTGCAGGAGACGACCATCACCTGGTGCCCCTCGGCGACGTACTTCGCGGCCGTCGCGGCACCCTTGCTCGACTCGTCGTCGGGGTGGGCGTGGACGGCCAGCAGGCGGTACGGCACGGAGGATCCTCACGGGTGACGGAGCGGGCGGAACGCGCACGGATCGACCCGGGCGTGGGGGCAGCGCACAGCGGGGCGTGAACTACCCTGGGACCAGGATAATCACCCCAGGAGCCCCGAACTGTCCGAACCGCTGCACCCCACCCCCACCGCTGCGTCGGCCACGGCCACGGCCACCGCCGCGTCGCTGGACGACCGGTACGGGCGCACGCCGGATCGTCGGCGCCGCGGGAAGCTGTTCGGGGTCGCCGCGGCGATCGCCGTCGTGCTCGTGTTCGTCGCGTGGGTGGTCTGGGCCGGCCTCGACCAGGAGTCACACGGGCTCGACAACACCGAGCTCGGGTACACCGTCGTCTCCGACCACCGCACCGTCGTGCACTCACAGGTGTCGGCCGACCCGGGCACCGAGGTCCGGTGCGCCGTGCAGGTGCTCGACAAGTCGTACTCGATCGTCGGGTGGAAGGAGGTGACGCTGCCGGCATCCGAGCAGCGCACCCGCTCGATCTCGACCGAGGTGAACACCACGACCCGCGGCGTGACCGGCTTGATCCACGACTGCTGGGTTCCCTAGACTCGACTGATTCGCGGACGAGACCGGCCACACCGGCCGGTCTCGTCCTTTGTCGAAAGGGAGACCGATGAGCAACGACACGCAGACCACCTGGCTGACCCAGGAGGCGCACGACCGTCTCACGGCCGAGCTCGAACAGCTGTCGGGCCCGGCCCGCAAGGAGATCGCGGACCGCATCGAGGCGGCGCGTGAAGAGGGCGACCTCAAGGAGAACGGCGGCTACCACGCCGCGAAGGACGAGCAGGGCAAGATCGAGGCCCGCATCCGGCAGCTCACCGAGCTGCTCAAGCACGCCACCGTGGGCGAGGCCGACTTCGACGGCACCGTCGAGCCGGGCACCGTCGTCACGGCGGTCATCGCCGGCGACGAGTCGACCTTCCTCGTGGGCAACCGCGAGATCGTGGCCGAGGGGTCCGACCTGACCGTGTACAGCCCGGTGAGCCCGGTCGGTGCCGCGATCCTCGGGCTGCGCGCGGGCGACGAGACGACCTACACCGCGCCGAACGGCAAGGAGATCAGCGCCAAGGTGACGAAGGTCGAGCGCTACGAGCCGTAGGCGCCCGGCGCCGCAGCGCGCCCGGTGCGACGGCCCGCGGCGGGCGGCGCGACGTGCCGGGGCGGGCGGCGCAGAGCGCGCGGCGGGCCGGCCCGCGGCGCGACGTGCCAGTGCACAACGAGGAGCAGCTCGCACCACGGAACCACGTGGTGCGAGCTGCTCCTGGTTGCGCGGGGGCCGACTGGACTCTCGGCGCCGGTCGGTGCGCGACCACGGCGCGGAGCGAGGGCAGGATCGACGTGAGGGGAATGACGGGAGCTCCACGCGCCTCCCGGCCGTCCGCGGTGTCGCTCACGCGACCCTGACGCCTGCGCGGCCGTCCCGTGCGCACCGCTGACACCGACGCGTGCAGCTAGCGCGGCGGGGTCAGTTCTCGAGCAGCTCCGGGCGGAAGCCGACCTCGTGCAGGCGCTGGATGACCTCCTGCGCGTGCTCGGGGCCGCGTGCCTCGATCGACAGGTCCAGGGCCACCTCGTTGATCACCAGGCCCTGCCCGTGCCGGGTGTGCAGCACCTCGACCACGTTGGCGCCGGCGTCCGAGATGACCTGGGCGACGCGGGCGAGCTGCCCGGGGCGGTCGGGCAGCATGATCCGGATGCCGATGTAGCGCGACGCCGCGACGAGACCGCGGGTGATGATGCGCTCCATCATGAGCGGGTCGATGTTCCCACCGCTCAGCAGCACGACGGTGCGGCCGGTGTCGCGGACGGCGCCGGACATGATCGCCGCGACGCCGACGGCGCCGGCGGCCTCGACCACGAGCTTCGCGCGCTCGAGCAGCACCAGCAGGGCACGGGCAGTGTCGTCGTCCGAGACGGTCACGATCTCGTCGACGAGGTCGCGGATGATCGGGAAGTTCAGGTCGCCCGGTCGGGCGACCGCGATGCCGTCCGAGATCGTCGGCTTCGTCGTGATCGTCACCGGTGCTCCCGCGGTGATCGACGACGGGTACGCCGCGGCGTTCTCCGCCTGCACGCCGATCACCCGGATCGGACGACCGAGGCGCTCGGACATGCCCTTCACCGCGAGCGCGATGCCGGAGATGACCCCGCCGCCACCGATCGGCACGACCACCGTGTCGACGTCGGGCACCTGGTCGATGATCTCGAGGCCCAGCGTGCCCTGGCCCGCGATGACGTCCGGGTGGTCGAAGGGCGGGATGAACACCGCACCGGTGTGGGCGGCGAAGTCCTTCGCGGCGCTCAGCGCTTCCTCCACCGAGTGACCCCGCAGCACGACCTCGGCGCCGTAGTGCCGCGTCGCCTGGAGCTTCGGCAGCGCGACGCCCACCGGGGTGAAGATCGTGGCCGGGATGCCGAGCTCCCGAGCGGCCAGGGCAACTCCCTGCGCGTGGTTGCCGGCGCTCGCGGCGACGACACCCGCCGCTCGCTGCTCGGGGCTGAGGGCAGCGAGGCGGTTGTAGGCACCGCGCACCTTGTACGCGCCCGTGCGCTGCAGGTTCTCGCACTTCAGGTGCACCGGCGAGCCGAGCAGCTCCGCGAGGAACTGCGACGTCTCCATCGGCGTGACGCGTGCGACGCCCGCGATGGTCTGCCGAGCGGCCTCGATGTCCGCCAGCGTCGGGAACGCGTCGGTCTGCTGCTGGGGCGCGGAGGTGTCGGTCACGGACCCATCATCGTCCGTCGGAGCCGTCACGGCGAACTCGTGACGGTCCGTCGGTGAACGCCCGCTCAGCCCGCGGTCCCCTTCGCGGCGGTGGGCTGTTCGTCGCTGCCCGGGGCCGGGACGCCGTCGGGGTGGCGCTTCCGCCAGCGACGGCGCTTCTTCGCCTCGACGCTCGCGTGGTGGTCGCGCTGCTTCGCCTCGAGCACGTGGTCGGAGTCGAGCCCCTTCCACCGGCCGCTCGCGATCGTCGTCACCATCGAGTTCACGGTCGCGATCAGCGGCACCGCGAAGAAGGCTCCGGCGATGCCGGCCAGCCCGGACGCCGCGGTGACGCCGAGGACGACGGCGAGCGGGTGCACCTTGACCGCGCTGCCCATGACGAGCGGCTGCAGGATGTGCCCCTCGACCTGCTGCACGACGAGGATCACGCCGAGCATGACGAGCGCCGCGACCCAGCCGTTGAAGATCAGGGCGATGAAGACGGCGAGGAAGCCCGTGACGATGGCGCCGACGACCGGGATGAACGCGCCGAGGAACACGAACACGGCGATCGGGATGACGAGCGGCAGCTGCAGCGCGGCGGCACCGATGCCGATGCCGACGGCGTCGACGAACGCGACGAAGATCTGCACGCGGATGAAGCTCGTCAGGGTGGTCCACCCGGCGACCCCGGCGCCGTCGATCGCGGCGCGGGCGTTCTTCGGGAACAGCCGGACGGTCCAGCGCCACACGTTCTTGCCGTCGATGAGCAGGAAGATCACCGTGAAGATGACCACGAACAAGCCGGTGAGCAGGTGCGTCAGCGACGATCCCGCGCTCGCGACCCCGGACAGGATCGAGCCGGAGTTGCTCGACAGCCAGTCGGTCGCCTGGTTGAGGTAGTTGTTGAGGTCGGACTGGCTGATGCCCAGACCGGAGCTGAGGACGAACTCGCGGATGTTGTCGTACTGCGAGAGCGTCCGGTCGCGGAGCGAGGGGTAGGCCGCCGCGATCTGGTCGACGACGAGCCAGATGAGTCCGCCGACGGCCGCGAGGCCACCGACGAGGCTGACCACGACGGCGATCCACTTCGGCACGTGGTGGCGCTGCATCCAGTTCGACAGCGGCACGAGCAGGGCGGCGACGACGATCCCGATGAGGAACGGGATGAGCACCTCGCTGAACAGCGTCACGAGGTAGATGAAGACCGCGACCACGCCGACGACCACCAGCACGCGCCACGACCACGCGCCCGCGATCCGCATGCCCGTCGGCACGACCTGTTCGACGACGGGATCCGGATGCGTCTTCTTTCCCCAGGCCATGCGGTGAGTGTACCGACGCGTGCCGGTGTGTGTTCCAGATGCGGCATACGTCGGCGCGACCCCGGTGTCGGCGCCGATCGGTAGCGTCGTGCCATGGTCCGGTCCACGCTCTCCGCCGCCGAGGCCCGCCGCGTCACGCTGGCGGCCCAGGGCTTCGGCGCACCCCCGCGCGACGCGGTGGGCACCCGCACCCTGACCAGCACGATCGGCCGGCTCGGGTTGCTGCAGATCGACTCGGTCAACGTCTTCGAACGCAGCCACTACCTGCCCCTCTTCGCCCGCCTCGGTCCCTACGACCGGGACACGTTGGACCGGCTCACCATGCGGCGCTCCGGCCCCTACGCGGAGTACTGGGCGCACGAGGCGGCGTTCCTGCCGCGGACGGACCTCCCGCTCTTCCGGTGGCGGATGGACGCGTACCGCGAACGCGACGCCCGACCGAACCGGATCGCCGGCGTGGAACGGACCGCGAGCGTCCGCCGGGAGCTCCGCGCACTGCTCGCCGCCGAGGGGCCCCTGCCCGCCAGCGCGGTCGAGCACGAGGCGAACGTCCGACGCGGGCCGTGGTGGGGGTGGAGCGACGTGAAGGCGGGGCTCGAGCAGATGTTCCGCTGGGGCGAGGTCGTGAGCGCCGGACGCGCCGGGTTCGAGCGTGTCTACGCCCTGCCCGACCAGGTGCTGCCGGTGGGGACGCTCGAGGCCGCGCCCGACCGCCACACGGCCGTCACGGAGCTGGTCCGGCGTGCCGCGCGCGCGTCCGGCGTCGGGACCCGCGCGGACCTCGCCGACTACTTCCGCCTGCGTGCGGACGACACCGCCGCCGCGATCACGGAGCTCGAGGAGCGCGGCGAACTCGTGCCGGCGCGGGTGGCGGGCTGGCGGGACCGTGCCTGGCTGCACGTCGATGCCAGGGTCCCACGCCACGTCGCCGCCGACGCGGTGCTCAGCCCGTTCGACCCCGTCGTGTGGTTCCGGCGTCGCGCGGAGCGCATGTACGACTTCCACTACCGCATCGAGATCTACACGCCGGCACCGAAGCGTGTGTACGGCTACTACGTGCTGCCGGTGCTGCAGGACGACCGGCTGACCGGACGCGTCGACCTGAAGAGCGATCGGCAGCGCGGCGTGCTCCGGGTCCGGACTGCCTGGCAGGAGCCCGGCGAGCACCTCGACGCGGAGCGCCTCGCCGAGACGCTGCGGCGGGCGGCGGCGTGGCAGGGCCTCGACGGCATCGAGGTCACGGATCGCGGCACCGCCGCGGGTGCGGTGGCCGCGGCGCTCGGGGTCGCGCTCGTCCCGCACGAGGCGGCGGACGACGCCGATGCTCCGGCTCCCGAAGACGACACGGTCGTGTGACCAGCGGCCGGGAGGCACGGCGCCCGTCCGCCCCGCCCGTCCGGCTCGGGTCGAGGTCCCGTCACCCGCCGCTGCGTTGCGCCGGTCGTGCACGGCCCGCGAGACGCCGCCGTGTCGTGGCGACGCCGCTTCGTCGTCGAGACGCCTCATCGTCGTCGAGACGCCGCTTCGTCGTCGAGACGCCGCATCGTCGTCGAGACGCCGCATCGTCGTCGAGACGCCGCGGATTCCGAGGGCGTCTCGCCGGCACGAGTCCGTCTCGTGTGGACACCGGCGTCTCGGCACCGGCATCGCAGCGACGGCGACGGCGGCAGCGCCCGTCAGAACCGGTCGAGGCTCCCCCGGAGTCGCGCGACCCGGTCGGGCAGCGGCGGGTGCGTGGAGAACAACCGGTCCATCACGCCCGGTCGCATCGGGTCCGCGATCCACAGGTGCGCCATCGAGGAGTTCTGCGACCGGGTCGGTCGGCCGTACGCCTGGAGCTTCTCCAGCGCACGGGCGAGTCCCTCGGGGTACCGCGTGGTCATCGCACCCGTGGCGTCGGCGAGGTACTCCCGCTGCCGCGAGACGGCCGCCTGCACCGCCGCGGCCGCGATCGGGGCGACGAGCACGGCCACGATCCCCGCGACGAGGACGATCGGGTTGCCACCTCCACCCCCGGAGTCGCTGTTCCGCCCGCGCCCGCTCAGCCCGCTGAAGATCGAGATGCGCAGGAGCACGTCCGCCAGGAACCCGACCGCGACGACCAGGCCGAACACCATGGTCGAGACGCGGATGTCGTAGTTCTTGACGTGACCGAGCTCGTGGGCCATGACGCCCTGCAGCTCGCTGTCGTCCATGATCGCGAGCAACCCGGTCGTCGCCGCGACGATCGCGTGCTCCGGGTCCCGTCCGGTGGCGAAGGCGTTCGGTGCCGGGTCCTCGATGACGAACACCCGCGGCATCGACATGCCGTTCGTGATCGCCAGGTTCTCGACCGTCCGCCAGAGCCGCGGCTCCGTGTTCCGGTCGATCTCGACGCCGCCGGCGATGGCCGTCGCCTGCCGCCCGGCCAGGAAGTACTGGAGCACCGCGTACCCGAGCGCGACGAGCAGCACGATGACGCCCACGGAGACGTTGCCCGCGAGGTAGCCGCCCAGGAACCCGAGCGCCCCGACGATGAGCAGGAAGACCAGGATGATGACGACGGTGTTGCGCTTGTTCCGCGCGATGGCGCTGTACACGGGTCAGGCCGCCCCGGTCGGCGTCAGAACTGGACGCGCGGCGGTTCGGCGATCGCCGCGGGCTCGGCCGTCTCGAAGAACGTCGCCTCGCTGAAGCCCTTGCTCTTCGCGAAGGTCGAGTTGGGGAAGACCCGGATCTTCGTGTTCAGCTCGCGCACGCCACCGTTGTAGAAGCGCCGGGCGGACTGGATCTTGTCCTCGGTGTCGACGAGTTCCGACTGCAGCTGCAGGAAGTTCTGGCTCGACTGCAGCTGGGGGTAGCCCTCCGCGACGGCGAACACACCCTTCAGGGCCTTCTGCATGTGCCCCTCGGCCACCGAGGCGCTCGAGGCGTCCGATGCGCCGAGGGTCTCGGCGCGGGCGCGCGTCACCGACTCGAACACGGACTTCTCGTGCGCGGCGTACCCCTTCACCGTCTCGACGATGGTGGGGATGAGGTCCGCGCGGCGCTTCAGCTGCACCGTGATGTCGCTCCACGCCTCGTCCACGCGCAGCTTCAGCGTGACGAGCGAGTTGTAGGTCACCCAGAGGTAGATCCCGACCACGACGAGCAGGACCACCACCACTCCGACGACGATCAGCGTCGTGACGAGTCCGGTGTCCATCTGGGCGTACTCCTTTGCGCTTCGGGTCCGGCGCAGTGGGACCGCGGCCGGTGCGTGGCCGTGGGACGACCGTCCACGAGTGTACCGAGGCGCACCGGCACGACCCGTTCGCGCAGTCTGGTTCACGGGGGATTCCCGAGTGGCGCACACCCACCGTCCGGGGACCCCCAGCCGGGGATCGGTCCAGGGACACATCATCCGGGTGGTGGATTGACCCGAGCCCGATGATCGCGTGTGATGGAGACGGTGGACAGGCTCGGGGACAACGCGCAGGAGGGGACCGTCGGGGGCGGCGGTCCCGTCGGTCGACCCCGATCGCGCGTCGGGCTGCTGGCCGCGGCGCTGGTGACGGTGCTCGCCACCGGGACGGTCCTGCTCGGCGCACAGCCCGCCGCAGCCGCGCCCGCGACGACGTCCGCGACCGCGATGACCACGACGTCCACGACGTCCACGACGTCCACCACCCACACCGCGACGCAGCAGGACGACGACGCGGCCCGGACCGCCTCCCCGACGCCCTTCCCCCAGTTCGGCACCCTGCCACCGGACACCGGTTCCCCGGCACCCTCGCCGACGGACCGCCCCGCCGTCCGCCCGAGCATCGCCGACCCCGGCGACGTCACGACCGCCACCGTCCGGCTGCACGGTGCCGGCACCCCCGGGCACCGGCTGCGCGTCACCGGACCGGCGGCCACGGGCTCGAGCGGCTGCACGACGACCGTGGCCACCGACGGGTCCTGGTCGTGCATCGCCACCGTCCACTCGGGTCCGCAGCAGGTCTTCACGGTCGCCGACGAGACCGACGCCGCGCTCGGGTCGTCCCGTGCTCCGGCCTCGGACGTCGTCGTCCCGCCGGCCGTCATGACCGACGGTCCCACCTCGGGTCCCGTGTCCGGCACCGGCCTGCCCGGAGCGACCGTCGCCGTGTCGGTCTCCGGCACCCCGACCGACCGCACCGCGCGGGTGGACGCCGGCGGTCGCTGGACCGTCGCGCTGCCCGGCAGCGCGCGCGACGGGCGCATCACGGTCTCCGCGGCGCAGACCGCGAGCACCGCGAACGGCTTCCGCTCGGACCTGCGGAGCGCCCCCTCGGCCCCGCGGACGGTGGTCGTGGACCGGACCGCCCCGGCAGCACCGGTCGTCACCACGCCGGAGTCCGACGAGCGCGTCCGCTCCCAGCCGTTCACCGTGCGCGGCACCGGTGAGCCCGGCGCCGTCCTCACCGTGTACGTCGACCGCTCGCCGGTGTGCCGCTCCGACGTCGGTGCCGACGGCCGGTGGGCGTGCACGACGACGGGCGCGACCGCACCCGCCGGGACCCGAGTGCTGAGCGCGATGCAGCAGGACGCCGCGGGCAACTCCTCACCGTCGTCGTCTGGGGTCCGCGTCGTGCTGAGCGACGCGACCGCAGCGCCGAGCGCCGGGCCGAGCGCGAGTGCCTCCGGGGCCCCGGGCGGGCAGACGTCGTCGTCCGGCACGCCGGGGACGACGCCGGACCACACGTCCGGTGCGACGGACGGCACCGGGACCCCGACCGACACCGGCACGAGCGGCGGCGGGTCGACCGGGACGTCCGGGGGCAGCGGCACGGCAGGCGCCGGGGGCAGCACCAGCGGGGTGTCCGACTGGTCCGGCCCCGCGGGCGACTGGACCGCCGACACCGCCTACGACCGCGGCGTCCCGACGATCCAGGCCTCGTTCTCGTGGGGCACCGTCCTGCTCGCCACCGGCGTCGCCGCCGGGTTCCTCGTGCTCGTCGCCGTGCCGCTCGCGGTGGTCGGCGCCACGGCCCGGGGTCGCCTGCGCAACCCGTTCGCCGCGCTGCTCGGCCGCAACCGCTCGCGCACGGAGCGACGACTCGGGGACGAGGTCCTGCCCACCTGGGCCGCGGCGGCCGTCGGCGTCGGGATCGTGGTCGTCACGACGCTCCTCGGTGTCGGCGTCGCGCTCGAGGCCCGCTACGTCCGGCTCGCGCTCGCGGTGCTGCTCGGTTCGGCGGTCACCACCGGGGTCGTCGTCCTGGCCACCCGCTGGGCGGCCGGCAAGGACCGCGCCGCCGTCGGTTTCCGCGTCTCCCCCTGGCTCGTGCTCGCCGCCGTGCTGGGCTGCGCCCTGACCCGCGTCACGGACCTCTCCCCCGCCCTGGTCGTCGGGGCCGTCCTCGTCCCGGTCGGCCGCCCCGGCGCCGACACCGCCGCCCTGCGACTGGGCTCGAGCCTCGCCCGCGGGGTCCGGAGCGCCACGGCCCGCTCGGCCGCGCTGCTCGGCGTCGCCACCGTCGGCTGGGTCCTGCACTCGCTGGTGCACGGGTCGGGCTTCTGGACGACGCTGACGGCCGAGTTCGCCACCACGCTCTGCGTCGGCGCGGTCGGGGCACTCGTCGTGTCGCTGCTGCCGTTGCCCGGGTCGACGGGTGCGGTGCTCGTCGCCGGGGCGCGTGCGCGCTGGGTCGGCCTCACCGCCGCTGGGGTCGCGCTGGCGGCGGTGACGGCGGGCGCGGGAGCTCCCGCTGTCCCCTCACCGACCGAGACCGCGGTGGCGTCCGCCCTGTGCGCCGCCGCCGTCGCCTGCTGCTGGGTCTGGTTGCGTGGCTCGCGCACCGCCGCACAGCACCGCTGACCGGTCCGTCCACGGGACGGGAGGCGCCGGGCTCGCCCGCCACGCCCCTCCCGGCCCGCCACCCACCGGACGGGAGGCGCCGCGCCCGCTGGCCACGCCCCTCCCGGCCCGCCACCCACCGGACAGGAGGCGCCGCGCCCGCCCGCCACGCCCCTCCTGGCCCGCCACCCACCGGACGGGAGGCGCCGCGCCCGCTGGCCACGCCCCTCCCGGCCCGCCACCCACCGGACGGGAGACGCCGCGCCCGCCCGCCACGCGCCTCCTGGCCCGCCACCCACCGGACGGGAGGCGCTGGGCTCGCCCGCCACGCCCCTCCCGGCCCGCACCGGTCGGACGAGAGGCGCGTGACGGGGCGGCTGCGCGCCTCCCGACCGCCGCGAGCCCCAGGTCTCAGGCCACGCGGTGCGGGGCGTTCCGCCGGAACAGACCGGGCAGCAGGCCTCCGATCTTCGTCCCGATGCACAGGCTGACGAACGTGGCCAGGGGCGTGCCGAGCGCGACGGGGTCGAACGTGGTCACCGCGACGAGTCCCACGGTGCCGGGAACGAGCAGCAGGAACGCGGGGAAGAACGACACCGTCGCCGGGATCACCGGGACCACACGCTCGAGCAACCGCGTCGCGACGAACAGCAGCGCGGCCGCAGCTCCGGTCGCGACCACGCTGCCCCACACCGGCGTCGTCCCGCTCACGACCGCGTACGCGCTGATCATGACGGCGACGGACACGACGGTGAGCCGCCAGCCGGAGCGGAACACGAGCCCGAGGCCGACGGCGAGGCCCGCCACCGCCACCCAGGACACCCAGTAGGACGGCACGGCCTCCCAACCACCGCGGAGCGTGCCGACGCCGGCGACCTCGCCGACGAGGGCCGCCGACGACGGGTCGACGCGCAGGCCGGTGAGGGCGCTCCCCGCGGCGATACCGGCGGCCATGAAGCCGAGCGTGATGAGCCCCTGCACCAGGCGCGAGGCTCCGGTCACGATGTCGGCGGCCGTCAGCTCGAGCAGCGCGTTCGTGATCAGCGCGCCGGGCACGAAGACCGCGACGGGCGCACACACCGCGAACAGGGGCACGTGGTCGAACCCGGTGCCGGCGGCGACGAGGCCGACGACGCTCGTCGACATGAACGCGGCCAGGAACGGGATGATCGCGACGGCCTCGCGGAAGCGGCGGAGCACCAGGCTGAGCACACCGACCAGGGCACCGACGACGAGCGCGAGCACGATCGCCCACCACGGGCAGCGGAACACGACGGCCAGTCCGACCGAGGTGAGGGCGTTCCCGGTGATCCACGGCAGCGCCGGCGGCGGCACGGTACCGGTCCGGATCGCGCGCACCCGGGCGGGGATCTCGGCGAGGGCGATGGAACCGCGTTCCAGGCCGAGCACGAGGCGGTTCGCCCGCGCTGCCTGACGCGACGAGAGCTCGACGCCCTCGGCGTTCACGATGGTGGCGGCGCCGGTGGCGACCTCACTGACCATGACGAGTGCGGGCAGGACACCCACGGCGAGCGTCGGTCCGACCCCGGCGGCGTCGCGGGCCTTCTCGAGCGCGGAGCGGACGTCGGTGACGGAGCTGCCGGCGTCGAGCAGCAGGGCGCCGAGGGTCCCGAGCAGCATCCCGGTGGGGACCGTCTCGCCGTCGACGACCTCGACGTGCGCCTCGGGTCGGTTGAGCGCGTTGCGCAGGTTCGCGAGAGCGCTTCCGAGTCCGACCACGGACGTCGATGCTACTGCGCGGCGGGGGTCTGTGCGGGCGGGGCGCTCGCACGAGACTCGGCTGTGCGGACGGCGGGGCGCTCGCACGAGACTCGCCTGTGCGGACACGGCGGGGCGCTCGCACGAGACTCGCCTGTGCGGACACGTTCGCGACGGCCGATCCGCGAAACTGTCCGCGGAGCCGAGACTCGCCGGCCGGCCGGCCGGCGGCGCGGCGCGGCCGGCGGCGCTGCCGACGGCGCGCCAAATCTCGCGTACCCCCGGTGGGACTCGAACCCACAACTCGGCGATTTTAAGTCGCGTGCCTCTACCGATTGGGCCACGGGGGCGGGCCGCAACAGCCTACCGACGCGACGACGGCCGTCGCCCCACGTGGGGCGACGGCCGTCGGTGCTGGTGCTGGTGCTGGTGCTACTTGGCGTCCGCCGGGGCTGCGACGGGCGCAGCGTCCTTCGAGACGTCCTCGGCCGGGGTGGCGTACGCGGGGCCCGCGGCGTCGGCCGGCTGACCCTCCGCCGGAGCCGGGGCAGCGACGGCCTTGGGCTCCTCGGCTGCAGCGGGCTTCGGGCGCGACGCGAAGGCCTCGAACGCGGCACGCGGGGTCTCACGGTCGTCGAGCGACGCGATGTCACGGCCCAGGAAGAAGCCGCCGACCCAGTCGCCGATGACGCGCCACTTGCGCTCCCACGACGGCATCGCCAGGCCGTGGTACCCGCGGTGGGCGCCCCAGGCCAGGAAGCCCTTCATGGCGAACTTGCCGGACTGGAACACACCCGTGCCGAGACCCAGGCCGGCGACGGCACCGAGGTTCTCGTGCTTGTAGTCGGTCGTCGCCTCGCCGCGGACGACCGCGACCAGGTTCTTCGCGAGCTGCTTCGCCTGGCGCACGGCGTGCTGGGCGTTCGGCACGCAGAAGCCGCCGACACCGCCACCGGTCAGGTCCGGCACGGCCGCGACGTCACCGCAGGCCCACGCGTCGGCGATCACGCCGTTGTCGTCGACCACGCGGAGGTCGGGCTGCACGCGGATGCGACCGCGCTGCTCGAGCGGGAAGTCGGTGCCCTTGACCATCGGGTTCGCCATGACGCCGGCGGTCCAGATGATGAGGTCGGACTCGATGGTCTCGATCGACTCGTCCTTGGCCTTGAGCTGGCAGACGCCGCCCTCGGCCGAGGCCAGCTGGGTCTCGAGGTGCACGGTCGCGCCGCGGGACGCGAGGTTCTCGAGCACCCAGTGCGAGGTCTCGAGCGACACCTCGGGCATGATGCGGCCCATCGCCTCGACCAGGTGGAAGTGCGTGTCGTCGAAGGACAGCTGCGGGAAGCTCTTCAGCAGGTCGGACGCGAAGGAGCGGAGCTCGGCGAACACCTCGATGCCGGCGAAGCCACCGCCGACCACGACGACGGTGAGCAGTCGGTCGCGCTCGGGACCGGCCGGCAGGTTCGCCGCCTTGTGGAAGTTCGTGAGGATCTTGTCGCGGATCGCCGCGGCCTCCTCGATGGTCTTCAGGCCGATGGCCTCGTCCGCGACGCCCGGGATCGGGAAGGTGCGCGAGACGGCACCGGCGGTCATGACGATCTGGTCGTAGGACTCCTCCCACGCCTCGCCCTCGGCCGGGGTGATCGTCGCGGTCTTCGTGGCGTGGTCGACCTTCGTGACCTTCGCCGTGACGACACGGGTCTTCTTCAGGTGACGACGGTGCGACACGATCGCGTGACGCGGCTCGATCGAGCCGGCGGCGACCTCGGGCAGGAACGGCTGGTACGTCATGTACGGCAGCGGGTCCACCATGGTGACCTCGGCTTCACCCTGACGCAGGTGCTTCTCGAGCTTCCAGGCGGTGTAGAAACCGGCGTAGCCGCCGCCGACGACGAGGATCTTGGGCACGGGGGATGATCTCCTTGGAGTGGGGTGGTTGCTTGCCGGGAGGCTGGTCAGTCTTCGCCGCCACCCGCCCCGACTCCAGCGTCTGCGATGCCATCATACGCCCGGCACTCACAGCGGGAGGGCGACCAGTCCACGCGCTCGAGCGCGAGGTCGCCGATGGGGTTGACGCCGGGACCGGCAGCGAGGGCGTGGCCGACGAGCGCGTGCAGGCACTTCACGCGGGTCGGCATGCCGCCCGCGCTGATGCCGTCGATCTCGTCGACGTGCTCGATCGACTCGCGGTCCGCCAGGTAGGACTCGTGGGCCGCGCGGTACTGCGCCGCGACGGTCTCGTCCTCGAGCAGGGCGGCGAGCTCGGGCATGACGTGGTTCGCCTCGAGCGTGCTCACGGCCGCGGTGGCGGCGGGGTGGCACAGGTAGTAGAACGTCGGGAACGGGGTGCCGTTCGCGAGTCGGGGCTTCGTCGACACGACGGTGGGGTTGCCGCAGGCGCACCGCGCAGCGATCCCGACGACGTCGCGGGCCGGTCGCCCGAGCTGCGCCGAGACGACCTGGATGTCGCGGTCGGACGGCGGATCGAAGGGAGGGGTCGTCACGGGCACGTGAGCCTACCCGAGTCCTGGTCGCCGTCCCACTCCGTGACGCCGCGGCACCCCCGGTTGCCCTACTTGCTGTCGCTCGTCGCGGCGCCGGTCGGGTCTCCGGTGCCGGAGACGTCGGGCGCCACGAGCTGCTCGGTGGTCTTCTCGGTCAGTCCGGACTGCAGCACGCTGGAGAGCATCGCCTGCACCCAGTCGACCTTCGGCGTCTGCACCGTCGAGCTGACCGGGCTGCCGGAGTCGGTCTCGGCCCTGTCCGACCCCTTCGCCTGCTCCGCACCCATGACGAGGTAGCTCTCCTCGCCCGGGTACACGTAGAGCAGCCGGTCGCGGGCCTGGGCCTCGATGTAGGCCGGGTCGTCCCACCGCGCGACGTCCTGCTTCTTCTGCGCGACGTCGGCCTTCTGCGCTGCGACCTCGCGCTGCTGCTGCGCGATCTGCTCCTGCTGCTGGATGAGCGTCCGCAGCGAGGGGGCGAGCACGACGACGAACAGCACGATGATCGCGAGCATGAGGAGGCTGAAGCCGGAGAACCGGATGGACCGGTACCAGGGCTGCTCGTGCGCACCGGACTCCGGCACGGCCACGGGGATGCGGCGGACGCGGGGCTTCTGGCTGGGCACGGCTCGACGATAACCCGGCGCGGCACGGTCACGTGACCCGGCACGCGGACCGTCGTGCGTCGCTCGGCACCCTCCCAGCGGCCGGGAGGCGCGGCGCACGGCCGCCACGCGCCTCCCGTCCGCCACCCACCGCCGGGCGTCCACCGCTGGGCCAGCTGGCCGCCGAACGGGCAGGACGTGCCGCTCGCGTCCGCCGAGTGGGCGAGATCCGTCGGACTGCTGCGCCGAACGTCGCAGATGTTGCCCGCTCGAGGGCGAGAGCAGACCGATTCGAGGGCGAGGGCGGACCGGCTCGACGGCGACAGCGGGAGCGCCCGGGGACGGCGAGACGCCGCCCTCCCGGAGGAGGACGGCGTCTCGTGGTGGAGCGGGTGCGACCTAGAGCGCAGCGGCGCGGGGGAACGCGGTGCGGCCGGCGTAGACCGCGGCGTCGCCCAGTTCCTCCTCGATGCGGAGCAGCTGGTTGTACTTCGCGACGCGGTCCGAGCGGGCCGGGGCACCGGTCTTGATCTGGCCTCCGTCGACGGCCACCGCGATGTCGGCGATGGTGGTGTCCTCGGTCTCGCCCGAGCGGTGCGACAGGATCGCGGTCATGCCGTGGCGGTGCGCCAGGGAGACGGCGTCGAGGGTCTCGGTCAGCGTGCCGATCTGGTTCACCTTGACCAGGATCGAGTTGCCGGCCTGCTCGTCGATGCCCCGCTGCAGACGCTTCGGGTTCGTGACGTACAGGTCGTCGCCGACGAGCTGCAGCTTCGAGCCGAGCTCGGCGGTGAGGTGCTTCCAGCCCTCCCAGTCGTCCTCGGCCAGGGCGTCCTCGATGGTGACGAGCGGGTAGTTCGCGACGAGGTCCGAGAAGTACCCGGTGAACTCCTCGCTCGAGAGCTGCTTGCCCTCGAACGCGTACTTGCCGTCGTGGAAGAACTCGGTCGCGGCGACGTCGAGGCCGAGCGCGATGTCCTTGCCCGGGGTGAAGCCGGCCTTCTCGATCGCGGCGAGCAGGAAGTCGAGCGCAGCACGGTTCGAGGCGAGCTCGGGGGCGAAGCCGCCCTCGTCGCCGAGGCCGGTCGCGAGACCCTGCTTCTTCAGCTCGCCCTTGAGGGCGTGGTAGGTCTCGACGCCCCAACGCAGGGCCTCCGAGAAGCTCTCGGCGCCGTAGGGCACGAGGAAGAACTCCTGGATGTCGACGTTGGTGTCGGCGTGCGCGCCACCGTTGACGACGTTCATGAGCGGGACGGGCAGCGTGTGCGCGTTCGGGCCACCGAGGTAGCGGAACAGCGGCAGGTCGGCCGAGTCGGCGGCGGCACGGGCGACGGCGAGCGAGGCGCCGAGGATCGCGTTGGCGCCCAGGCGGGACTTGTTCTCGGTGCCGTCGAGCTCGATGAGCGCGGCGTCGACGAGACGCTGGTCGGTGGCGTCGAAGCCCTCGAGCGCCGGGCCGATCTCGTCGAGGACGGCGTCGACGGCCTTCAGGACGCCCTTGCCGCCGTAGCGGTTCGCGTCGCCGTCGCGGAGTTCGTACGCCTCGAACGCACCGGTGGAGGCACCGGACGGGACGAGCGCGCGCGAGACCACGCCGTCGTCGAGGAGGACCTCGACCTCGACCGTCGGGTTGCCTCGGGAATCGAGGACTTCGCGTGCGCCTACGGCATCGATCTGGGCCACGGGGTACTCCCTACGAGTTCGGTTGTGGTGGACAGCGGGTCGATCCTACCGAGGCGCGGTGGACGCCTCGCCGCGGATGACGTCGGGTGTGGAGGAGTTCACGCCAGCGGGCGGAACTCGACACCTTCCAGGGTCTCGGTGTCGGCCCGCACACCGGCGAAGGCCGCGAAGCCCTGCTCGGCGAGGCTCGCGAGCAGGTTCTTGGTGTTCTTCGGCCGCCGCTCGAGCCGGACGCGACGGTGCGACGCGAGGGCCTCGGTCTTGAGCGCCGCGAGGCGGACCGGGTCGACGTCCTTGTCGTACAGGAGCACGACGGCGTCCGACTCGGCCGACTCCGGCAGCGTGACGAGGTCGACGAGCCGCTCGAACCCGAGCGAGAACCCGACCGCGGGCACGTCCTGCCCGAGGAAGCGTCCGATCATGCCGTCGTAGCGACCGCCGCCGCCGAGGCTGTAGCCGAAGTCGGGGTGGGCGACCTCGAAGATCGTGCCCGTGTAGTAGCCCATGCCGCGCACGAGTGTCGGGTCGAAGCGCAGGTCCACGCCCGGCAGGGCCCGGCGGAGGCGGAGCAGGTCCGCGAACGCCTCGGCATCGAGCCACGGCGACCCCTCGACGGATGCCCAGTCCGCGGCCTCGAGCGCACGGATCGTGTCCTCGAGGCCCGGCAGGTCGGCGCCGATCGTCGCGCGGAGCTCGGCGGCCACACCGTCCGCACCGATCTTGTCGAGCTTGTCGACCGTGATCAGCGCCCGGTCCGCGGCGTCCGGTTCGGTGATCCCCCACGAGGCGAGCAGCGCGAGCAGGATGCGTCGGTCGTTGATGCGGATGGTGGTGTCCGCGATGCCGAGCGCGTCGAGCGCGGCGGTGGTCGCGCGGATGAGCTCGATCTCCGCGAGCTGCCCCGGCTCGCCGAGGATGTCGATGTCGCACTGGACGAACTGCCGGTAGCGCCCCTTCTGCGGACGCTCGGCACGCCACACGGGTGCGATCTGCACGGCACGGAACACCGAGGGCAGCTCGGCGCGGTGCGAGGCGTAGAAGCGGGCGAGCGGGACCGTCAGGTCGAAGCGGAGCCCGAGGTCCGCGAGGTCGAGCGGCGCATCCGCCTTCTGGAGGTCCTCGGTGGTGAGCCCTCGGCGCATCACCGCGAACGCGAGCTTCTCGTTGTCGCCGCCCAGCCCCGAGTGCAGGCGTGCGGCGTCCTCGACGACCGGGGTCTCGATCTCGTCGAACCCGTGTCGCGCGTACACGTCCCGAACCACCCCGAGGACGTGCTCGCGACGGGCCTTGTCCGCCGGGAGGAAGTCACGCATGCCACGGGGAGCCGTCACGGTCGTCGCCATGCCGCCAATCCTGCCAGAACCAGGGCACGACCTTGCGCCGCATCCGGTCCACTGATACTCTGGATGCAGAACCTCGGTCTGGCGGCCTCCTGATCCGGCCACCAGATCGTTCGCGGGGCCGGTGTGCTGCAACGGTGCCCCGCGGTTCGAGCGGGCGTCCCTGTCGTCGTGTCCCCCTGGCACGTCGTGGCCCGCTCGCGGGCACCCTCCTTTTTCGGGTTGGGAGGGTGCCCGCTCTCTCGTCTCAGCGGCTTGACGGCCCCGTCTCGGTAGCGCGGCGGCCCCGCCTCAGCGGCGCAACCCACCGGCCTCGGAGGCCCGGCTCACTCCCCGACGCGCGCCTCGGCTTCCAGCCGGGTCACCGCAGCGCGCAGGCTCGCGACCACGTCGACGCCCGCCTCCCGCGCCGCGGCGACCTCGGCGAGCATGCGCGCGCCCCACCGCTCGTCCACAGCGTTCGCACCCGCCGACCGGACCGTGCCCACGTCCGCCGACCCGTGCGTCTTCCCGATCTCCCGCCCCGATGCGCGCACGGCGGCGGCGACGACCGTGGCGGCGTCGCCACGCTCCTCCAGGCGTTCGAGCAGCTTCACGGCTCGCTCCAGCGGCGGCATCGCCCTCGGGACCCCGTCGAGGACGCTCGTGCGCGACGCCTTCTCGGCCGACTTCGCCGCCCGCCACACCCGGACGACCTCCGCCTCCGTGTCCGCCCGTTCGGCACCGAACACGTGCGGGTGCCGACGGACCATCTTGTCGCGAGCACCGGCGGCGACGTCCTCGAGGTCGAACCGGCCCTGCGCTGCAGCCAGTCCGGCGTGCAACACGACCTGGTAGAGCACGTCGCCGAGTTCCTCGCGGAGGTCGTCGTCGTCGCCGGAGTCGATGGCGTCGACGAGTTCGTACGACTCCTCCACGGCGTACCGCGCGAGCGATGCGTGGGTCTGTGCACGGTTCCACACGCAACCACCCTCGGGGGCGAGCAGGCGGTCGACGACTTCGACGAGGTCCGTGACGGCGGTCATGGCGTCATGCTCGCACGCAGGCCGCTCCGGTAGGCTCACCCCTGGTGTGTCGGGAAGTCTGGTCGACGGTCCCGTACCCGTACCCGCACACCGTCGGAGATCCATGTCGGCACTCGTCCGCTCCCCCCGTTTCAGCGCGATCGCGCTCCTTGCCGCCGCCGTGCTCGGCCTCCTCGTGGCGAACTCGCCGCTCGGACCGGGCCTCGAACGAGCCCTCGACGCGCACTCGCCGTGGGGAGCGGTCGGTCTCGACCTGTCCGTGTCGCACTGGATCAGCGACGGCCTGCTCGCGGTCTTCTTCCTGCTGGTCGCGATCGAGTTGAAGCAGGAGCTGCTCGACGGGGAACTCTCGAACCCGAAGACGGCCGTCATCCCGGCGATCGCCGCGGTCGGCGGCGTGCTCGTGCCGGCCGGGATCTTCCTCCTGGTGACCTCGGGCACGCCCTACCAGCACGGGTGGCCCATCCCGACCGCGACGGACATCGCGTTCGCGCTCGGGGTCCTGGCGATGTTCGGTCGAGGGCTGCCCTCCACGCTCCGCGTCTTCCTGCTCGCGCTCGCGGTGCTCGACGACCTCATCGCGATCGTCATCATCGCCGTCGTCTTCGCGCACGGCACCGACTTCCTCGCGCTCGGCGGTGCGGTCGTCGCCCTCGCCGTCTTCGCGGTGCTCGGTCGGCTGCTGCGTCCGGGCCGCACCGGCCGCGTGTCGATCATCGCCGCGATGGTGCTGGTCGGCCTCGTGACGTGGTGGCTCGTGTACCACTCGGGAGTGCACGCGACCATCGCCGGCGTCGCGCTCGGTCTCGTCCTGCCCCGCCGTCCGGGACACACGCTGCACGAGAACGTCGAGCCGTGGTCGAACGCCGTCGTCCTGCCGGTGTTCGCCTTCGCCTCGGCGGCGGTCGTGATCCCGAGCGTCGGCATCGGCGAGCTCTCCCCCACGTTCTGGGCCGTCGTCCTCGCGCTCCCGGTCGGCAAGGTCATCGGCATCACGCTGTTCGGTGCCGTCGCGACGCGCATCTTCCGCGCCCCCGGTCGATCGACGCTCTCGTTCTGGTCGATCGTGACGGTCGGCGTGCTCGGCGGGATCGGCTTCACGGTCTCGCTGCTCATGAACGAGCTGGCGTTCGCCCGGAACGAGGAGATCCTCGACGAGGGCGTCCTCGCCGTGCTCGTCGGGTCCGGCATCGCGATCCTCGCGTCCGCCGTCGTCGTCAGCCTGCGCGCCCGCCGCTACCGCGCGCGACGCGAGCTCTCCGAGGCCGAGGCCACCGAGTAACGCACCGAGCGGCCGCCGCGCTGCGACACGTCCGCGGTCGGACGACCGCGGACGTGTCGTTGCAGGCGCATCGTGCGACTCAGCACGGGTCGATCGACACGTGCGATGTCGGACGACGACACGTGCGATGTCGGAAGACGGCCACCCGACGGCCTGGAGGCGCGGTACCGGCTGGCACCGCGCCTCCAGGCCGCGTCGGGCCGCGTCACTTCGCGCCGGACCGTGTCAGGAGGCGGGCGCCTCCGCGGGGGCCTTGGACGCGCCGTAGACGGCCGTCAGGATGCTCTCCACCCACTCGATGAGCCCGTCGTCGGGCAGCGTCTCGCCGTGCGGCTTCGGCAGCGGGATGCTCGCGGCGTCCTGCTGCGGGAACCAGCGCGCGCCGGGGAACATGCGCTTCAGCCGGACCTGGGCCGAGTCGGCGAGCTCCTTGCCCGCGATCCGCAGGTTCGACCCCATCACGACGACGTCGGACAGGCCGACCTGCTGCGCCATGCGCCGCAGGCGCGACACCTCGACCAGGGTGAGCACCGGCTGCGGCGGCTGGCCGTAGCGGTCGGTGAGCTCGTCGAGCACCATGTCGATCGCCTCGGGCTGCGCAGCCGGAGCCGATGCGGCCGACAGCTTCTGGTACGCCTCGAGCCGGAGCCGCTCGGACTCGACGTAGTCCTCGGGGATGTGCGCGTCGACCGGGATCTCGAGCCGGAGCTCGGTCTGCCCCTCGGCGACGTCTCCCCGGAACTGGGACACGGCCTCGCCGATCATCCGCAGGTAGAGGTCGAACCCGACCCCCGCGATGTGCCCGGACTGCTCACCACCGAGCAGGTTGCCGGCACCCCGGATCTCGAGGTCCTTCATGGCCACCTGCATACCGGCGCCGAGTTCGTTGTTCGCGGCGATGGTCTCGAGACGGTCCTGCGCGGTCTCGGAGAGCGGCTTGTCGGCGTCGTAGAGGAAGTACGCGTACCCGCGCTCACGCCCGCGGCCGACGCGACCTCGGAGCTGGTGGAGCTGGGACAGCCCGTACTTGTCGGCCTTGTCGATGATCAGCGTGTTCGCGTTGGCGATGTCCAGGCCCGTCTCGACGATGGTCGTCGACACGAGCACGTCGAACTTGCGCTCCCAGAAGTCGACCATGACCTGCTCGAGGGTGCCCTCGGACATCTGCCCGTGGGCGACCTGGATCCGGGCCTCGGGGATGATCTCGGCCAGGTGCGACGCCACCGACTGGATGTCCTTCACGCGGTTGTGCACGTAGAAGACCTGGCCCTCGCGCAGGAGCTCGCGGCGGATCGCGGCGGCGACCTGCAGGTCGGACTGCGGCCCGACGAAGGTCAGGATGGGGTGGCGGTCCTCCGGCGGGGTCGCGAGCGTCGACATCTCCCGGATGCCGGTGACGGCCATCTCGAGCGACCGCGGGATCGGGGTCGCGGACATCGCGAGCACGTCGACGTTGGTCTTGAGCTTCTTGAGCTGGTCCTTGTGCTCGACGCCGAACCGCTGCTCCTCGTCGATGATGACGAGCCCCACGTCCTTGAACGCGATGTTCTGCGACAGGATGCGGTGTGTGCCGATCACGATGTCGACGGTGCCGTCGGCGAGGCCGGCGATCGTCTCCTTCGACTCCTTCTCGGTCTGGAAGCGACTGAGTGCGCGGAGGTGCACGGGGAAGCCCGCGAAGCGCTCCTGGAACGTCTCCATGTGCTGACGCACCAACAGCGTCGTCGGGACGAGCACGGCGACCTGCTTGCCGTCCTGCACGGCCTTGAACGCCGCGCGGATCGCGACCTCGGTCTTGCCGTAGCCGACGTCGCCGGAGAGCAGGCGGTCCATCGGGATCGGGCTCTCCATGTCGCGCTTGATCTCGTCGATGGTGGTGAGCTGGTCGGCGGTCTCGGCGAACGGGAAGGCCTCCTCCAGCTCACGCTGCCACGGGGTGTCCGGGCCGAACGCGTGCCCCTTCGAGGCCATGCGTGCCGAGTACAGCTTCACGAGGTCGACGGCGATGTCGCGGACGGCCTTGCGCGCCTTCGACTTCGCTGCGGACCAGTCCGAGCCGCCCATCTTGGACAGGGTGGGGTTCTCGCCGCCGACGTACCGGGAGAGCTGGTCGAGCTGGTCGGTCGGGACGAAGAGCTTGTCGCCCGGGTAGTTCCGCTTCGACGGGGCGTACTCGAGCACGAGGTACTCACGCTGCGTCTTCACGGCGTTGCGACCGCCGGAGCTGACCTCGCGCGAGACGAGCTCGACGAACTTGCCGATGCCGTGGGTGTTGTGCACGACGACGTCGCCCGGCTTCAGCTGCAGCGGGTCGACGACGTTCTTGCGGCGGGCGGCGAGCTTCTTGACGGTGCGGGCGCCCTGCTGGACGCTGCGGCCGTAGAACTCGGCTTCGCTCAGGACGGCGATCCGCGGGTCGGGGGTCGCGAAGCCGGCCTCGACGGTGGCGGTGGTGACGATCGCGACACCCGGCTCGGGCGGCGCGGTGAGGTCCTCGGCACGAGCCGCGACACCCGCGTCCGCGAGCACCTGCACCGCGCGCTCGACGAGCCCCTTGCCCTGCGCCGTCACGACGACGCCCCACCCGTCGTCGACGAGCTGCTTGACGTGCTCGACGGCCCCGTCCGCGCTGCCCGCGAAGCTCGGGATCGACTCCGCTCGGACGCGGATGTACTCACCGGCCTCGGCAGCGGCCTCGGCGTCGGTGAGCACGCGCTCGCGGTCACCCTCGTCGAGCCCCGAGTCGAACGGCGTGACCGTCCACCAGGTGCGCTGGCCGCGGGTGTTCTTGAGCTGCTGCACGGACAGGAAGTTGCCCGCGTCGAGGTCGATGGGTGCCTGTGCGCCCGCGACCGCGGCGCTCCACGCGGCCTGCAGGAACTCGGTGTTCGTCTCGGCCAGGCTGTGCGCGCGACCGGCGACCCGCTCGGGCGAGAGGACCGCGATCGTGGCGGTCTCGGGCAGGTAGGTGGTGATCGGCACGAGGTCCTGCACGAGGGCCGGCGCGAGGGACTCCATGCCCTCGACCGGGATCCCCTCGGCGATCTTCGCGAGCATCTGCGACAGGTTCGGGAACTCGTGCAGCATCTCGCGTGCCCGCTGGCGCACGTCGTCGCTGAGCAGGAGCTCGCGCGAGGCGGTGAGCTCGACCGAGCCGAGGTCGTCGTCGGTGGTGCGCTGGTCGGCGACCGAGAACGCCTTGATCGCCTCGATCTCGTCGCCGAAGAAGTCGACGCGCACCGGGTGGTCGGCACCGGGCGGGAAGACGTCGAGGATGCCACCGCGCACCGCGAACTCGCCGCGGCGGGTGACGAGGTCGACCCGGGCGTAGGCCAGGTCGACGAGCTGCGACGCGATGGCCGCGAGGTCGTTGCCGCGTGAACCCGTCGCGAGTGCGACCGGGGCGAGCGACGTCAGGTTGCCCGCGATGGGCTGCAGTGCGGCGCGGACGCTCGCGACCACGACGATCGTGCGGCGGTCGGCCGGATCGGCGTCCTGCCACGCGGCGAGCTTGCGGAGCGTCGCGATGCGGGTGCCGACCGTCTGGGCGCTCGGGCTGAGGCGCTCGTGCGGCAGGGTCTCCCACGCGGGGAACTCGAGGACCTCGGCGTCGGGGACCGTGCACGTGAAGGCGCCGCGCACCGCCTCGGCCTCGCGCCCGGTGGCGGTGACGACGAAGAGGCACTGGGGACCGTTGCGCTCGGCGAGCAGCGCGCCGAGCAACGGGACCCGCAGGCCGTCGACGACGGAGAAGTCCGCGTCACGCCCGGCAGCGCGGAGGACGCGATCGAACGCGGAGGCGCGCGAGAGCGCAGGGATGATGCCCGAGATCGTCACTCAGACGATGGTACCGGCGGCGTCCGACACCCGGCCCGGCGTGCGCGGGCGGCGAACACGGTCAGCTGCGGCGACGGAGTCGGGACCCGATCAGGACGAGCAGCGCGGCCACGAGCAGCGCGGGCGCGACGGGTGCGGCGCCGGTCCAGGCGAGGCTGGTCGGGCTGCGGTCCGCAGACGTGGAGCCGGCCCGGTCGGGAGGCGCGGCACCGTCCGCCGCGTCGGCACCCGTCACGCCGGTGGTCCCGCCGCGGCCGGGGGCCGCCCCCGGGTCGGCGCTCGGGGTCGGGTCGCTCGGGGTCGGGGCGGTCGGTCCTCCCCCGCCGGTGGTGCCGCCCGGGCCGGGCGACGGGTCGGGGTCGGGTGCGGGCGTCGGTCCGGGGGCGCCGGTCGGACCGGGGGTGGGTCCGGACGAGACGTCGGGCGCGGGCGACGGTCCGGGCTCCGGGGCGGTGGTCGCCCCCGGTTCGGGCGCCGTGGTGGGTCCGGGCGCGGTGGTGGGCTCGGGCGCGGTGGTCGGTTCGGGCGCGGTGGTCGGCTCGGGGGCGGTGGTCGGCTCCGGCGCGGTCGTCGGTCCGGGCGCCGTGGTCGGCTGCGGCGCGGTCGTCGGTCCGGGCGCCGTGGTCGGCTCCGGCGCGGTGGTCGGTCCGGGCGCGGTGGTCGGCTCCGGCGCGGAGGTCGCTCCGGGCTCCGGCCCCGCGGTCGGCTCGGCCGTCGGGGGCGGTGCGGGCGACGGCTGCGCTCCCGTCGAGGGTGTCCCGGTCGGGAGCGGTCCTGCCGTGGCCGGGGCGGAGGGGGTCGGGGTCGCGCTCGCCCCCCACGTCGGGTCGGGATCCGGCTCGGGTCGGGGGTCCGGGTCGGTCGTCGGTGTCGCGCCCGGGGTGCCCGACGGCGTCGGGGTCGGCTCCGGGGTGGTCGGTCCGGGCGGCGTCGGGGTGGGGCCCGGCTCGTCGGTCGGCTCCGGGTCCGTCGAGGGACCGGGCTCCGTCGAGGGGACGGGCTGCGGCGTGGCGGTCGGCTCCGCGGTGGGATCGTCGGTCGGGGAGGGCGACGAGGTCGGTGCAGGGGTCACCGTCGGCGTCGCGCTCGGCTCGTCGGAGGGCTCGTCGGTCGGCTCACCCGTGGGGGCGGGGGTGGGCTCGTCGGTCGCCGGCGTCGGCTGGTCGGTCGGATCCGACGTCGGCGCTGCGGTCGGTTCCGACGTCGGCCCGGGGGTGGGCTCCCCCGTCGGGTCGGACGTCGGTGCAGCGGTCGGTTCCGACGTCGGATCGGGGGTGGTCTCCCCCGTCGGGTCGGACGTCGGCGAGGCGGTCGGCTCTGCGGTCGGGTCAGGCGTCGGCGGGTCGGTCGGGTCGGCCGTCGGCGAGACGGTCGGCTCCGCCGTCGGCGGGTCGGTCGGGTCGGCCGTCGACGAGGGGGTCGAACCGCTGCTCGGGTCACTGCTCGCCGGCGTCGTCGGCTCGCCGGTCGCCGGAGTCGTCGGCTCCGCCGAAGGTCCGGGAGACGGGGCGGTCGTGGGGCCAGCCGTCGGCTCGGGCGTCGGGGTGTCCGACGGCAGGGGCTCCGCCGTCGGTGCGGTCGGGCTCGTGCCCGGGCTCTCCTTCACGCGGCCGG
The DNA here is from genome assembly GCF_000772085.1 of Curtobacterium sp. MR_MD2014. Taxonomy (NCBI): domain Bacteria; kingdom Bacillati; phylum Actinomycetota; class Actinomycetes; order Micrococcales; family Microbacteriaceae; genus Curtobacterium; species Curtobacterium sp. MR_MD2014. The sequence goes on along the minus strand of NZ_CP009755.1, from coordinate 795,545 downwards.
ACGACGTCGCGGTGACGATTCGCTGCCGGTTGTAGTCCGCCACGACCAGGCTCCGACCCGGGCCGACGGACACGGCGGTCGGGTTCGCGAGTGCCGATCCGTCGGGCGCCGTCGAGAACGCCGGAGCCCACGCGCCACCGGCGTCCGACCAGACGCGGCCGTTCCCGTTGTCCACGACGAAGACGTCCCCGTCGTCGACCGCCACCCCGCGGAGCCGGGTCTGCCCGTCGGCCGGGAACCCGAGCGCGCTGACGACGCCCGACGCGCGGTCGACCTGCCACACCTCGTCGGGTCCGGCGTCCGTCACGGTGAGCGTTCCACCGTCGGCGGAGATCGCGACGCCGCTCGGGTCGGACCACGGACCCGCGACCGCCGTCCACGTCCCGCTGCCGAGCTCGGCCGTCCAGAGCGATCCGCTGCCGGGCACGGCCGCGAAGACCGTCGTCCCCTGCACCGCGAGTTCGGAGACGGCTCGTCCGCTCGGAGGCGGGGCCCACCGGGAGAGGACGAGCCCGTCCGGGGAGAGGAGCGTGATCGACCGCCGCCCGGCCTCGGCGACGAGGATGCGGCCGTCGTCGAGGGTGGTCACGGCCGACGGGTTCCACATGTCGCCCGGCGCCGTGCCGAACGGAGCGACCACGCTCCAGGTGCCGTCGAGTCCGCGGCGCAGCAGGCCGTTCCCGGCGAAGTCGGCGACCAGGAGTCGTCCGTCGACGTCGTGGTGCACGTCGTTCGGGGCGGAGAAGCTGCTCGCGACCGGTGGCGCGGACGACTCGGCGCTCGTCGGTGTCCAGGTCTCGGTCGCTGCGACCGCGCCGTCCTGGGTGAGCAGGGAGGCCATGCCGACCGCGATGAGCGCGACCGCGGCCGGGACGACGGCGAGGACCGCACGCACCCCCGTGCCGGAGCGCTGTGCGACGTCTGTCGGTCCTGCCCGGTGTCGTGCTCGCCCCACGTCGCCCCCTCGTCGTCGGGACGGTCGCCCCGACGGTGAACCTACCGACGACCGGGGGACGTGACGGTCCCCCAGTTCGGGGACCCGGCGGGAACCGGACAGCAGCGTGGACGACCCACACCGTGCCTCCCGGCCGGATCCGCGAACTCGACCGGACGCGTCAGGAGGGCGCGTGCACGCGCTGCTGCGCGGCGAGGAGCCCGAGCTCCGCGATCGCCTCGACGGCGTCGGCGCCGTCGGCGAGCAGGTTCGGCAGCGTCTTCTTCTCGGTCGGCGAGAAGTCACGCAGGACGTAGTCGGCGGGGTCCTGGCGACCCGGGGGACGGCCGATGCCGATCCGCACCCGGGTGAACTCGTTCGTGCCGGTCGCCTTGATGATGTCGCGGAGCCCGTTGTGGCCGCCGTGCCCGCCGCTGCCCTTGAGACGGACGGTGTCGAACGGCAGGTCGAGTTCGTCGTGGACGACGACGAGGTCCGCCGGGGTGGCGCTGTAGAACCCGAGCACGCTCGAGACCGGGCCACCCGAGGTGTTCATGAAGGATCCCGGCTTCGCCAGGACGAGCTTCGGTCCGCCGGGCACCAGGCGCCCCTCGGCGACCTGGTTCGGCGTCTTGTGCTTCTTGAACGTCGCACCCATGCGGGCGGCGAGTTCGTCGAGGACCATCTGGCCGACGTTGTGACGGTTCCCCGCGTAGCCGGGCCCGGGGTTCCCGAGCCCGACCACGACGAGGGTCGTTCCTGTCATCAGCGTCGGCCAGACGTTCCGCGGCGGGTGTGTTACTCGGAGTCGACCGGGGCGGAGCCGCCCTCGGCACCGGCCTCGGCGCCCGCCTCGGCAGCAGCCTCGTCGGCAGCGTCGTCGTCAGCGGTGCCACGCGGGGTGACGATCTGCACGACGAGCGCCTCGCCGTCGGTCTCGAGCTCGGCGCCGGTCGGCAGCTCGAGCTGCGAGGCCAGCACCTGGGTGCCGTCCTCGAGGCCCTCGACGTCGACGGTCACGTGCTCCGGGATGTCGGTCGCCTCGACGAGGAGCGAGACCGAGGAGAGGTCCTGGACGTGGATCGTGCCGGAGAACGACTCGCCCTCGACGACGACGGGGACGTCGACGGTGACCTTCTCGCCACGGCGCACGACGACGAGGTCGATGTGCTCGATGATCTGGCGCACCGGGTCGCGCTGGACGTCCTTGACGAGGGCGAGCTGGGCCGCACCCTCGATGTCGAGGTCGACGACCGCGTTGGCGGTACGGACGAGCAGCATCGTCTCGTGGCCCGGGAGGGTGATGTGCTGCGGCTCGGTGCCGTGGCCGTAGACGACCGCGGGGATCTTGTCGGCGGCGCGGAGCTTGCGCGCAGCGCCCTTGCCGAACTTGGTGCGGGTCTCCGCTGCGAGCTTGGTGTAGTCGGCCATGGTGCCTCCTGGTGTCGGGGTCGACGCCGGGGTGCCGGCATCGGGGGGTCTGTGGTGTTGCAACTCGAACGCGTGCACGCGTGAGGAACGCTCCCAGGACTGGGCCGGGTCTCCCTACCGCGTCGATCACGGCCGCGCGCTGCGCGGCCCTCGCCGAAGTCGGTTTGTGAGTCTAGCAGGGGACGTCGGGCGTGTCGCACCGCGGCACCGCCCACCACCGGACGGGAGGCTCGTGGCGGTGCCGCCACGAGCCTCCCGTCCGTCCCTGCGCACGGTCGCGGACCGGTCCCCCCAGGTCCACCTGCCCGCGACCGCGGGTCCGTCGCCGGCGCCCGTCAGTCGACGTCCTCCGGTGCCTCCGGCGCCAGTCGCTCGATCGTCCTGGCGACGCGGTCGGCGACCGCGAGCTGGTCCGGCCGGGCGGCTGCCAGCACGGCGGCGTCGGTGGCGGTGACGTGGAGGAGCCGGGACCACTGCGCGTCGTAGAGCGCCTCCCGGTAGCCGGACGACTGCTGGCAGGCCAGGTCGTGCTCGGCGAGGGCGATCTCGGCCTTCGTGACGGGCAGTGCGAGGCCGCTGATGCCGAACGCCTGGCGCATCGGAGCGGTCGGCATCCCGTGCGGGTCCTCTGGGAGCGCGCTCGGGGCGTGCGGTCCCAGGCACGTGCGCCAGCGGGCCGCCGCAGCGACGACCGCCGGTTCTCGTCGTGCCTCGTCCGCGGCGAGGTAGGTGAGGCGCTTCACGGTCATCGAGGCGCCCTGGGCTTCCCCGTCGTCGTCCGTGCCGAGCGCGCGACGGGAACGTTCGAAGCACCGATCGACGGCGGACCGGTCGGCGCGGTCGAACGCCGCGTTGTGCTCGGGGTCCTCTGCCCACTGCCGCAAGCCGTCACGGTTCGCACCCCGTGCCGACGGCCGGTGGTAGCCGAGGTCCGCCGCCGCCGCCTTGCTCAGCGGTCGTGACCAGTCGAGTGCGGGAGCGTCGTTGCCGCGTTCCGGCGTCTCGTCGGCGATCGACTCTGCCTGCAGGCCCGCGGACGTCGCCCACGGCACCGGGAAGTCGATGCCGACGTCACGCAGGCAGGGCTGGTCGAGGAGCGACTCGGCGTACCCGGTCTCGGACCAACCGGGCTGGGCGTAGCCGTCGAGCGGCATCGACCACGTGTCGAGGTCGCGCTCCACCGTCGGGCGGACGGCGTGGTCGGCGGGCTCGGGCAGGCTGTGCAGCACGGCTCCCCCGAGGCCGGCGAGGACGAGGACGAGTGCGCCGGACTTCGCGGAACGCTGGGTGATGCGCATGGTGTTCCCCCTAGGCGCGGACGAGTCCGCGTTCGTGTGCGGTGATGACGACCTGGATCCGGTTCCGGAGTCCGAGCTTCGTGAGCACCGCGCGGACGTGCGTCTTGACCGTGGCCTCGCTGAGGAACACGGTCGCCGCGATCTCCTGGTTGCTGAGCCCCTTCGCGACGAGCAGGAAGACCTCGCGCTCCCGGGCGGTGAGGACGTCGAGCACCTCGTCCGGGCGCGGGGTCTCGACGAGGGTCCCGTCGGCGCGGAGCAGGTCGAGCGCCTCGGCCTCGGTCGGCGCCGGACGCCCCTCGTGGACGTCGCGGATCGTGCCGAGCACCACATCGGGCAGGGCGTCCTTCGTCAGGAACGCCGCCGCTCCCGCACGGAGGGCGGCGAGCACGGCCTCGTCGCGGCGGATCGTCGTCAACACCACGACCCTCGGGCGGTCTCCGCCCTGCGCGGCCAGGCGTGCGGTGGTCTCGATGCCGTTCAGCACCGGCATGCGGAGGTCCAGGAGCAGGACGTCGGGGTCCTCGTCGGCGCAGAGCTCGAGCGCCGCGGCGCCGTCGGCAGCGGTGCCGACGCAGACCATGTCGTCCTGGGCTTCGACGAGCATCCGCATGCCGGAGGCGAAGAGGTGCTGGTCGTCGACCACGGCGACGCGGATCGCGCTCACCGGGCGTCCTCGACGGGCACCCAACCGGTCACGACGAACTCGTCGGCGTCGTCACCCGCACCGGCCCGGAGCCACCCGCCGGCGAGCCGTGCCCGCTCCCGCATGCCCTCGATGCCCGAGCCCGCGCCGTCGAGCTGCACCAGGGGCGCGTCCCCTCGCGAGGTGACCACGATGCCGAGGCCCGGGCCGCGCCAGTCGAGCACGACGCGGGTCGACGCCGTCCGCCCCTGGTGCTTGAGGACGTTCGTCAGGCTCTCCTGCACGATCCGGTGCACCGCTCCCCCGGTCGCCGTGCCGACGGCTCCGGGCACACCGTGCTGCTCGAACGTCGCACGCATGCCGAGGTCGCGCATGTCCTCGACGAGGTCGGGGACGTCCACGAGGCCGTGCACCGCCACCGACCCGGTGCCCTGGATGCGTTCGACGAGTGCACGGACGTCGCCGAGGGCGCTCCGGCTCACGTCGGCGATGTCGCGGAGGGCCGTCGCTGCCGGTGCGCCGGCACCGGCGATCGCCGCGGCGCCCTGGGCCTGCGAGACCACCACGGCGAGCGAGTGTGCGAGCGAGTCGTGCACGTCGCGGGCGATCCTGGCGCGTTCCTGTTCCGCGCGGAGCTCGGCGGTCGTGACCTCGGTCTCCCGCTCGGCCGCGACGACGCGGGTCCTGGCGAGGCCGATCCGCCACGCTGCACCGACGGCGACGCCGGCGGCCCAGGCGATGCCGCTCGCGCCGGCGATCGCCAGCGACAGGAGCACGAGGTCACTCCGCGTCCCCGAGTGCGCCCCGGTCCAGTTGCCCCAGACGTCGGGGTCGGCGACCGTCGGCACCGCCATCGCCCAGGCGGCGGCGATGCTCGCGACGCCGAGCACCGGGACCGCGAGCCACCGGAGCAGCCCCGACCGCCCTGCACCGACGACGCCCACGACGATCGCGATCGCCAGGTACTCCGGCCACGTCGTCGCGCGCGGGCGGTCGAGCAGGTGCAGCGCCTGCAGCAGCGGGACCACCACGACCAGGCCGAGCGCCGTCGCGGGCATCCAGTTCGTCAACCCGATGGCGACGGCGAACGCGGCGACGACGAGCACGTGCCCGGTCAGCTCGGAGCGTCCGGCCTCGGCGACGATCCAGAGCACCAGGTACACGGCACCGACGACCGGAGGCAGCACGTGCCGGACGCGGCGACGCAGGAAGGAGGTCATGTCGGCGAGCGTAGGGCGGGCGTCGACGCGGCTGCGAGCTCGGGCGGCACCTTTCATCCGAGTGGATGAGATGCCGTCGAGCCCTGCGGTCAGGACGCGTCGCTAGCGTCGGGGCGTGTCGACGAACGAGTCCCTGCCCGCGCGCGACCCGGCCACCGACGACCGGTGGGCAGCGGCGGCGCGCGCAGCCGAAGCGCTCGCCCGCGGACCGAGGCGGGGACGCGGGCCGTCGATCCAGGCCGCCCTCGCCGCCGCCGCGACGCTGGTGGCCGGCATCGACGTGCCGCTCGCGGTCCTCGGTGGGCTCGACTGGCGCGTCGCCGTCGCGGTCCTCGGGTGGGTCGTGGCGGTCGGGGCGTGGTCGGTCGCTCGACGGCGCGGGCGACTCGAACCGTTCCTCCCTGCCCGGTCTCCGGTCGCACTCCTCGGGGCTGCCGATCGTCGGGACCTCCGCCGACAGCTCCGCGGTGCGGAGGTACCCACGCCGCGATCGGTCGACCTGGTCGACGCGATCACCCGGTGGCAGCGCCGGACGTCGGCGGCGACCCTGCCGAGCCTCGTCGGACTGGGGATCGTCCTGCTCGGCTCCCCGGGGCCGCTCGTCCCCGCCATCGTCCTCGCGACCGCCGTCCTGGTGGTCGTCCTCGCCGTCGCTGAGCGTCGTCGGTGGTCGCGCGTGCAGCGGCTCGTCGCGGAGGTGCGTTCCGAGCGATCGGCTGGTGCCTGAGGGTCGTCACCGGTCAGCGACCGACGTCTCGGCGGTGGTGCTGCGCGGCGCGCAGGAGGTCCCGCGCGCGGTCACTCGCGTCCGCTGCCTCGTCGCGCGCGCGTTCGGCCCGCTCGACCTCGACGACTGCTTCGGCGAGCTGCCGTTCGAGCTCGGCACGACGGTCCTCGGCGGCCTCGAGTTCCTGCTCCGCCGCGTCGAGGGCCGCGTCGGCATCGCGGGACTCGGCCCGAGCGGTCGCCTCGGCCTCGCGAGCGGCGCGGCGCTCGGCAGCTGGGTCGGTACGCGGTCCGGGTTCGGCCTGCGGTTCGGCTTCCGGCTCCGGCTCCGGCTCGGACTGCGGCTCCGGCTGCAGCTCCGGCTCCGGCTCCGGCTCCGGCTCCGGCTCCGGCCGGGAGGCTCGGCTCCCCTTCCGGGATCGCCGCGCGCTGGTGATCGGGATGGGTTCGGCGTCGGTACCGGACCACGCGTCCGGGACCGCGTCGGGATCGGCCAGTGCCCCGTCGAGGTCGACGTCGTCGAACCCGGCGCTCTCGAGCGGTCGGACGAGCAGGCCGGATCGGACGGCGGCGCCCGCGTGTCCGTCGGCCATCGCAGCCTCGATCGTCGCGCGGACCTGGTCGAGGACGGCGGATGTCAGCGGGTGCCCGGCGTCGGACGCCAGGTCGGCCCCCGCCTGCGCCAGCGCGGCGACGACGTCGGACCGCTGGCGGCGGAGCCGTCGGATCTCGTCGGGGTCCGCATCCTCCTGGGCCTGCCGGATCGCGGGCCCGAGCTCGACCGCCTCGTCCAGGGCGCCCTCGTGCGCGAGCAGGTCGACCACCCACGCCGCGGGCGCGGGCTTGCGCAGACCGCCGATGCGCGTCGCGAGCGCTCGGTCGTCCTTCCGCACCGCACGCTGCCGCGTGGTGCGCTCCCGCACGAAGTCGGCGGGCGCGACGAGGAGCAGTTCCCTCGCCTCGTCCGCGAACTCCATGCCCCCAGCATGCCCGTCGGCTCACCCGCGCTCTCGGCGGAACCACGAGCGACCGGGCAGGACACGCCGCACGTCCTCCACCGAGCGGGCCGCGTACGTCACCGTCGTGCGCGACCGTGCCGCAGGTCGCCCGCTCGGAAGCGGGGGCGGGGGCGGGGGCGGAGGCGGGGTCCCCCGCCGGTCCGGCGTCGGACTACCAGTCGTGGACGGTGCCGTCGGCCAGGCGGTTGAACGGCAGGTACGCCTGCTCGTACGGGTACTTCCCCGCCTCGTCCACGTCGAGCGTCACGCCGAGGCCCGGCTCGTCGCCCGGGTGCAGGTACCCGTCCGTGAAGGTGAACGTCTGCCGGAACACCTGGTTCGTCCTCGGTCCGTGCTGCATGTACTCCTGGATGCCGAAGTTGTGGATCGCCATCCCGAGGTGCATCTGCGCGGCGAGTCCGACGGGTGAGATGTCCGTCGGCCCGTGGAACCCGGACTTGATCTGGTACATCGCGGCGTAGTCCATCGTCTTGCGCAGCGGGGTGACGCCGCCCATGTGGGTCACGGCACCGCGCACGTAGTCGATGAGCTGGTCGCGGATGATGTCCTTGAAGTCCCAGATCGTGTTGAAGACCTCGCCGATCGCGAGCGGCGTGGTGGTGTGCTGCCGGACGAGCTTGAGCGCCTCCTGGTTCTCGGCGGGGGTGCAGTCCTCGAGCCAGAACAGGTCGTACGGCTCCAGGCTCTTGCCGAGCTTGGCCGCCTGCAGCGGGGTCATCCGGTGGTGGCCGTCGTGCAGGAGCGGCAGCTCGGGCCCGAACTCGTTCCGGACGGCCTCGAACACGGTCGGCACGTGGCGCAGGTAGGCACGGGTGTCCCAGTCCTCCATCGCCGGGAACGCACCGCGCTGTGCCGGCTCGAAGTCGTACCGGACGCCGGCGTTGCCCTCGGTCGTCCGGTTCGACGCGATGCCGTAGATGCTCTCGAGCCCGGGGACGCCCGTCTGCACGCGGATGGACCGGTAGCCCTCCTCCTGGTGCTCGCGGATCGAGTCGAAGAGCTCCGGGAGCTCCTTGCCCGAGGCGTGGCCGTACGCCATGAGTCCGGTGCGCGACGCCCCGCCGAGCAGCTGGTAGAGCGGCATCCCGGCGACCTTGGCCTTGATGTCCCACAGCGCCATGTCGACGGCCGCGATGGCGGCCATCGTGACCGGGCCCCGGCGCCAGTACGACGAGCGGTAGAGGAACTGCCAGGCGTCCTCGATGCGGCTGGCGTCCCGCCCGACGAGCAGCGGGACGACGTGCTCGGACAGGTACGCGGACACGGCGAGCTCGCGGCCGTTGAGGGTGGCGTCGCCGAGCCCGGTGACACCGTCGGCGGTGGTGATCCGCAGGGTGACGAAGTTGCGGTCCGGACTCGTGACGATGACCTCCGCCCGGTCGATGAGCTGTCCGCGGTCGGCCGACGCCCAGGTGTCCGGTCGGCCGGCGGTCGGGTCCGTCGCCCCGCCGCCGTCGGCAGCGCCGGGGACGGGCGCAGCGGGGTTCGTGGTGCCGGTGTCGGTCATGCGTGGACTCCTTCGTCGACGGGGCCGCGTGCTGGTGCCGCGGCGGCGCGGATGCGTTCGGCGGCCGCGGTGACGGCGGCCACCACTGGGGTGGTGTCGAGGTCGGGCGCGACGACCCCCAGGACGTCGTGCACGTCCGAGTCTGGCCCGGGTGCTCCGGCGTCGTCCACCAGCTCGGCCTGCGTGGTGCAGTGCACCCACCAGGCGGCGAGCAGGGTCGCGGCTCCCGGGCCGACCCCGGCGTCGGGGTCGCGCTCGAGTCGCCGACGCAGGACGTCGACGACGCGGACGGGCAGCTTCTGCGAGCCGCCGGACGCGATCTGGCGCAGGGTGTGCCGGATGCGCGGGTTCGCGAACCGCTCGACGAGCGCGGCCCGGGCGTCGGCGACCTCGTCGGCCGGCAGCGGGAGTTCGGCGGCGGCTTCGTCCCAGAGCTGCTCGACGGCGGTCCGGCAGCGTGGGTCGTCCATCGCCGACGCCACGGTGTCGTGGCCGAGCAGCAGGCCGAGGTACGCCAGGAGCGAGTGCGCCCCGTTGAGCAGCCAGAGCTTCCGCTGCTCGTACGGGGTGACGTCGGGCACGAGCCGGACGCCGGCGGTCTCCCACTCGGGGCGGTCGATGCCGTCGAACACGTCCTCGAGCACCCACTCGGCGAAGGGTTCCGTGACCACGGGCACACGGTCGCCGTCGAACGCCCCGGGCAGGTCGCCGATCTCGTCGAGGTCGGCGGCGGTGGTGGCCGGCGTGATCCGGTCCACCATCGACGACGGGAAGGCGACGGACGACTCGATCCACGACCGGAGTGCCGGGTCGTCCGTCGCCCCCAGCACCGCCTCGCGGAGCACGGCGCCGTTGTGCGTCAGGTTGTCGAGCGACACCAGGGCGATGCGTCCGCCGTCGGCGGCCCGGCGTGCGGCGAGCCCGTCGACCAACCGGGCCGGCACGTCGGCGTCGGCGCGGTAGCCGGCCTCGGTGACCGTCAGCGTGACGATGGTCGTCCCCGGGGACGCGACCACGTGCCTCCAGGCCGTGCCGTCGCCGCCGGGGTGCGCCGCCACGATCGAGTCGACCACCTCGGCCGTGTCACCGTCGGCCGCTCGCGTCACCAGCGTGTACCGGCAGTCCTGCCCGGCGAGCGCATCGGCTGCTCCGGGCGAGCGCCCGGTGAAGGCGGTGATCCCCCACGGATCACCGCTGGCGTGCTGCGTGTACCAGGCGAGGTGGGCGCGCGCGAACGCGCCGATGCCGAGGTGGGCGATGCCGGGGCGCCGACTCATGCGGTCACCGGGACCAGGGAGCGCAGGTACGCCAGGTTGTCGGCGGTGCGCTCGGCGAGCGGCAGGTCGGTCGAGAAGTCCTCGATGGTGACCCAGCCGCCGTACCCGTGCCGTCGCAGGGCGTCGAGGTACTCGGACACCGACGCCTGGCCGTCGCGCAGCGGTGCCCACTCGTTCCGCCAGATCCGGCTGCCGTCGGCCCGGGTCTCGCCGGTGTCGACCCACCGTGCGTTCTTCACGTGCGCGTGGGCGAGGTACGGCCCGAGGAGCTCGAAGGCCGCGAGGTGGTCCTCCTGCCCCTCGATCACGAGGTTCCCCAGGTCGTGGATGACGCCGACGTGCTCGGGGTCGAGCCCGTCGACGAGCCGGAGCGCGGCCGACGCGGACGGGGTGATCGTCATGTGGTGCAGCTCGACGAGTGCCTTGACACCGAGCGCGGCAGCACGCACCGCCGCCCACTCGAGGTCGGCGCGCGTGCGGTCGAAGAGCTCCCCGTAGGTGGCGCCGGTCCGCTCGCGCTCCCGCTGGTACCAGGGCATGGTGACGCGCACCTGGCGGGCGCCGAGTTCGCTCGTCACCCGGAGCATCGTCTCGACGCCCTCGTGGTCGGACACCGGCTGGTAGCCGCCGATGCCCGAGTACTGCAGGCCGGCGGCGGCGGTGGTGCGGGCGATCTCGCCGACCCGGTCCGCGATGCCGGTGAACTGCCAGGTCGACCGGTTGCCGGCCCAGAAGCCGGACGAGCCGTCCTCGGTGCGGTCGTCGACGATCCGCCACTCGATGCCGTCCCAGCCCTGCTCGGCGAGGGTGTCGGCTGCCTGCGACGGGGTCCAGTCGGGCGTGGACGCGGTGAACACGGAGAACTTCACCGGACTGCTCCTTCCCGGGGAGCGACGACCGGTTCGACGTCGTCGTACTTCCCCTCGATGACGTCGTCGATCCGGACCGGCTGCCCGAGGGTCGCGCTGACGTACAGGCCGCGGACGGTCGCGAGCGACACGAGGGCGTCGTCGACGGTCACGCCGGGGTCGCGCCCCTCGCGGATCGCGGCGACGATGTCCGTGTACTGGCGGGCGTGCCCCGCGGCGAAGTGGTCGGGCTCCGGCGGGCCGCCGACGACGTGCTCCGGCGGGACGACGTCGTGCTTCTGGTCGACGGCGTCGGCGACCGCGGTGGCGTTCGCCGTGGTCGACGCGGACTCGAGCGTCGCCGCGTCCGGTGCGACGTGGAAGTACGCGAGCCGGTCGTCGTCGACGATCGCCGAACCGTGCGTGCCGTACACCGCGTAGCGCGCGGAGAGTCCCGGGTAGGCGGCGGTCGTGCAGTGGATGACGCCGAGCGCGCCGCCGCGGAACCGGACGGTCGCGACCGCGGTGTCCTCGACCTCGATGCGGTCGTGCGCGAGGAGCCCGACCTGCGCCGAGATCTCCTCGGGACGACCGAGTGCCCAGACGAGCAGGTCGACGGTGTGCACGCCCTGGTTCATCACCGCGCCGCCGCCGTCGAGCGCCCACGTGCCGCGCCAGTCGCCCGAGTCGTAGTAGCCCTGCGAGCGGTACCAGGCGACGCTCGCGACGCCGGAGGTCACGGTGCCGAAGTCGCCACCGTGCGCGGCTCCCGCGACCGCGACCGAGGCCGGGTCGAAGCGGTGCTGGCTGATCACGCTCGTCGTCACCCCACGGGAGCGGGCGTCCGCGGCGAGCGCCGCGATCTGGCGCGCCCGGGGCATCGTGGTGTCGAGCGGCTTCTCGATGACGACGTGCTTGCCCGCGGCGAGCGCCGCCTCGGCCAGCTGGACGTGCATGCCGGACGGGGAGCAGATCGCGACGACGTCGATGTCGGTCTGCGCGATGGCCTCCTCGACGGTCGCGGTGGTGACGGGCCGGTCGGCGCCCGTCGCCTCGATCTCGTCCGCCGCGCCGGTGGCGGCCGCGGGGACGGCGTCGACGAGGGCGACGACCTGCAGGTCCGGGTGCTGCACGGCGACGCGGGCGTGGTGGCGTCCGATGACGCCGGCGCCGACGACCGCCAGCTTCAGTGGGGTGCTCATCGCAGGGTGACTCCGATCTGGTCGGTGAGGGAACGGAAGGCCCGTCCGGCACGGCCGAAGGCCGCGGGGCCGGAGAACCCGCCGAGGGAGGTGACGTCGCTGAGGTGCGGTTCGAGGGAGGCGTACCCGGAGTAGCCGGCGTCGCGGAGGGCGGTCAGGGTCTCGAGCAGTTCGCCGTCGCCCTCCCCCGCCGGGACGACGGACGCGTCGGCGGCCAGGGCGTCCTTCACCTGCAGGTAGTCGACGTACGGCGCGAGCTGCGCCCAGCCGTCGGTGAACGGCCGGACGCCGCACTGCACGTAGTTCGCGTTGTCCCAGGCGAGCCGCAGCGCGCTCGACCCGACGCTCTCGACGATGTCGAGCACGCGCTCGGGGACGTCGCCGTAGATGTCCTTCTCGTTCTCGTGCAGCAGGGTGACGCCCTCGCGCTCGGCGAGGTCGGCGAGCGCACGCATCCGGACCATGACGTCGTCGCGCACCTCGTCCGCCGAGCGCCCGTCGAAGTAGAACGAGAAGATCCGGATGTTCGTCGTGCCGAGCGCGTGCGCGGCCGCGATCGCGCGGCCCAGCCGCTCGACCTCGTGCTCGACGGGCCGGTCGACGACCACCTTGCCGATCGGCGAGGCGATCGCGGACACGGTCTGCCCGCGCTCCTCGAACAGGCGGTGGAGGCCGGCGAGCTGGTCGTCGTCGAGGTCGACGACGTTGGTGCCCCAGGCGCTGCGCACCTCGATCGCGCTCGCGCCGAGCGCCTGCAGCACCGCGACCTGGACGGCCGGGTCGGCATCGATCTCGTCGCCGAAGCCGGAGAGCTCCCACGTTGGCTGGGTCATCGTGTTCCTTCCTTGTCGGACGGGAGGCGCGTGGCGGGCCGGCACCGCGCCTCCCGTCCGTCGTGTGGTTGCGTTCGCTCCTTGACGGAGCCGGCGGCCTCGATGGGTCCTGCCCGCCGACCAGGTCACTTGACGGAGCCGGCGGTGAGCCCGCCGACCAGGTAGCGCTGGAAGATGAGGTAGAGCGCGACGACCGGCACGGCGCAGACGATCGACGCGGCCATCATCTGGCCGTAGATCGGGACGGCGCCGCCCTCCTGGGCGGTGCCGAGCACCTGCAGCACCACGGCGACCGTGCGGGTGTTCGGGGTCGTCATGATCGTGCTGAAGAGCACGTCGTTCCAGCCGAGCAGGAAGGCGAAGATCGCCGAGACCACGATGCCGGGCCACGAGAGGGGCAGCACGACGCTCCGCAGGATGCGGGTGCTCGAGGCGCCGTCGATGCGGGCCGCCTCCTCGAGCTCCTTCGGCAGACCGCGCAGGTACGTCACCATCACCCACGTCGAGAACGGCAGGGCGAACGTCAGGTAGGTGACGAAGAGGCCCCAGCGGGTGCCGATCACCTGCACGCCGGTGGCGCTCGCGATGTTGGCGAAGACCACGAAGACGGGCAGGAGCAGCAGGGTGCCGGGGATCGACTGCAGGGCGAGCAGCCCGCGGAGGATCGTCAGCCGGCCGAGGAACCGGAACCGGACGAGCACGTAGGCGGTGGACACGGCGAGCGCCGCACTCGCGACCGCCACCGCACCGGCGGTGAGCAGGGAGTTCACCAGGCCCTGCCCGAGCGCCACGGTGTCCCAGATCGCCACGTAGTTCGACAGCGTGAACTCGGACGGGAAGTACTCGCCGCGGGCGACCGCGACGTCCGAGTTCACCGAGCCGAACAGGATGTACAGCACCGGCACGGCGATGAACGCGACGAGGACCGCGATCACGGTGACCAGCAGCCACCGCGGCAGCAGCCGGGTGACGTCGGTGTCGTACGGACGCTTCGGGCGCTTCGCGCCACCGGCGGTGATGCTCTCGGTGAGCGTCGCGGTCGGACGGGTGCGGGTCTGGCTGAAGGCGCTCATGCGCGGGCTCCCTCGAGGTCGGCAGCGGCCGGGGCGGCGAGCAGGGCGCGGTCCGCGCGACGCTGCTTCCGAGTGGGGCCCGCGTCGTCTCCGGTGTCGAGCTTGACGGCCCGGAGGTAGACGAACAGCGGGATCGCGACGATCACCAGCGAGCAGATCGCCATCGCCGCGGACAGGCCGAAGCGGAACGACTGGAAGCTCGCGATGTACGTCAGGACGGGCATCACCTCGACGCTCGAGGGCAGGGGGTTGCCGAAGAGCACGAAGGGCAGCGTGAAGTTGTTGATGTTGTGCAGGATCGAGATGATGATCGCCAGGCTCAGCGGTCCGCGCAGGTACGGGAAGACGATGTAGCGGAGCTTCGCCCACCACGTCACGCCGTCGAGGGCGGCGGCCTCGTGCACCTCGTTGTCGACCGCCTGCAGTCCGGCGAGCGAGAGCAGGTAGACGAACGGCCAGCTCGTCCACACCATGACGCCGGCGAGCGCCCAGTAGGACGCGGAGCCGTTCAGCCAGAGGACGTCGGTGCCGAGGACGGTGTTCACCACGCCCTGCGGCTGGAGCATCGTGCGGAAGAACGTCCCGACGACGAAGGCCGGCAGCACGTACGGCACGAGGTAGATCGACCGGACCAGGCCGCGCCCGGGGAACCGGTTCTGCGTGGAGACCGCCGCGGCGACACCGATCGGGACGGTGACCGCGGTGACGAGCACCGACAGGGACACCGAGATCCAGATCGAGTGCAGGAGCGGCGAGTCGGTGAAGGCCTCGGCGAAGTTGGCGAACCCGACGAAGGGGGCGCTGAACCACTGGCGCAGCGTGTACTGGTCGAGGTCGAGCATCGCGATGTACAGGCCGACGAGCAGCGGTACGACGATGACGGCGAGCATGAGGACGCCGCCGGGCAGGAGCATCCAGAGCGGACGCTCGCGCTGGTACAGCGGGGTCGTCCCGTGCGGGCGGACCTCCCGCGGGGTCTCCTGGCGGGGTCGGGTCTGCGTGGTGGTCATCACAGCCCTCCGTTCTTCTGGCGGTCGAGCGATGCCTGGGCGTCCCGCTGCGCCGCTGCGAGGCGCTTCCGGAGCTGGTCGTCGCTGACCTCGCCGCGCTTCAGCGACGGGATCGACTGCACGACGACGTCGACCAGCGAGAGCTGTACGTCCGACCAGGCGCCGGTGAAGGCGGTGGGCTTCGACAGTTCGCCGGCGCGGACGATGGGGGCGAGGTCGGGGTTCTGCTGCGCGATGCGGTCCGCCGCGACGGTGTTCGTCGGCAGTTGCCCGAACAGCTCGAAGTAGCGTTCCTGCGCCTCGGGCGAGGACACCTGCCGCACGAAGTCGAACGACAGGTCCTGCTTCGAGCCGTAGTCGGCGACGACGAGGTTGTCCCCGGACAGGATGCTCGCCGCCTCGATGCCGTCGGCGGGACGCTCGGTCGCGCCCGGGGGCACGGTCGGCAGCAGGGCGTACTCGTACTTGCCGTCGACGGCCGAGCCCTGCAGCGAGTTCAGGGAGGTCGTCGTGGTCATCGGGAAGAACGCGGCCTTGCCGTCGGCGAACTGCGCGAGGGCCTGCGGGTTGTTCCAGCCGATCGCCGCGGGGTCGACCACGCCGTCCTCCGTCACCCAGTCGAAGTAGGTGCGGTAGGCCTGCTCGACGGCGGGGGCGTCGATCTCGGCCTTCCCACCGTCGATGATCGTGTTGCCGGCGTTCTGTGCCATGCCCCACACGAACTTCCACGGGTCGAAGCCGTCCGCGTAGGCGATCGCCATGCCGTAGGTACCGTCGCCGGTGGTCTTCCGGGCGTCCTCGGTGAGCTCGTCCCAGGTCGTCGGCAGGTCCGTGATCCCGGCGCGCTCGAGGAGCTCCGTGTTGACGGCCATCACGAACGGTCGGCTGGCGAAGGGGATCCCGATCTGCTCCGCCGTGCTCGGACCGGAGATGCCGAGGGACGCCGGTGCGAACTGGTCCTTGCCGCCGACCGCGTCCCACTGCTCCGGCCCCATCTCGACGAAGGCACCGGTGGCGTAGGCGGTCGGGGTGAAGGTCGTCCCGATCGCGTAGACGTCCGGGCCCTGGCCCGAGATGACGCTGGTCTGGATCGCGGTGAGCTCCTCCTGCGGGGTCGAGTAGGTCTCCCACTGGATGTCGGCACCCGTGGTGCGCTCGAACTCGGCGGCGGTCTCCCGCTGCCACTGCGCGCGTTCCTTCGGGTAGGTGGTGTCCGCGCCCATCATCACGCGGAGGGTGTCCGGGTCGTCGCCGCTGCCGTCGACGATCGCGCAGCCCTGCAGCGAGAGGGCGGCGACGGCGACGACGGCGGCACCGACCAGGATGCGGGTCCTGCGTCTTCCTGTGCTCATGCGGGGGTGTCCTCCTCGACATCTCCCCCGGGCGACGGTGCCCGGGACGGCGGCTGCGCTGCCGACGTGCCACCACTGTCCCGGCCGTGGCAACAACCGGCAACCGGTTGCCACTTGTTGCCACGCCGGCCTAGTTTCGCCTCGTGAGCAGCGCAGACACGGACACCTCGCGGCGGGTGACCATCCGGGACATCGCCGACGCGACCGGGGTCGCCCCGTCCACGGTGTCCCGCGCGCTCTCGCTGCCGGACCGGGTCAACCGCGACACCCAGCAGCGGATCCAGCAGGTCGCCCGCGAGCTCGGCTACGTCGCGAACTCGCAGGCCCGGGCGCTCACCTCGGGACGGACCCGGGCGGTCGCCGTCCTGGTGTCGGACATCACCAACCCCTTCTACTTCGACGTGATCCGCGGCACGCAGCACCAGCTCTCCGCCGCCGGGTGGACGCAGCTGCTCGTCGACACCGAGGAGTCCGCCGAGGCCGAGGTCGCGGCGCTGCGTGCCGTCGCCGGCAAGGCCGACGGCGCCGTGCTCACGGCGTCCCGCCTGTCCGACGCGCAGATCGCCCGGTTCGCCGAGCGGACCCCGCTCGTCGTCGTGAACCGTCGCCCGGCCGGGGTGCCGTCGGTCCTCATCGACACCCCCGGAGGCGTCGAGCAGGCCGTGCAGCACCTGGTCTCCCTCGGGCACCGGGACGTGCTCTACGTGGCCGGCCCGGACAGCTCGTGGTCGAACGAACGCCGCTGGCGGGCGCTCGTCCGCGTGGCGGGGCGTCTGGGCGTCCGGGTCGCCCGCGTCGGCCCGCACGCGCCGTTCGTCGACTCCGGAGCGGCCGCCGCCGACGCCGCCGTGCACGCCGGGGCCACCGCGTGCATCGCCTTCAACGACCTCATCGCGATCGGGATGCTGACGCGGTTCCGGGAGCGGGGCGTCCGCGTGCCCGAGGACGTGAGCGTGGTCGGCTGCGACGACATCTTCGGTGCCGACTTCTGCAACCCGCCCCTGACGACCATGACGTCGCCGATCGAGCGCGCCGGTCGGGTGGCGATCCGGATGCTGCTCGGTCGACTCGATGCGCTGCCGGCCGACGAGCCGCCGGGTGAGCACCCGTCGGGCGCCGTCGCGCTGCCGACCCACCTGACCGTCCGGGGGTCCACGGGCCCGGCACCCGTGCGGCCCCGCTGATCCCCGCACCGCCGCACGATCCCGCCCGCCCGCCCACCCGCCGCTCGCCCGACCTCGCTCGCCTGCCCGCCCGCTCGCCCTCGCCCGACCTCGCCCGCTCGCCCGACCTCGCCCGCCTGCCCGAAGGAGCCGATGATGCCCTCCACCAGCACGACCACGCCGCTCGCACCGCACCCCGACCGGCTGTTCCCGGCGGACCCGGGGACGCGCTCGGTCGCCCGCACCGTCTACGAGGCGGTCCGCGACGCCCCGATCATCTCCCCGCACGGGCACGTCGACGCGGCGCTCATCGCGGACGACCAGCCGTTCCCGGACCCCGCTGCGCTGCTGGTCACGCCCGACCACTACGTCCTGCGCCTGCTGCACGCGAACGGGGTCGGGTTGCAGGAACTGGGTCGCCGCGACCTGACGGGCACGCACCCGGACCCCGACGGCCGGGAGGTCTGGCGCCGGCTCGCCGAGCACTGGGACGACTTCGCCGGCACGCCGGTCCGCTACTGGTTCGAGACCGAGCTGCACGACGTCTTCGGTCTGACCGAGCAGCCGTCGGCCGCGAACGCGGACGCGCAGTACGACCGCATCGCAGCCGCGCTCGCGACGCCGGCGCTCCGACCCCGCGCGCTGTTCGACTCCTTCGGGATCGAGGTGCTCGCGACCACCGACGGCCCCGCGGACGACCTCGCAGCGCACGCACGGCTCGCCGCCGACCCCTCCTTCACCGGTCGGGTGCTCCCCACCTTCCGCGCGGATGCCGTGTTCGACCCGTCACGCCCGGACTGGAGGCACGTGGTCGCGTCGATCGGCGAGGCGTCCGGCATCGACACGGGCACCCACGACGGGCTGCTGGCGGCCCTCCGGGACCGGCGCCGGTACTTCATCGAGCACGGCGCGACCGCCACCGACACCGGCGTGCTCGACGCGGGATCCGCGCCGCTGTCCGCGACCGAGCGCTCGCGCATCCACGCGGCGGCGATGCAGGGCCCGTCGGGCGTCACCGCGGCCGAGGCGGTCGCCTACCGCCACGACATGCTCTACCGGTGGGCGGAGATGAGCGTCGACGACGGCCTCGTCATGCAGCTGCACCCGGGCGTGCTCCGGAACCACCACACGCCGACCCTCGAGCGGTTCGGCCCGGACACGGGCCACGACCTGCCGGCCGTCGGCGCGTTCACGGAGCCGCTCCGGCCGCTGCTCGAGGCCTTCGGGACCGCACCCGGCTTCCACCTCGTGCTGTTCACCGTGGACGAGACCGTCTTCTCGCGCGAGATCGGCCCCCTGGCCGGCTTCTACCCCGCCGTGTACGCGGGCGCCCCGTGGTGGTTCATCGACACCCCGGCGGCGATCGGCCGCTACCGGGCGGCGGTGACGGACTCCGCCGGGTTCACGAAGACCTCCGGGTTCATCGACGACACCCGGGCGTACTGCTCGATCCCGGCACGGCACGACATGGCACGACGGGCCGATGCGGCGTACCTGGCGTCGCTCGTGGTGTCGCACCAGCTCTCCGAGGAGGACGCGGTGCGGACGGCACGGAGGATCGTGTCGGACATCCCACGGGCGACGTTCAAGCTCTGAGCGGGATGCCGAACATGTGACATGCGGAGTATTCGGTCCTTCGGCGTCGGCGGGGTCAGGGTGAGGCGTCCGTCGTCCATCCGATCTCCGACCGAGGAGCGCCATGTCTCGTCGTCCGTCGTCCGAACGTCCTCCCTCGCCCGCCCCTGCCCGCTCCGGCCGACCCGGCCGACCCGACGGGCCGCCCTCGCTCGGCCGCGCGGTCGGCGCCCTGGGGGCAGTGGCCCTCGCGGTCCCCTCCGTCCTGCTCGGACCGGCCGGTGCTGCCGCTGCCGCGACCGCGCCGGCAGCGGTGGTCGGCCTGGCCGTCGAGGTCGCCGCCGACGGCCGCGGGCCCTTCACGCCGGACGACGGCCCGGGCGGGGACCGGGGTCCCGCGAACGGCATCGTCCGGACCCGCGACGCCGTCACGTACCGGGTCACGGTGAACGCCGGCGACGGGACCGCGCACCACGAGCGCTTCGTCCTCGACGCTCCGGCGGGCACGGGTTGGGCGGGGGTCCCGCTCGCGTGCACGGGTGCCGGGTCGGCGGTCG
This sequence comes from Curtobacterium sp. MR_MD2014, assembly GCF_000772085.1. Taxonomy (NCBI): domain Bacteria; kingdom Bacillati; phylum Actinomycetota; class Actinomycetes; order Micrococcales; family Microbacteriaceae; genus Curtobacterium; species Curtobacterium sp. MR_MD2014. Next base: position 775,874 of record NZ_CP009755.1, on the reverse strand, counting down.
AGGGCCAGCGGCTCACCTGCGACCTCGGCGACGTCCCCTCGGGGCACGCCGTCGCCGTGCCGGCCGTGCTCGACGTCTCCGGGGACCTGCGGAACGGTGACCGCATCGCCGTGACGGGCACCGCGACCGCCGACGACGCCGAGCCCACCGCACCGGTCACGTCGGCGACGACCGTCGTGTCCGCCGCGCCGCGGTACAACCTCAGCAAGGCCGTGGTGGGCTCGACCCTGCGGTCGGACGTGCCGGGGCCGGACGGCACCCCCGGCGTGCAACTGCGCTACCCGATCACCGTCGACTGGCAGTCCCCCGTCCCCGGGCAGGGCCTGCTCGGCTTCGAGCGGAGCACGGGCGACATGCACTTCACCGACGACCTGTCCCACCTGCTCGGCGACCGACCGTCGGGTGCGGTGCTCTGGAACGGCGGTCGACCCGCCTGCGGCCGCAACGGCGAGGACGGCGTGCAGTTCGGCGGTCTGCCGGGCGGCCGCGGCGGAGGCGACCGAGCCGTGGCCGACTCCGGCACCGTCACCTGCACGCAGGCAGCGCCCGGCGGCGAGGTCGACGTGACGATCCACGGCGCCGTGACGGACGCCGCGCGCATGCCGGGGCGCAACATCGGCGGCGGCCCGATCAGCGGCGGCGCGAAGCCGTACGTCGTGAGCGGGTGGATCTCGCTGTGGATGCCCACCCCGTCGGTGCCGACGTCCGTCGAGTCGGTGAACACCTTCACGCCGCTGCAGACGACCTCGGTCAGCGGGACCCCGAACTTCCCCGGCGGCGCGGAGCCGACGGCCGACAACAGCGCCCGGCGGAACCTCGTCGAACTCGGACCGGGCAGCGCAGGCAAGCGGCTCTGGCGCCTCGGGAGCGACGGCAGCGGCGTGACCGCCGGATCGGCGAAGGACGGGGACCCGTGGGCCACGGGCGGCACCCGACTCCGCAGTGACGTCACGATGGTGAACACCGGTCTCGCACCCTTCCGCGGCGCAGCGCTCTGCGACACCTTCGACCGCCGGACGCAGCGCCTGACGACGGTGGCAGGGCGGGCTCCTGCGTGGTCGAGCGGCCTCGAGCACGCGCACGTGCAGTACGCCGCGTACGACATGGCGTCACCGGCGGCAGGCCAGGTCCGCACCTGCGACGACGGCGACGGCCCCTGGTTCGACGACCCGGCGGAGGTCCCCGGCGGCATCGCGGCGGTCGGGGCGGTCCGCGTCACCGGCGACCTGGCCGGCGGCGCGAGCGGCGGCCTGTACTCCACGGTGACGACGCAGCGCGCGCCCGACGGGACCCGCGTGTACGACTTCGGGCACGCCCGCTTCGGTGACCACCGGCCCGAGTGGGTGCACGACCACCAGGACCCCGGGCTCGGTGCCGGCGGGCTGGCCGACAGCGTGGAGCTCACCGAGGACCTGGTCCGCGTCGGCAAGGTCGTCGTCGATCCGGGTTCCGACGCTGCGGACACCCCGGACCGGACGAGCTCGGTCGTCCCCGGCAACACCGTCGACTACGCGCTCCGTCCGACCCTGACGAACGGCTTCGCCGACGGTCGCCCCACCGACGTGACCGTCCGTGACGTCCTGCCCGCGCACACCTCGTACGTCGAGGACAGTGCGTCGAGGACCCCCGAGGTCGACACGGTGCCGGGTGCCGACGGCCAGGAGCACCAGCGTCTGACCTGGACGCTGCACGACGTGGAACCGAACAGCCGCATCACCCCGATCACCTACACGGCGCGGATCGACCGCTCGGCGCCGGCCGGTCCGATCAGCAACACGGTGACCGTGGCGTCACCGGCCGACCGGTCCGACGAGCGCTGGCGCACCGCCGAGCGCGGCCTGGAGGTCGTCACCACCGGCGGGGTCGGGGTCGAGAAGCGCACGCCTGCCCCCGTCGTCGTGACCGGCGACGATCCGGAGTGGGACCTCGACGTCACGAACACCGACGACGCCGCGATCGGCGGCCTCGACCTGATCGACGTGCTCCCGCACCACGGAGACGCACGAGGCTCGGACTTCCACGGCACCGTCGGACTCGCGGCGCCGGCCCCCACCGACCCCGACGCCGGTGAGGTCGTCCGGTACACCGACACCGAGGCCGCCGACGTCTCCCCCGACGGTGCCGACCCGAGCAACCAGCCCGGCGGTACGACCCACTGGTGCACCGAGGACGAGTTCGGTGCGAGCGGCTGCCCGGACACACTCGACCGGGTGACCGCCGTCCGGATCGAACGGCAGACGCCGGTCCCCGCCGGCGAGACCGTCACGCACCGGCTCGTGCTCGCGACGAGCGGCGCGCACGACGGCGACCGCTACGTGAACCGGTTCGGCCTGCGGACGTCCGACCTGGCGCTCCCGGTGCAGTCGAACCCGTCGACGGTCCGGGTCGTCGCCGGCATGATCGGTGACCGGGTGTGGGACGACCGGAACGACGACGGCCTGCAGGACGACGACGAGCCCGGCGTCCGTGGCGTCCCCGTCACCCTCACCGGGACCGACGACCACGGTGACGCGGTCGAGCGGCGGACGACCACCGACGACGACGGCGGGTACCGCTTCGACGGGCTGCGGCCGGGCGACTACCGCGTGCACTTCAGGGCGCCCGACGGCATGCACTTCACCGAGGAGCACGTCGGCGACGACCCGGCGGTCGACTCCGACGCCGGACCGGACGGCGAGACCGCGGCGGTCACGATCGACCGGGTCACGAGCGCGGAGGGTGCGCTCGAGGGGGTGCGCCGCGACACGACCGTCGATGCCGGCCTGGTCGAGGCCGGACCCGGCGACGGTGGGGACGGCGGTGGTGGGGACGACGGCGGGGACCCGGGGGCAGGCGACGGGACCGATGGCCCGGGGAACCCCGGTGACGGTGACGGCGGCCGTCCTGGTGGCGCCGGTGCCGGTACCAGGGGTGGTGACGCGCCGATCGGCAGCGGTCACGAGCGGACCGTCGCGGCGCAGGCCCTGTCTGCCGGCCGACTCGCCTACACGGGGACGACCGTCGGTGCTGCGGTGGCGCTGGCGCTCGCGCTCCTCGTGCCCGGGCTGACCGTGCTCATCAGCCGACGACGGTCCCGTCGGTCGTCTGACTGATCCGGCATCCGGCGCTCGGCACGGCGGGGTCGGGTCACCTCCGGGTGGCTCGACCCCGCTGTCGTGCGTCCACCGCTCACCGTGGGGCAGCAGCGGCCCCGGTCGTGCGCCCGTCGGTACGGCTGCGGTCGGCGGTCGGCGGTCGCCGGTCGGCGGTCGGCGGTCGGCGGTCGGCGGTAGCGTCGCCCCGTGGACCCTGCCTCGATGAGCGCCCCGAGCGCAGCAGCTCGAGCGGACGCCCGTGTGGTGGCGGCCTACGACGACCGGGCGGACGAGTACGCCGAGATCCTCGGGTCCATGGACGCCGTCCACCCCGAGGACCGGACGCTCGTCGAGGACTGGGCGGACACGACGCACGGACTCCTGCTCGACGTGGGATGCGGACCCGGCCACTGGACCGCGCACCTGCACCGTCGTGGCCACGCCGTCATCGGGATCGAGCCCGTACCGCGGTTCGTCGAGCTCGCGCGCGCTGCCGCTCCCGAGGTCGACTTCCGGACCGGGACGATCGAGGCGACAGGTCTGTCCGACGGCGGTGTCGGCGGTGTGCTCTCCTGGTACTCGCTCGTGCACCACCGTCCGGACCGGGTGCCGGTCGCGCTCGCGGAGTGCCGCCGGATCCTGGCACCCGGGGGCGGGCTGCTCGTCGGGTTCTTCGAGGGTCCGACGCTCGAGCCGTTCGACCACGCGGTGACGACCGCCCACCGATGGCCCGTCGAGCGGATGGTCGCTGCGATCGAGGACGCGGGTCTCACGGTCGACGCCGTGCACCGACGCTCCGACGACGGAGCGCGCCCGCACGCGGCCGTCCTCGCGCACCGGGCCTGATCACGGCTGCCATCCCGGAGTGACCAGCCCGGTCTCGTAGGCGAAGACGACCAACTGCGCGCGGTCGCGGGCACCGAGCTTGATCATGGCGCGCGAGACGTGCGTCTTCGTGGTCATCGGACTGACGAAGAGCCGCTCGGCGATCTCCGTGTTGGTCAGGCCGAGGGCGACGAGTTGCATGACCTGGCGCTCGCGGTCGGTGAGGACGTCGAGGGACGGGGCCAGCGCGGACGGCTTCGCGTGCGTTGCGTAGGCGGCGACGAGCGAGCGCGTCGGACCCGGCGACAGCAACGACTCCCCGGCGTGCACGGTACGGACGGCGCGGAGCAGTTCGGCGGGTTCGGTGTCCTTCACGAGGAAGCCGGCCGCACCGCCACGGATCGCCTCGAACACGTACGAGTCCTCCTCGAAGGTGGTGAGGATCACCACGTGCACGCCGTCGAGGTCCGGATCCGCCGAGATGCGCTGGGTCGCGACGAGCCCGTCCGTGCCCGGCATCCGGATGTCCATCAGCACGACGTCCGGACGCTCACGCCGGACCGCCGCGACGGCCGAGTCACCGTCGCCGGCCTCGCCGACCACGGTCATCCCCGGTTCGGCGTCGACCAGGGCGCGGAGCCCGGCGCGGATGAGCACCTGGTCGTCCACGAGCACGACCCGGATGGCCTCGTCGGTGGTCGTCACGATCGCTCCTCGTCCTCGTCCTCGTCCTCGTGCTCGTGCTCGTGCTCGTGCTCGTGCTCGGCCGCGTCCGACGACCGCGCGGCGACGGTCGAGGGCAGTCGTGCGACGACGCGCCACCCGCCGTCCGGCGTGGGTCCGGCCGACAGGGTGCCACCGACGGCGGAGGCCCGCTCGCGCATCCCGATGATGCCGTTGCCGGACGGTCCGAGCAGCGGCGTGACCCGGGCGTCGGCCGGGTCACGGTCCGGGGCCGGGGAGTCCTCGACCGACAGGTCCACGATCTCCGGTCCGAACCGCACCGCGATGCGGGCGCGGTGCTCGGGAGCGTGCTTCATCACGTTCGTCACCGACTCCTGCACGATCCGGAAGGCCGTGCGGTCCGTGGTCCGGTCCACCGGTGCAGGGTCACCGTCGACCGTCGCGCTGATGTCGACCCCGGCCGCGCGTGCCCGCTCGACCAGGTCCGCCAGGCGGTCGAGCCCCGGGACGGGGGTGCGGTCCGCGGCGCCGGGGAGCGGCTCGCTCCCGGCGGACCCGCGGTCGGCCGTTCCACCGGTCGGTCCGTCCGTCCTGTCAACGACCCGGTCCCCGGACCCGTCGACCGACCGGAGGACCCCGAGGATCGTCCGCAGCTCGACCAGTGCCTCGCGGCTCGTCTCACGGATGTCGGCCAACGAGATGCGGGTCTGCTCGGGGAGCGCGGACCCCAGGTGGAGCGCGACACCCGCCTGCAGGTTGATGAGCGACATGCTGTGGGCGACGGAGTCGTGGAGCTCACGGGCGATGCGGACGCGCTCGTCACGGGCGCGTTCCTGCTCTGCGGCAGCGCGCCGACGCCGTCGGTCCGCGACGCGGTCGAGACGGACGCGGACGAGCTCCGCCACGGACAGGGTCACCGCTGCCCAGGCGACGGCGAGGACGACCGCGTCGAGGTTCCGCGCGGGTGCACGGCCGAGGAACTCGTCGGCGGTCGGCAGCACCGTGACGGCCAGTCCGAGCGCGACACCCACCGCGGTGCGGCGCCCGTGCAGCCACGCGTTCACCGCCGCCATCGTCAGCGCGGCCACGAACGGCCCCCGCGGACTGACCAGCAGGGCGTAGCCGATCGTCGTCACGAGCGTCACGGCGAGGACGCCCGTCGGCCACCGCCAGCGCCACGGCAGGACGAGCACCCCGACGATGAGCAGCACGATCGCGAGCGGACCCGGCTGCGCTGCGTCGACGATCGAGGAGCCGAGGACGTGGGTCGCCCAGGGCGGGCCACCGCGAGGGCCGACGGTGTCGGTCGGCCCGGTCGGGAAGCGCGCGGCCAGCAGGGTCCCCACGATCTGCACGAGTGCGACCGGCAGCACCCGACCGAACCGGGCGAAGCGACGGACGCCGTCTCGCTGGTCGTCGGTCGCCTCGGCGGCGGCAGTGGGGGTGCGGTGCATGCGTCCGAGCCTAGGGTCGCCTCGGCGGCACGGCATCGGGTCGTGGCAGGAGCTGTGGACTACTCCCACGGGAGTAGTCGGCGGTGCAGGAGGACCGGTCGTACGGCTGCGGGAGCAGGCGGGAGTCGGCCTCCGTGGCGGACGCGGGACGAGCCTCCGGACCGGATGCTGGGAACGTCGCCCGACCGGGCGACACGATCCGCCCAGGAGGCAACCGTGCACACCGCTCTCACCACCTTCGCCGCCGTCGGCCCCCTCGGGCACGGCGGGCCGCCCTTCTTCCTGTTCCCGGCGTTCTTCCTGCTGGTGCTCCTGGCCACCGCCGTCGTGTTCGGCGTCCTGCGCCGCGGCGGCTGGCGGGCGCGGTCCGATGCCCGGGCCGTCCTCGCCGACCGGTTCGTCCGGGGTGACATCGACGCGGACGAGTACCGCTCGCGGCTCGCGGAGCTCAGCCGGAAGTGACCGCCAGCGCCGACGTGATCGTCGCCACGGTGTCGTCGACCGACCCCTCGATGGACACCGCGACGACGGTCTCGTCGGGCTGGGGCCGCTCGAGGGTCGCGAACTGCGAGTCGAGCAGCGACGACGGCATGTACTCGTGGTGGCGGTGCGCCTGGCGCTCGGCGATGAGGTCGTGCGAGCCGTCGAGGAAGGCGATCACCAGGTCGGGTGCCGCGCTGCGCAGCCGGTCGCGGTAGGCGCGCTTCAGCGCGGAGTTCGCCATCACGCACCGGTGCCCCGACGCCTGCACCTCGGCGATCCGTGCCGCGCAGGCGTCCAGCCACGGCCATCGGTCCTCGTCGGTCAGCGGCGTACCCTGCCGCATCTTCTCCTTGTTGGCGCCCGGGTGGAGGTCGTCGGCGTCGACGAACGTGCTCGGCTGGCCCTGCTCGGCGAGCGCGTCGGCCAGCGCCTGACCGATCGTGGACTTGCCCGAGCCGGAGACACCCATCACGAGCACGGGCGGGAGGACGTCGTGGTCGGTCATCCCTCCACAGTACGGGTCGTCCGCTTCCCGTCCCCAGTTGACCGGATCCCCGTGCCGACCCCAGGTGTCGGTCGTACCGTGGGCCGCGACACGTCAGGACGAAGGAGACTCAGGTGGCGGACAACGAACAGCACGACGACGGCGGCACGGCGAACATCGGTGTCGTCGGTCTGGCGGTGATGGGGTCGAACCTGGCCCGCAACCTCGCCTCGCGCGAGGGCAACACGGTCGCGGTGTACAACCGCACCTACGCGCGCACCCAGGAGTTGCTGGACGAGCACGGCGACATGGGGTTCATCGCGTCCGAGGACATCGACGGCTTCGTCGCGTCGCTGTCGAAGCCGCGCACCGCGATCATCATGGTGCAGGCGGGCAAGGGCACCGACGCCGTCATCGAGCAGCTCGCCGACCGTTTCGAGGAAGGCGACATCATCGTCGACGGCGGCAACGCCAACTTCCACGACACCATCCGCCGCGAGCACGACCTGCGTGAGCAGGGCCTGAACTTCGTCGGCACCGGCATCTCGGGTGGCGAGGAGGGCGCGCTGAAGGGCCCGTCGATCATGCCCGGCGGCTCGGACGAGGCGTGGGAGACCCTCGGCCCGATCCTGAAGTCGATCGCCGCGGTGGCCGAGGGCGAGCCGTGCGTGACGCACATCGGTACCGACGGCGCCGGTCACTTCGTCAAGATGGTCCACAACGGCATCGAGTACGCGGACATGCAGTTGATCGCCGAGTCCTACGACCTGCTCCGTCGTGCCGGCGGACACTCGGTCGACGAACTCGTCCAGATCTACGAGAAGTGGAACGAGGGCGACCTCGAGTCCTACCTGATCGAGATCACCGGCGAGGTCCTCAAGCAGCAGGACGCCGACTCCGGGAAGCCGCTCGTCGACGTCATCCGTGACGAGGCCGGGTCCAAGGGCACGGGTGTGTGGACGGTGCAGAACGCGGTCGGGCTCGGCATCCCCGTCTCCGGCATCGGTGAGGCTGTCTTCGCCCGCGCGGTGTCCTCGAAGCCGTCGCAGCGCGCAGCCGTCCAGCGCTCCGTGACGAACCGACCGGACGTGGTCGACGTCCCCGACACGTTCGAGGACGACGTCCGGGCCGCGCTGTACGCGTCGAAGGTGGTCGCGTACGCGCAGGGCTTCGACCTCATCATCGCCGGGGCGAAGGAGTACGACTGGGACATCGACCTCGGCGCGGTCGCGAAGATCTGGCGCGGTGGCTGCATCATCCGCGCCCAGTTCCTCAACCGCATCGTCGAGGCGTACGACAAGAACCCCGCGCTCGAGAGCCTGCTGGTCGACCCGTACTTCGCGGACGCCGTCGCCGAGGGCGAAGCGGCCTGGCGTCGCATCGTCGGCATCGCCGCTGCGTCCGGCATCCCCGCCCCGGGGTTCTCGTCCGCGCTGGCGTACTTCGACTCGCTCGCGTCCGATCGACTGCCGGCGGCGCTCATCCAGGGGCAGCGTGACTTCTTCGGAGCGCACACCTACCAGCGCGTCGACAAGGACGGCACGTTCCACACGCTGTGGTCCGAGGACGGCCGCCGCGAGGTCGAGCAGGAACCCTCCACCCACTGACCCGGGCGGGCAGCAGGCCCCGTCGGACGGCGCGGCCTGCTGCCGCCGGGTCGGCGGGGCCTGCTGCCGCAGAGTCGGCGGGGCGTGCTCCCGCCGGGTCGGCGGGGCGTGCTGCCGCCCGGCCGGAGGGGGCAGCTGCCGCGGCCGGTCGGTCGATCCCTTCGGCCCCGGGGCCGGACACGGGCGACGCGGTCAGGCCACGATCCGCTCCCGCGCGAGGTCGGCGACGAGCCGCTCGAGCCGAGGTCCCCGTCCGAGCAGCCGTCGGGACCCGGGCGACGAGCGGACGAAGAACGTCGCGACGGCAGCGGAGTCGTCCGGTCGGACGTAGTGCATCGCCACGGCGCTCGCGTCGCGCTCCCCCGGGACGTCCTCGACCCCGACGTGCACCATCCGGCTCCAGCGGATCACGAGCAGCCGCGTCGCCCGGCGCTCCTCGAGTTCCCAGAGCGACGCCTCGGTGGCTCCGAACGCCCAGGTCACGCGCTCGCCCAGGGTGACCTCGGGGCGGGCCCGCAGCACGTCCTGGCGCAGTTCCGGTGTCGGCGCCGCGGGGACCAGCCAGACCGTCGGGTCGATGCGACGGATGGCCAGTGCGAGCGCTTCGTCCGCGCGTCGCCGACGGATCGCGCGGGCGCGGACGACGGCGACGACGAGCCCGACCACGCCGACGGAGATCGCGACGAGCTCGGCGATGCCGAGGAACGCCAGGTCGGTCTGCGGCGCTGCCGCCACGACCACGATGCGGCTGACGACGAGCGCGGTCCAGACACCGACGAGGGTCCACCGCAGGACCGCGAACCGGCGGCCAGCGCTCCCCGGCGTCCGCGGCCGGTGCGCGCGGCGGCCGCTGGGCACGCGGTCTGGTCGGTCCAACACGCTCCCGATCCTCGCACGGCCGCGGTCGGCGGCGCTGTCCCGGAGCGGCGCACGACCGACGAACCCGGCGCGGAGCGGGACCGAGGCGTCCACCGCCGTGCTGTTGTCAGCCCATCCGCGGTGGCGCCGACCTACGCTGCACGGGTGAGCACGTCAGCGGCACCGACCACCGAGCAGGCACCGACCCCGACCCCGGTCCGTCGCCCGGCCCTGCTCGCCGCGGTCTGCGGCGTGATCGCGATCGCCGCGTTCCTGGCGGTCGCCGAGCTCGGAGCGCTGCTGCTCGGCGGGGCGGGCAGTCCGCTGGTGGCCGTCGGCTCCGCCGTGATCGACCTCGCTCCCCCGGCGGCGAAGGACCTGATGGTCGGCCTGTTCGGCACCGGGGACAAGGTCGCCCTCTTCGTGCTCATGGCCGTGGTGACGGCCGCGGTCAGCGCCGGCGCCGGTGTGCTCGAACGTGCCCGGCCGCCGTTCGGCGCGCTCGTCCTCGCGGCCGGTGCGGTCCTCGCGCTGGTCGCCGTCACCACCCGCTCGGGCAGCGGCACGTGGGACGGAGCGCCCACGGTCCTCGGCGTCGCAGCCGCGATCGTCGTGCTCCGCGTGCTCCTGCGCCACCTCCGCCGGTGGGAGGCAGCGACCGCCGTGCCGTCGGCCTCGCCCCGCCCCGCGGCGACCGAGCGGCGCACCTTCCTCGTGTGGAGCACGACGACGGCCGTGGCGGCCATCGTCGTGGGAGGAGCGTCGCGAGCCGGCACCGCGGCGGTGCAGGCCGCCGCAGCGGCACGGCGGGCGGTCCGGCTGCCCCGTGCGGCGACGACCGCGCCCGCCGTTCCCGGGGGCGCGTCCCTCGACGTCGACGGGATCACGCCCTACGTCACCCCGAACGCCGACTTCTACCGGATCGACACCGCGCTGCGGGTCCCGTCCGTCGACCCCGCGGACTGGTCGCTCCGCATCCACGGCGCCGTCGACCGCGAGGTCGAGCTGACGTGGGACGAGCTGCTGGCGCTCCCGCTGCAGGAGCACATGGCCACGCTCAGCTGCGTGTCGAACGAGGTCGGCGGCGACCTGATCGGCAACGCGCTGTGGCTGGGCTACCCGATCCGTGAGCTGCTCGCTCGTGCGGGTGTCCAGGACGGTGCCGACATGGTGCTGTCCCGCAGCATCGACGGGTTCTCCGCGGGCACGCCGCTGGACGTGCTGCAGGACGAGGGCACGGCTGCGTTGCTCGCGATCGGGATGAACGGCGAACCGCTGCCGGCCGAGCACGGGTTCCCGGTGCGGATGGTGGTCCCCGGGCTGTTCGGCTACGTCTCCGCGACGAAGTGGGTGACGGAGCTCGAGGTCACCCGCTTCGCCGACGCCCAGGGCTACTGGACACCCCGCGGGTGGTCGGAGCGCGGGCCGGTGAAGCTCGAGTCGCGGATCGACACCCCTCGCGGCGGTGCCTCGGTGACCGCCGGGCAGCAGGTCGCGGTCGCCGGCGTCGCGTGGCAGCCGCACACCGGCGTGAAGGCCGTGCAGGTCCGCATCGACGACGGCTCGTGGCAGGACGCCACGCTCGCCGACTCCGTCTCGGCCGACACCTGGCGACAGTGGGTGTACCGCTGGACGCCCGACGCCGGCTCGCACACGATCCGGGTCCGGGCGGTCAGCGCCGACGGTCAGGTGCAGACGAGCGTCGAGCGGCCGCCGGCGCCGAACGGCGCGACCGGGTGGCACACGGTGCACGTCAGCGCCGGCTGACCCCGCTGCCGATGCCGTCGCTGCCGGTACCGGGCGCCGCGACGACCGTCACGAGGTCCATGCCCGGTCCGTCCTCGTGCCGGCGTGCGAAGCCACGCTGCTCGTAGAAGGCAGCTCGGCCCCGAGCCGCGAAGAGCTGCACGTCGTCGACCCCACGACGGCGCGACTCGTCGACGAGCCGCGCGAGCACCTCGCCGCCGACGCCCCGGCCGCGCGCGTCCTCCGCCACGATCATCTCGGTCACGAAGGCGTGCAGGGCGCCGTCGCTGATCAGCCGTCCGATGCCGACCAGACGCCCCGTCTCGTCGCGTGCGCTGCACACCACCCAGCTGCCGGCCAGCGCCCGACGGAACCGTTCGAGGTCCCACGCACCCCACCCGGTTTCGTCGTACAGGGCCCGGAACTCCGCTGCGGTCGGCAGTGCGAACGAGTACTCCACACCGCGACGGTACCGCGGCGGACGAGTGTCAGGCGGGGAACTCCGCGACGATGCACGTGCCCTCGACCTGCTCGTCGGACTCGACCGTCACGGTGAACCCGGCGCCCTCGAACAGCGCAGCGGACTGCGGCGCCTGCGTCGACGAGACCTCGATGACGACCGCGCCGCCCGGGCGCAGCCACTCCCCCGCTCCCGCGGCCACTCGCCGGTGCACGTCGAGCCCGTCCGGCCCACCGTCCAGCGCGATGCGCCGCTCGTGCTCCCGCGCCTCGGCCGGCATGGTGGCCAGCGCGTCCGACGGCACGTACGGCGCGTTCACCGCGATGACGTCGACGACGCCGCGGAAGCGCTCGGGCAGCGGCGCGAACAGGTCGCCCAGGACGACGATCCCCCGGTCGCCGATGTTCTCCGCCGCGACGTCGACGGCGTCCGCGTCGATGTCCGCCGCGACGAGGTCGAGTGCGCCGACCCGTCCGAGCAACGCCACCGAGATCGCCCCGACACCGCAGCACAGGTCGACGACCCGGTCGTAGCGGTGCAGGCGTCGCGCGGCCTGCTCGACGACGACGGCGGTGCGGGTCCGCGGCACGAAGACCCCCGGGACGACCCGGACACGGTGCCCGTCGAACGCGGCCCAGCCGAGCACGACCTCGAGCGGCTCACCGCCGAGTCGCCGCTGCACGAGCCCGCGCAGCTTCACCGGATCGCCGTCGCCGGCCTCGAGCAGCAGGTCGGCCTCGTCCTCGGCGAACACGCTGCCCGTCGCCCGCAGACGGGCAGCCAGGGCAGCGCGTGCCGGGTGGACGGGAGGCACGGCTCAGCCCGCCGGCCGGGTCACGCCCGGCACGCGTCCGGTCCGCCTACGCGGCACCGTCGAACATGGAGGTCACGGACCCGTCGTCGAAGACCTCGTGGATCGCGCGGGCGATGAGCGGCGCGATCGGCAGGACCTCGAGGCGGTCCCAGCGCTTGTCCTCGGGCAGGGGCAGCGTGTCGGTGACGACGACGCGATCGATGAACTCGCTCTGCAGCAGCTCGGTGGCCGGGTCGGAGAACACGGCGTGGGTCGCCGCGACGACCACGCCGGTCGCGCCGGCGTTCTTGAGCGCCTCGGCGGCCTTCGCGATGGTGCGGCCGGTGTCGATGAGGTCGTCGACGAGCAGGCACACGCGGCCCGAGACGTCACCGACGATCTCGTGCACGGACACCTGGTTCGGCACGAGCGGGTCGCGCCGCTTGTGGATGATCGCCAGCGGAGCACCGAGCTTCTCGGACCAGATGTCGGCGACGCGCACACGGCCCATGTCGGGCGACACCACGGTCAGGGTCTTCGGGTCGAGGATCTGCTGGAAGCGCTCGAGCAGGACGGGCATGGCGAACAGGTGGTCCACGGGGCCGTCGAAGAAGCCCTGGATCTGTGCGGCGTGCAGGTCGACGCTCATGATGCGGTGGGCACCGGCGGCCTTGAACAGGTCGGCGACGAGCCGGGCCGAGATCGGCTCGCGCCCGCGGCCCTTCTTGTCCTGGCGCGCGTAGGGGTAGAAGGGCGCGACGACGGTGATGCGCTTCGCCGAGGCACGCTTCAGGGCGTCGACCATGATGAGCTGCTCCATGAGCCACTCGTTGATGGGCGCGGTGTGCGACTGGATGACGAACGCGTCGCAACCGCGGACCGACTCGTCGAAGCGGGCGTAGAGCTCACCGTTCGCGAAGGTCCGGGCATCGGTCGGCACCAGGTCGACTCCGAGCTCGTCGGCGATCTGCGCCGAGAGTTCCGGGTGCGCCCGGCCCGACACGAGGACGAGTCGTTTCTGGCCCGTGGTCTTGATTCCGGACAAGTGCGGTGCTCACTCCCTGACCCGCTCGGGGTCGTCTCGATCGACCCGACCGCCGTCAGATCTGTTCGCCGTGCGCGCGCCGAGCCGCCTCGGCCGCCGGCGAACCGGGTCGGTGTTCCTCGACCCATCCGTCGGTGTTGCGCTGCGGGGCGTAGCTGATCGCCAGCGACCCGGCCGGTACGTCCTTGCGGACGGTCGTACCCGCGCCGGTGTACGCCCCGTCACCAATCCTAACCGGGGCGACGAACACGTTGTGCGAGCCCGTGCGGACGTTCGACCCGACCTCGGTGCGGTGCTTGTGCACGCCGTCGTAGTTCGCGGTGATCGTGTTGGCCCCGATGTTCGAGTCCTCGCCGACCTCGGCGTCACCGATGTACGACAGGTGCGGGACCTTGCTGCCGCGGCCGATCACCGCGTTCTTCGTCTCGACGAACGTGCCGATCTTGCCGTGCTCGCCCAGGACCGTCCCCGGTCGCAGGTAGGCGAAGGGACCGACCGTGGCGCCGTCGCCGATGACCGCCAGCGTCGCGTCGACACGGTTCACGACCGCGCCGGCTCCGACCTCGGTGTCGCGGAGCGTGGTGTCCGGTCCCACCACCGCGCCGGCGGCGATCGCCGTCGCCCCGACGAGCTGCGTGCCGGGGAGGATCTCGGCGTCGGCCTCGACGGTGACGGCGACGTCGATCCACGTGGTCGCCGGGTCCTGCACGGTGACACCGGCGAGCTGGTGCCGACGGACGATGCGGGCGTTGAGCTCACGCGCCGCGTCGGCGAGCTGCGCGCGGTCGTTGATGCCGGCGACGAGCCACGGGTCGGTCAGCGTGACGACGTCGATCGCTCCCCCGCGCGCGGCGACGAGCGACGGGACGTCGGTGACGTACTTCTCGCCCTGCGCGTTGGCCGTGGTGAGCGAGGGCAGCACCGCACGCAGGTGGGTCACGTCGAACGCGTAGATGCCGGCGTTCGCCTCGGTGATGGCCCGTTCGGCCTCGGTGGCGTCCTTGTGCTCGACGACGCGCACGAACGCCCCGGCGGCGTCGCGGACGACCCGGCCGAGCCCCGTCGGGTCCGGGGCGATCGCACTGACCAGGGTCACGGCGTTGCCGGCGTGCGCGTCCACGAGGCGTCGGAGCGACGCCGTGTCGAGCAGCGGGACGTCCCCGGAGAGCACCACGACCGAGCCGTCGAAGTCCGCCGGGAGCGCCTGCACCGCGACCTCGACGGCGCGTCCGGTGCCGGGGACCTCGTCCTGGTCGACCACGATCGCCCCGGGGGCACGCTCGGCGACCTCGGCCGCGACGCGCTCGCGCTCGTGCCGCACGACCACGGCGACGTGCTCCGGCTCGATCGAGGACGCCGTGCGCAGCACGTGCGCCAGCAGGGGCAGGCCGGCGAGGCGGTGCAGCACCTTCGGGGTGGACGACTTCATGCGCGTGCCCTGCCCGGCGGCGAGGACGACGACGGCGATCCGCTGGTCGGTCATGCACCCATCCTGGCGTATGTGCTCCGACTGGGTGCTCGACCCGCACCGGCAGCGCCGGCCCGGCGTGGGGCGAGCGGACCGTGCGCTACGCCCGCGCGGGCTCCCGCTGCACGAACGCCATGAGCACGAGGCCCGCGACGAGGACCACGACCACGCCGATGATCCCGTACCGCGTCGAGCCGCCGATCGTCACCGCGATGCCGAACAGCGCCGGCGCGAGGAACGACGCCGCTCGCCCGGTCGTCGCGTAGAGGCCGAAGAGCTCGCCCTCGCGTCCCGGGGTGGCGAGTCGTGCCAGGTACGCCCTGGACGACGACTGCACCGGCCCGACGAAGATCGCCAGCGTGAGCCCGAGCACCCAGAACCCGGCCGTCGCGCTCCCGATCAGGAACACCCCGATGCCGGTGAGCGCGAGCCCGACGAGCGCGACCGTGATGACCGCCCGGGAACCGAAGCGGTCGTCGAGCCGCCCGGAGGCGAAGGTCGCGACACCCGCCACCACGTTCGCCGCGATCGCGAAGAGGATCACCTGCGACGGGCTGAAGCCGAACACCTGCGCGGCGACGATGCCGCCGAAGGTGAAGACCGCACCGACGCCGTCGCGGAACACGGCGCTCGCGAGCAGGAAGACCAGGACGTTGCGGCGTTCCCGCCACAGCCGGGCGACGTGCCGTCCGAGGTCACGGTAGGCGCTGAGCAGACCGCCCGTGCGCGAACGGTCCGGCGCCGCCTCGGGCACGGTCAGGAAGAGCGGGACCGAGCTGACCGCGAGCCACACCGCGGCGATCCCGATCGCGACCCGGACGTCCCACGACCCGGACGCGACGGTCGACGGCAGCTGCAGGAGGCCCGCGACCCCCTCGGTGCCGAAGTCCTGGATGCAGAGGAGGAGCAGGACGACGAGCAGCACGATCCCGCCGAAGTACCCGGCGGCCCAGCCGATCGCCGACACGCGGCCGGTCTGCGGGCCCGACGCCACCTGGCCGAGCATCGCGTTGTAGCCGACGGTGGCGACCTCGTACGCGACGGTCCCGATGCCGAGGAGCGCTGCGCCGAGCACCAGGTACGGCTGCTGCGGCGCGACGAACACCATCGCCCCGATCGACAGCGCCACCCCGATCGTCCCGATGAGCACGGACCGGCGGCGGTGCCCGGACGAGTCCGCCAGCCGCCCCACCGCAGGTGCGACGAGCGCCACGACGATCCCCGCCAGGGTCAGGGCCGTCGACACCGTCGCGGCGTTGTGCGCCAGCTCCCGCTCGACCGTCTGCGCAGCGGCCGTCGACGAGTCCTCGGCAGCGACGAGCCGCGGGTCGACGAACGCCCGGCTCGCCAGGTAGGTGCTGAAGACGAAGGTGGTGACGACGGCGGTGAACGCCGAGGACCCCCAGTCCCAGAGCGCCCAGGACACGAGTGCCCGCCGGTCGGTGCGTCGCGGCACTGCCGCCGCCGGTGTCGCGGTCATGGCCGAACCGTAGCGCGTCGCGGTGTCGCGGCGGGGCCGACCCGGCCACGGCTCGCCGTGGTGATCGGACGACGGACGGGAGGACGGCACTCGCCGGCACCGCGCCTCCCGTCCGACGACCGCTCACCGGACGGCGCGACCCGCGTCGCGCACGTCGGCTCGCGTCCTCACGCGCCCGCGGGCACGCCGTTCGGGTAGACGACGGACTTGAGCGAGGCCGGGTCGGTGTCGCTCTCGAGGGCCTCGCGGACCGCGTCGAGTCCGAAGCGCCCGGTGACGAGCGCGTCGAGGTCGACCTGGCCCGACGCGACCAGACCGATCGCGACCGGCCAGGTGTTCGTGTAGCGGAAGATGCCGGTGACCGTCACCTCGAGGTTCTGGATGTGCTCGACGGGCAGCACCATCTCGGAGTTGCCGAGGCCGACGAGCACCGCCGCGCCGGCCGGTCCGACGGCCTTGATGCCGTCCGAGACGGCACGGGGCGCACCGCTGGCGTCGATGAAGGCGTCGACGGGGACGATGTCCGACGTGACGTCCACCGAGACGGGGTCGACCACCTCGGTCGCGCCGAAGGACAGCGCACGCTCGCGGCGCTCGGGGACGAGGTCGCTGACGACCACGCGCGTCGCGCCGAACGCCCGGGCGACCTGGGCGCAGATGACCCCGATCGGACCGGCACCGGCGATCAGGACGCTCGAGCCGGGCACGATGCCGGCCTTGCGCGCCGCGGCGATGCCGACGGACAGCGGCTCGAGCAGTGCGCCGGCCTCGAAGGACACCGTGTCGGGCAGGGCGTGCGCGAACTCGGCCTCGATCGTCACGTACTCCGCGAAGGCACCGTCGACCGGCGGTGTCGCGTAGAAGCGCATGTGCGGGCAGAGGTTGTAGCGGCCGGCCAGGCACTGCGCGCAGCGGTGGCAGGGGCGCTGGGGCTCGACGGCGACGCGCTCGCCGACGCGGGCGGGGTCGACGCCCTCGCCGACCGCGGCGATCGTGCCGGAGAGCTCGTGGCCGAGGACGAGGGGCTCCTCGACGACGAAGTCGCCGATGCGGCCGTGGCGGTAGTAGTGGACGTCGGAGCCGCAGACGCCGACGGCGGCCACGCGGACGAGCACGTCGCCGGGGGCGACCTCGGGGACGGGGCGGTCCTCGATCGTCAGGTCCTCGGTGCCGAGCAGGACGCTCGCGCGCTGGGTGTCGGAGGTGGTGCTCATGCGGATCTCGCTTCCTCGACCGCGTCGTCGCGGTCGGCTGTGGTGTGGTCGGTGTCGGACGCGCGGGTCCCGGTCGCGCCGGTCGTGGTCGCGCCGCTCGGGCCGGTCGTGGTCGCGCCGCTGGTTGTCGGGAGGGCCCCGTCGCGCAGCAGGTCGGCGAAGCCGAGCTCGGCGGCGCCCCGGACGAGGACGTCACGGCCGAGCTCCGCCGGCACGATGCGCAGCCGGTCGGTCATCGCGGCCATCGTCTGCGCCCGGACGTCGTCCTCGACGCGGTCCCCCACGTGCCCGAGCAGCACGCCGAGGAACCCCCCGAGCACGACGACCTGCGGGTCGACGGTGTGGATGGCGTTCCGGATCGCCGTCGCGAGCGCGGTCACCTGGCGGTCCACGACCCGTTCGACCGCGTCGTGTCGCTCGGCCAGGGCGGCGGCGAGGGCGTCCAGGTCGTCGGGCGCGGTCCGGGTCACCGCGGTGAGGGCCCCGCGTGAAGCCTCGGTCTCCAGGCACCCGATCGCCCCGCAGTGGCAGCGGATGCCGTTCGCCGCGACGAAGGTGTGCCCGAGCTCGCCCGCGTACCCGTCCGCGCCGCTGAACGGGCGGCCGGCGCTGACGATCCCACCGCCGATGCCGCTGGCGCCGCCGTTGAGGTACACGAGGTCGTCGACGCCGCGCGCGCTGCCGTAGAGCCGTTCGGCCCACGCACCGACGTTCGCGTCGTTCGCCGCGCGGACGGGCAGCCCGAGACGCTCGGCGAGGGGCCCGGCGAAGGGCTCGTCCCGCCAACCGAGGTGCGGGGCGTCGCGGACGACCCCGTCCTCGACCCGGACGATGCCCGGGACAGCGACGCCCACGCCGACGAGCCGCAGTGCCGGATCGGCGCGTGCGGTCAGCGTGGCGAGGACACGGGCCACGGCGTCGATCGCTGCGGCGGCACCGGGCACGCTCGACTGCGGTTCGACGAGGCGGTCGCGCACGGTGCCGTCGAGCGCGACGAGCGCCACCGCGACGGCGTCGATCTCCACGGTCACCGCGGCGGCCACGACGTCGCGCGATGCCCGGACGACGGCGCTCGGCCGACCGACCCCGGCGGGACGGTCCGCCCCGGCTCCCGGGAGCTCCTCGTGCACGAACCCCTGCTCGACGAGCTCCCCGACGAGCGCCAGGACCGTCGACCGGTTGAGTCCCGTCCGACGGGTGAGCTCGGCACGGGTGACCGGCCCGCCCTCGTGCACGATGCGGAGGACGCGCGCGACGTTCCCGGGCGTGGTCGTGGCCGACCTGGCCATGGGTCCTCCTCGTGGTGGTGTGGTGTGGGGGGCCGAGTCTCGGCTCGGCGGACACCTTCGCGGGTTCGGCACCGCGGAACTGTCCGCGGTGCCGAGTCTCGCGGGTCCGTCCGTACCCGCGCGCGGCTCAGCGCGAGCGGGAGAACGCGGCGTCGAACGCGGCGTCCGGTGGGGCGATCGTCCCCAGGCGACGCACGAACGCGAGCGCCTCGGGGCCGCCGACGAGTCGGTCCATGCCGGCGTCCTCCCACTCGACGCTCGTCGGGCCGTCGTACCCGATGTGGTTCAGCACGCGGAACACCCGCTCCCACGGCACGTCCCCGTGCCCGGCGGAGACGAAGTCCCACCCACGACGGGGGTCGCCCCACGGCAGGTGCGATCCGAGTCGACCGTTGCGGCCGTCGAGCTGCTTGACCGACTCCTTGCAGTGCACGTGGTACACCCGGTCGGCGAAGTCGAGCAGGAACGCGGCGGGGTCGAGGTCCTGCCACACGAAGTGCGACGGGTCGAAGTTGAACCCGAACGACGGGCGGTCCCGGAACACCTCGAGCGCCCGCTTCGCGGTCCAGTAGTCGTAGGCGATCTCGGACGGGTGCACCTCGAGCGCGAAGCGGACGCCGACCTCCTCGAACACGTCGAGGATCGGCGACCAGCGGTCGTGGAAGTCCTGGTACCCGGCCTCGATCATCGCCGGGGGCACGGGCGGGAACCCGGCGACGGTCTTCCAGATCGACGACCCCGAGAAGCCGGTCACGGTCGACACCCCGAGCGCAGCGGCCGCACGGGCCGTCCACTGCAGCTCCTCCGCCGCCCGCTGCCGGACGCCCTCGGGGTCGCCGTCGCCCCACACGTGCGGCGCGAGGATGTCCTCGTGCCGCTGGTCGATCGGGTCGTCGCAGACGGCCTGGCCGGTCAGGTGGTTCGCGATCGTCCAGACCTGCAGTCCGTTGCGCTCCAGGACCGCCTTCCGGTCGGCCACGTACGCCGGGTCCGTCGCGGCGCGTCGGACGTCCAGGTGGTCGCCCCAGCAGGCGATCTCCAGCCCGTCGTAGCCCCACTCGCCCGCCAGCCGTGCGACCTCCTCGAAGGGCAGGTCCGCCCACTGCCCGGTGAACAGGGTCACCGGCCTGGTCGAGCGGCCGCCGCCGTCCGGCCTGGAGGCGCCGCTCGCCCCGGTCTCGCCGGTTCCGTCCGTCGTCGTCATCGTCGTCGTCCTTCCTCGCCTGTCGTGTCGTGTCGCGTCGTGCTGCTGCTGCTGCTGCTGCTGCTGCCGAGTCTGGCTCACCAGGACCCGGGGGTGGCACCGGCCGGCACGGTGTCAGGGCGGTCGACGCGCGACCGGACCTCGACCACGGTGTGCTCGCGGGCCGCGGTGGAGACCGCCTCCATCACCTCGAGCACGTGGAACGCGAGGTCGCCGGACGCGCGGTGCGGGCGATCCGTCGCGATCGCGTGCGCCATGTCGGCCAGGCCGTAGCCGCGTCCGGCGTCGACGTACCCGGCGCTCGTCGGCAGGTCCCGCCACTCGCGGGTGGCGGCGTCGGCGATCGACACGGTGTCGGAGAACCGGTTCGGGTCGGGGACGCCGAGGGTGCCCGCGGTGCCGAACACCTCGAACAGCGGCGCCCTGGTGGCCCAGACCTCGAACGACACCGTGACGGTCGAGACGACGCCGTCCGCGTGCTCGAGGACGGCGACGACGTGCGTGTCGATGTCGACCCGGAGCGGGGTGCCGGCCGCGGGGCCGGTCGCGATGGTGCGCTCGCGGTCCGACCGGGTCGAGGCTCCGCTGACCCGGACGACCGGGCCGAAGAACGACACGAGGCTCGTCAGGTAGTACGGCCCCATGTCGAGCAGCGGGCCGCCGCCGGGCTGGTAGTAGAACGCCGGCGCCGGGTGCCAGAGCTCGTGCCCGGGCGCCGACCACGACACGGCGGCGCCGACCGGGGTGCCGATCGCGCCGCTGTCGAGCGCCTGCCGCGCCGTCTGGATCCCGGTGCCGAGCACGGTGTCCGGCGCGCTGCCCACCCGCAGGCCCGAGCGACGCGCGAGGTCGAGCACGGGGCGCGCCTCGGCCGTCGACATCGCGAGCGGCTTCTCGCCGTACACGTGCTTGCCGGCCTCGAGCGCCCGCGTGGCGATCTCGGCGTGAGCCGCCGGGATCGTCAGGTTGAGCACGACGTCGACGTCGTCCGCGGCGATCAGCTCGTCGACCGAGGAACCGCGGACGCCCTGCGTCTCGCCCACCGACCGTGCCCGGGCCACGTCGATGTCCGCGACGGCGGTGAGCTCGAGCCCGGGCAGCGCCGGGAAGTGCTCGAAGTACTGCTGGCTGATGACGCCGACCCCGACGACACCGACCTTCATCGGGCTGCCCACAGGAGTCCCCTCTCGATGATCGTGCGGAGCGGCTGCGACTCGACGACCTCGAGCCGGTGCCCGGGTGCCGAGACGAACACGCGTCCCTGCCCCCACTGCCGGGTCCAGATCGCCGGCGCGGTGACCGGACGGTTCCAGGCGTCGAAGTCCCGGGCCTCCTGCGTCGTCGTCGCCAGCACGTCGTTGTACTCGTCGGAGAGCACCCAGTACTGCTCGGTCACGAGGTCGAAGTCCTCGATGCCCTGCGTGATCGGGTGCTCGTGCCCGGCCTCGGTGATGTGCACCGTGTACGGGATGTAGTTGTCGGACTGCTCGCCGGTGCGCTCGGACGGGTGCTTGCCCGCGTGGTGCGCGAACTGCCCGCCGACCATGTGCAGGTAGTCGGCGGTGTTCCGGAAGGCGTCCGCGATCCCGCCGTGCCACCCGGCGAGCCCGGCGCCGCCGAGCACCGCCTGCTGCAGTCCCGCGAACTCGTCGTCGGCGATGGTCGACATCGTGACGACCTGCACGATCAGGTCGACGTCCGCCATCACGGACTCGTCGGCGTACACCGCCGTCGAGTCCGACACGCGGACGTCGAAGCCGTTGTCGCGCAGGAAGGGGACGAACAGGTCGGTGGTCTCGACGGGCATGTGCCCGTCCCACCCGCCACGGACGACCAGCGCTCGCTTCGTCGTGTCGTTCATCGTGTCGGCCATCAGATCGCCGTCCAGGCGCTGCCGTCGGACGCGCTGCGCTCGACCGCGTCGAGGACGCGCTGCACGTGCAGGCCGTCGGCGAACGACGGCGAGGGGTCGGTGCCCGCGACGATCGCCCGCACGAGGTCGGCGACCTGGTGGCTGAAGGTGTGCTCGTAGCCGATGAGGTGCCCGGTCGGCCACCACGCGGCCATGTACTCGTGCTCCGGCTCGGTGACGAGGACGCGACGGAAGCCCTGCTCCCCCGCGGGCGCCGACGACTCGTACAGGCGCAGCTCGTTCATGGACTCGAGGTCGAACTGGATCGCGCCCTCGGACCCGCTGACCTCGAGCGTCAGGCCGTTCTTCCGCCCGGTCGCGTAGCGCGTGGCCTCGAAGGTGCCGATCGCACCCTCGGCAGCGCCGCCGGTGAGCCGACCGAGGAAGAACGCGGCGTCGTCGACGGTGACCTGTCCGCGCTCGCTCGACGCGGTGCCGGAGAGCCCGACCCCCTCGGCCATCAGCGGACGTTCGTGCACGAAGGTCTCGAGCGTGCCGGACACGGTCGACAGGTGTGCGCCCGTGACGTGCTCGACGAGGTCGATCGCGTGCGCACCGATGTCGCCGAGCGAGCCCGAGCCGGCGAGCGCCTTGTCGAGGCGCCACGTCATCGGGCCGTCCTCGTCGGACAACCAGTCCTGCAGGTAGAGCGCGCGGACCTGGCGGACCGTGCCGATCCTCCCGTCCGCGACCAGCTGCCGGGCGAACGCGATCGCAGGGACGCGGCGGTAGCTGAAGCCGACCATCGCGCGGACGCCGCGCTCGGCGGCGGCCTCCGCAGCGGCGGTCATCGCCTCGGCCTCCTCGACCGTGTTGGCGAGGGGCTTCTCGCAGAGGACGTGCTTGCCGGCCTCGAGCGCGGCGATCGCGATCTCGACGTGCGAGGAACCGGGCGAGACGATGTCGACGAGGTCGATGTCGGGGTCCGCCACCACCTGCCGCCAGTCCGTCGACGCGGCCTGCCAGCCGTACTGCACGCGCGCTGCCTCGGTGCGCTCGGCGTCACGGCCGACCACCACGGCCATCTCGGGTTCGACGCCGAGGTCGAAGAACCGCGGTGCGGTCCGCCACGCCTGGGAGTGCGCCGCTCCCATGAAGCCGTGCCCGACCATGGCGACGCGCAGTCGTCCCGGCCCGTGTCCGTCCTGTGCCATCCACTCGCTCCTTTGCGATCCGGTGTTGCCAGGATCCACCCTACCGCTTATGTTGGGCGCGGCAACATTTTGTTTCGACGACGAACGGTGATCCACCATGGCAACGACGCCCACCCGCGACGACAAGTTCTCCTTCGGTCTCTGGACCATCGGCTACAACGGCTCCGACCCGTTCGGCGGCCCGACCCGTCCCGCGCTGGACGTGGTCGAGGCGGTCGAGAAGCTCGACGAGCTCGGTGCCTACGGCCTGACCTTCCACGACGACGACCTGTTCGCGTTCGGCTCGACCGACGCCGAGCGCCAGGCGCAGATCGACCGCCTCAAGGGCGCGCTCGACTCCACCGGCATCATCGTGCCGATGGTCACGACGAACCTGTTCTCGGCGCCCGTCTTCAAGGACGGCGGATTCACCTCGAACGACCGGAACGTCCGTCGCTTCGCCCTCCGCAAGGTGCTCCGCAACCTCGACCTGGCCGCCGAGCTCGGCGCGAAGACGTTCGTCATGTGGGGTGGCCGCGAGGGCTCGGAGTACGACTCCGCCAAGGACGTGCAGGCCGCCCTCGAGCGCTACCGCGAGGCCGTGAACCTGCTCGCCCAGTACGTCACCGACAAGGGCTACGACATCCGCTTCGCCATCGAGCCGAAGCCGAACGAGCCCCGTGGCGACATCCTGCTGCCGACCCTCGGTCACGCGATCGCCTTCACCGAGACGCTCGAGCGTCCGGAGCTCTTCGGCATCAACCCGGAGGTCGGCCACGAGCAGATGGCGGGCCTGAACTTCACGGCCGGCATCGCCCAGGCGCTCTACCAGGGCAAGCTCTTCCACATCGACCTCAACGGGCAGCGCGGCATCAAGTACGACCAGGACCTCGTGTTCGGCCACGGCGACCTGCAGAACGCCTTCTCGCTCGTCGACCTGCTCGAGCACGGTGCCCCGCAGGGCGGCCAGGCGTACGACGGCCCCCGCCACTTCGACTACAAGCCGAGCCGCACCGAGGACATCACCGGCGTCTGGGACTCGGCGCAGGCGAACATGCGCATGTACCTGCTCCTCAAGGAGCGCGCCCAGGCGTTCCGCGCCGACCCCGAGGTGCAGGAGGCCCTGTCCGCCGCGAAGGTCGACGAGCTCTCGACGCCGACGCTGAACAGCGGTGAGTCGTACGACGACTTCCTCGCCGACCGCTCGGCCTACGAGGACTTCGACGCCGACGCGTACTTCGGCGGCAAGGGCTTCGGCTTCGTGCGCCTGCAGCAGCTCGCGATCGAGCACCTCATGGGCGCTCGTGGCTGACGTCGTCGAGCGTCGGCTGGTCGCAGGGGTCGACTCCTCGACCCAGTCCTGCAAGGTCACGGTCCGTGACGCGGCGACCGGTGCGGTCGTCCGGGAGGGGCGCGCGTCCCACCCGGACGGCACCTCCGTCGACCCCCGCCACTGGTGGGACGCGCTCGGCACCGCGATCGCGGACGCCGGCGGGTTCGACGACGTCGCCGCCGTCGCGATCGCCGGGCAGCAGCACGGCATGGTCGCGCTCGATGCCGACGGTCACGTGGTCCGCGACGCACTCCTGTGGAACGACGTCCGCAGCGCCGACGCGGCCGCGCAGATGGTCGAGGAGCTCGGCCGGGAGGCATGGGTCGCCCGGACGGGTCTGGTCCCGGTGGCGTCGTTCACCGGCACCAAGCTGCGGTGGCTCCGCGACGCGGAGCCCGACAACGCGGCGCGCGTCGCCGCCGTCGCGCTCCCCCACGACTGGCTGTCGTGGCGACTGCGCGGGTACGGCCCCGCCGACGAGAGCCCGCTCGGGCCGGACCTCGACGCGCTGGCGACCGACGGTTCGGACGCCAGCGGCACCGGCTACTGGGACCCGGTGCGCCGGGAGTACGACGCGGAGCTGTTCGAGCAGGCGCTCGGGCGTCCCTCGCGGGTCGCTGCCGGACCGCACGACGGCGACGCGCACGCCGACGGCGACGGCCCGGTCGTGGTGCCGCGGGTCGTGGCGCCCGACGAGGCGATGGGCACCCTGGCGTCCGACGTCGAGCTGCCGGGCGGCGCCGTCGCCCGCGCCGGTCTCGTCGTCGGCCCGGGGCTCGGCGACAACGCCGGGGCAGCGCTCGGCCTCGGGCTCGGCCCGGGTGACGTCGCGGTGTCCCTCGGGACCAGCGGGACCGTCTTCGGCGTCACCGACACCGAGGTGACGGACCCGAGCGGGACCGTGGCGGGCTTCGCCGACGGGACCGGGTCGCGCCTCCCGATCGTCACCACGCTCAACGCGGCCCGCGTGCTCGAGGTGATCGGCGGACTCCTCTCCGTCGACCACGGCGAGCTCGGCGAGCTGGCGCTGCAGGCGCCGGCAGGGGCGGGCGGGCTCGTGCTCGTGCCGTACTTCGTCGGCGAGCGCACCCCGAACCGACCGGACGCCACCGCCTCGCTCGTGGGCATGACGCCCGCGACGACCGACCGGGCGCACCTCGCCCGCGCCGCCGTCGAGGGCATGCTCTGCGCCCTGGCCGACGGCCTCGCCGCGGTCGAGGCCACCGGCGTGCAGGTGTCGCGGCTGCTGCTGATCGGCGGCGCCGCACGGAACGAGGCCGTCCGGGCCGTCGCCGCGCAGGTGTTCGGCCGCGACGTGTCGATCCCGGAACCGGGCGAGTACGTCGCCTCGGGTGCCGCTCGACAGGCCGCGTGGGTGCTGACCGGGAGCCTGCCGTCGTGGGAGGTCGCCGCGACGGTGGTGCCCGCGGACCCGCACCCCGAGGTGCTCGAGCAGTACCGCGCCGCCGCGCGCTGATGCGCTGAGGCGCGTCCACCTGGTGGAATCGGGCGTACCCGGTCGGAACTCCCGACCAGGTACGCCCGTTCCGACCAGGGACACCCGGAACGACCCACCACCAGCGAGGACCCCATGCCGCTCACCGACCTGCCCCTCGACCAGCTGCGCGCCTACCGCCCGACCGTGCGGCGGCCCGACGACCTCGACGCCTTCTGGACCGCCACCGTCGCCGAGGCGCGGGCGGCCGGCGCCGGGACCGAGCCCGTGCTCGTCCCCGCCACCACGCCGGTCACGGCGCTCGACGTGCAGGACCTGACGTTCCCGGGCTTCGGCGGCGACCCCGTCCGCGCCTGGGTCTCGCGGCCGGCGGACTCGACGGGCGACCTGCCCGCCGTGGTCGAGTTCATCGGCTACGGCGGTGGTCGCGGGCTGCCCGGCGAGCGGGTCGCGTGGGCGCTCGCCGGGTACGTGCACGTCGTGATGGACACCCGCGGGCAGGGCAGCGGCTGGGGAACCGGCGGCGACACCCCCGACCCGCACGGGTCCGGCCCGAACGGTGGCGGGTGGATGGCGAGCGGCATCGCCTCGCCCGCCGAGCACTACTACCGGCGGGTCTACACGGACGCCGTCCGACTCGTCGACGCCGTGCGGACACTGCCGGGCGTCGACCGGGACCGCATCGCACTGACCGGCGGCAGCCAGGGCGGGGGCATCGCGATCGCGGCGGCCGCCCTGGTCGAGGCACACACCGCGCCGCTCGTCGCCGTGCTGCCCGACGTCGCGTTCCTGTCCGACTGGGAGCACGGCACCGACGTCGCGACCGGCGGCCCCTACCTCGAGCTCGCCCAGTACCTCTCCGTGCACCGGGACGCGGTCGACACCGTGTGGGACACCGCGGCGTACTTCGACGGCGTGAACCTGGCCGCAGGCATCACGGCCCCGGCGCTGTTCTCGGTCGCCCTCATGGACGACGTGGTCCCGCCGCGCACGACCTTCGCTGCGTACAACGCGCTCGCGTCGACCGACAAGCACATCGAGGTCTACCCCTACAACGGCCACGAGGGCGGCGGCCACCGGCACTGGGAGCGGCAGGCCGCGTTCCTCGCTCGGCACCTCGGCTGACCCGCAGTTAAAGTTAACAACGTCGGACCGGCGACGATAAATTTAACGCCGCAACGCCGCAACGCCGCAACGCCGCAACGCCGCAACGCCGGAACGCCGCGACGCGCACTGCACCACTGGTCCTCGGCGAGGAGGCGCAGACTGGTGCGCGCATGCGAACCGATCTCCGCACCCCCACCGCCACCGAACAGCACGGCGCAGCGGTCGACGACGCCGTGGAGCTGTTCGAGGGCGTCTGCAGCAGTCACGACATCAACATCGGACAGGCGGTCTCCGAGGGGTTCTCGTACCGGTACCGCGCGGTCGGCGACGACCAGGTGACCACCGCGACGTCAGCGGTCGCGGCGCACCGCTGGGGCACGATCAACCCGGGGCGCCAGTACACCCTGGCGTGGGCGACCGGGCCGGGCATGGTCCTCGACACCGACCGCCGTGACCGGATCACCATGCGGCCGAACGTCCCCGTGATGTACCCGGCAGGACGCCCGTTCACCTTCGACGCCGCCCCCGCGGTCCAGCACGTGATCCGCTTCGACGGCGCCTTCCTCGAGTCCGTCTCGGCTGCGGTCCGCGGTGACCTCCCCGGCCCGCTGGACCTGCGCGCGGAGGCCGACCCGGACGCGCTCCCCGCACTGCGGCGGACCATCGCGGGCGCCGCCACGACCCTGTGGGACCCGGGCGCCGACCCCGTCGTCCGCTCGGTGCAGCACCGTCGCGTCGCCGAGGCCGTCATCGGGGCGTTCGACGTGACCGCTGCGTCCGGCGTCACGGCCGCAGGACGGGGATCGGTGCGGGTCGCGCAGGAGTGGATCGCCGCGAACGCGCACCGCCCGCTCACCACTGCCGACGTCTGTCGCGCCACCGGGCTCAGCGCCCGCGGGCTGCAGGCGGCGTTCCACCGCGTCGGAGCCGCGAGCCCGATGCAGTTCCTGCGCGACGTGCGACTGCACCGGGTCCGTGCCGCGCTCGAGGCCGGGGACCCGACCACCACCACGGTCTCCGAGGTGGCGCAGGCGTGGGGGTTCGCACACCTCGGCCGGTTCGCGGGGACCTACGCCGGCGCCTTCGGCGAGCGCCCCTCGGACACGTTGCACCGCAGGGCCCGACGGGACACCGGTCAGTCGCCGAGCAGCGCTCCGACGGCGTCCACGACGACCTGACGGCGGCGCTGCGGCACGACCGCGGCGACCGGAGCGGACGCCTCGGGCCGGAGCGTCGACCAGACCTCCGCGAGCTGGACGACCAGCCCGTAGAGCACCGCGGGGCGGAAGCGCCGCGGGAGCACACCGGCGCGCTGTGCCCGCTCGACCTCGGCGACGTCGTCGGCGTACTGCTCGGCGAGCGCCTCGATCGGTGTCTCCGGCCGCTCGAGCCGGTGCCAGGTGGCGAGACGCTGCACCCAGGGACGCTCGACCAGGACGTCGTGCAGGCGTCCGGCCCACGCCGCCAGGTCGGCCGTGTCGAGCGGCGCGGCCTCGTGCACGGCCGTCAGCTCGCTCGTCAGCAGCGCGTCGAACAGGCCGTCCTTGCCCCCGAAGTAGTGGAACACCTGCGCCTTGTTGCTCCCGGCGTCGGCGGCGAGGCGCTCGATCCGCGCCCCGCCCAGCCCGTGCGCAGCGAACTCGTCGCGGGCGGCGGCGAGCAGGGCCGCACGCATCGCGTCGGCAGCGGGGGGTGTGAAGCGGGCCATGCCCGACACGGTACCGATCCGCGGCCCGGTCCCGCAGGCGACGCGGCGACCGGAGACGCAACGGGAGGCCCGTGGCGGCGTCGCCACGGGCCTCCCGTACGTCTCGTGCTCGGGTCGGCTACTCCGCCGTCTCGTCGTCCTCTTCGGGGTTGAAGTGCGAGTCGTCACCGGCGAAGCCGGCGGCGACGCCCTCGGGGTGCGCGGGGATCGTGCCGTCCTCGCCGAGGCCGTCGGCCTTCTCGGTGCCCTCGGGGTCGTTGGTGGTGTCGCGGGGGTCGTGTGCGTCCGACATGGCGTGCTCCTTCACGGTGTGAGGAGTGCCACGGTACCCACGCTCCCCCGGGGTTCCCGGAGCGAGGTCGGGTCCCGGACCTCCCGGTGCGGGCCGCGGCCGTGTAGCCTCACGAGCACCGACACCGGGAGGGGCGGCATGGGGCACTCGGACGACGACCGACCGTGGGGTGACGACGCGTTCGAGCATCCGCGGAGGCGCGGGTGGTTCGCGACCGCGGTGAGCATCGTGACCCGCTCCCTCACGACCGTGGGCGCTGCGAGGAACGGCGGCCAGTCGCCGCGACAGCTGCCGCTCGCCCCACCGCCGGGTCGGTACGACCACCGCCCCTGACGGGGTCGTCCCGGTGTGGCGCTCCGGCCGCTCCGTGTGAGGTCTCGAGTGCTCGCGGAGTGCGTCGACCGGCCTGCCGGGCGAGCGCGGTACCGGTCGGTCCGCTTGGCTGATCGCAGGTCGTCGGAACCACCGACGCGCGATCCGGAAGGCCACGATGGACTGGCAGTTCGACGGCATCCCCCTGCACCCGCTCCTCGTGCACCTGACCACGGTCTCGGTGCCCGTCGCGGCCCTCACCGCGATCGTGACGGCGGCCTGGCCGGCAGCCCGACGGTGGCTCGCGGTCGGCGCGCCGGCCATCGCCCTGGTGGCGCTGGTCTCGGTGCCGCTCGCGACCTCGTCCGGCGAGTGGCTCGAGCACCGCGAGCGTGAGACCGCGCTGCTCGAGCGGCACACCGAGCTCGCCGACGGACTGCTGCCGTGGTCGATCGCGGTGTTCGTGCTGCTGACGCTCTGGTGGGGCTGGCACCGCTTCGCCGCCCCGCGGGTCGCGGACGCCGGGCTGGCACGAGCGGTGGGGATCGTCGGCCCCGTGCTGCTCGTCGCCGCCGGCATCGGCTCGCTCGTCGAGGTCGTCGTGATCGGTCACGCCGGCGCCGTGTCCGTCTGGAAGGGCTGACCGGACCCGCCGGCGGGATGCGCACTGCTCCCGCCGTCCTCACAGCCTCGGGGCGGAGCGTGACGGGCGTCCCCCGCGTTCCGCGGACAGTCATCGAACAGGAGCAGCGTTGAGCAACGACAGCACGACCGGCACGCACGGCACCGACGACAGCGGGCAGCACGACACCGCGACCCCGCAGGGCGCGTCCTTCCACGGTTCCCACGGCCGGGACGCCGACGGCACCGACACCTGCAGCTTCCACATGGCCGGGTCCCTGCCCGCCGGTGGTGACCACCTGGGCGGGACGTTCGGTCAGGCACCGTCGTCGCTCGAGGGCTGGTACCCGCAGCGGCTCCGTGTCGAGCTGCTGCACCGCAACGGCGTCGACGCCGACCCGCTCGGTGCGGACTTCGACTACGCGGCGGCCTTCGCGACGATCGACCTCGACGAGCTCAAGCGCGACATCACGCAGCTGCTCACGACCTCGGTCGACTGGTGGCCCGCGGACTACGGCAACTACGGCCCGCAGATGATCCGGATGGCCTGGCACGCCGCGGGGACCTACCGGATCGCGGACGGTCGCGGCGGAGCGGGCACCGCGATGCAGCGCTTCGCCCCGATCAGCAGCTGGTGGGACAACGGGAACACCGACAAGTCGCGACGTCTGCTCCAGCCGATCAAGCACAAGTACGGCAACGCGCTCTCGTGGGCCGACCTGATGGTCCTCACGGGGAACTGCTCGCTCGAGCTCATGGGTCTGCCGACGTACGGCTTCGGCGGCGGTCGACTCGACGCGTGGGAGCCGGACGAGGGCACCTGGTGGGGCCCGGAGGTCCGGGACCCGCACCACGTCGAGAGCCAGGACGACATGGTCCAGCGCGACGAGCGGTGGCACGGCGAGAACGGCGACGCGGACTACGACCTGCAGAGTCCGCTCGCTGCCTCGCACCAGGCGCTCATCTACGTGAACCCCGAGGGACCGTACGCGAACGGCGACCCGATGGGCTCGGCGCGGGACATCCGCATCACCTTCAGCCGGATGGCCATGAACGACGAGGAGACGGTCGCCCTGATCGCCGGCGGCCACGCGTTCGGCAAGAGCCACGGCCAGGTCCCCGCAGCCGAGATCGGTCCGCCGCCGGAGATCGCGCCGATCGAGGCGATGGGGCTCGGGTGGCACAACCCGAAGGGTGCCGGCAACGGCAAGGACACGATGACGAACGGCATCGAGGGCAGCTGGACCCAGGACCCGACCCGCTGGGACAACAGCTACCTGGAGAACCTGTTCGGCCACGAGTGGGAGCAGACCAAGAGCCCGGCGGGCGCCCTGCAGTGGACCCCGGCGGACCCCGAGGCCCCGCGCACCCCGGACGCCCACGTGCCCGGCGAGACACACGCGCTCATGATGATGACCTCGGACATCGCGCTCAAGGTCGACCCGGCCTACCGCGAGGTGTGCGAGCGCTTCCTCGCCGACTTCGACCTGTTCACCACGGCCTTCTCGAAGGCCTGGTACAAGCTGACGCACCGCGACATGGGGCCGAAGCACCGCTACCTCGGTCCGGAGACGACGATCTCGGACGACCTGCTGTGGCAGGACCCGCTGCCCGACCCGGTCGGCGAGCCCCTGAGCGACGCGGACGTCGAGACGCTCCGAGCGGCGATCCGGTCGACCGGCACCTCGGTCTCCGACCTGGTCGTCACCGCGTACTCCGCCGCGTCGACCTACCGGGACAGTGACAAGCGCGGCGGTGCCAACGGCGGGCGGATCGCGCTCGCCCCGCAGAAGGACTGGCCGATCAACCGGCGGACGGTCCCGGTCGTCGAGACCCTCCGCAGCGTCAAGGCCGCCTTCGAGCAGGACGGGAAGCACGTCTCGCTCGCCGACCTGGTCGTGCTCGCGGGCTGCGTCGGGGTGGAGGACGCCGCACGCGCCGCGGGTGTCGAGGTCACCGTGCCGTTCACGCCCGGCCGTGTGGACGCGTCCCAGGAGCAGACCGACGTCGAGATGTTCGAGTGGCTCCGGCCGATCGCCGACGGGTTCCGGAACCACGTGTCCGAGCGCTTCGCAGACTTCGCCCCCGGCGTCGCTCCGGAGGCGGTGTTCCTGGACCGTGCGAACCTCATGACGCTCACGGCACCGGAGTGGACGGTGCTGACCGGCGGGCTGCGGGTGCTCGGCGCGAACTGGGACGGCTCGTCGACGGGCGTCCTGACCGACCGCGTCGGCGCGCTGACGACGGACTTCTTCGTCAACCTCACCGACACCGACCTGGTGTGGACGAGGACGGACGAGCACGAGTCGACCTTCACCGGGACCGTGCAGGCCACCGGCGAGGAGCGGTGGACGGCCTCGCGGAACGACCTGGTGTTCGGGTCGAACGCGCAGCTCCGTTCGATCGTCGACGTCTACGCCGGCAGCGACGGGCGGGAGCGGTTCGTGCGGGACTTCGTCGCCGCCTGGGACAAGGTGATGATGCTCGATCGCTACGACGTCAAGGGGCACCGCCGGTACGGCCCGATGGCTGCCTGAGCCGGAGGCCGCTGTGCGCGGTCAGGCCCGGCCGAGGACGACGACCGTCACGTCGTCCTCGGCCCGCTCGGCCGCACGCAGCCGCACCGTCTCGAGGAAGGCGTCGACGCTCGACGCGGCGCGCAGGGTCCGCGCGAGGTCCAGCAGGGTGTCGATCGTCCCGTCACCCAGGTCGAGCGCCCCGTCGCTCACCACGACGAGGACGTCCCCGGGCTCCAGGACCGTGGTCGACGCCCTGCGCCGTGCACCCTCGGCGTGCAACCCCAGCGGCAGCCCGTGGGACCGGAGCACCCGAGGCGTCCCCGCCGCCGGCACGTGCACCGCCAGCCCGTGGCCCGCGTCCACCACGTCGACCACGCCGCTGGCCGGGTCGAGCCGGGCGTGGAACAGTGTGGCGAAGGCGCTCGCACGTCCGAGGTCCTCGGCGAGGGCGGGTTCGACGGCGGCGACGGCGGCCACGGGCGCGACGGTGCGGTGCTGCCGGAGGGCAGCCCGGATCCCGGCCGCGAGGAGCGCGGCCGGCTGCTCCTTGCCCATGACGTCGGCGAGCGTCAGCACGAGGTCGCCGTCGACGACCGACCAGTCGTGCAGGTCGCCGCTGAGGTCGCCGTAGGGCACCGTTGTGCCGGCGATCCGGTAGCCGTCGGGCGCGACGGCGCTCGGCGCGAGTGCGCCTGCGACCTCGAGCAGGCGGTCGTGGTGCAGCCCCTGGGCGAGCGCGCGCTCGGCCCAGTGTCCGAGGTCGATGAGCGCGGCGGTGTCCTGCGGCGAGAAGGCGCGCGGTCGCGTGTCCATCAGGCAGAGCGTCCCGACGGGCTCCCCACCCGCGATCGTGAGCGGGACGCCCGCGTAGAACCGGATGCCGCGCCGTGTCACGCCCGGCAGGTCGGCGGTCCGGGGGTCGGCCGTGGTGTCCGGCACGACGGTCGGCTCCGTGTGCTGCACCGTCAGCTGGCAGAAGGACCACCCGACCGGTCCGGAGACGATCTCGTCGGGCACGTTCGGGGTGAGGGTGTGCAGCAGGTCGTCGTCGAGCACGTTGACGTACGACAGCGGCACGTCGAAGACCTCGCGCGCGACCCGGACGATGCGCTCGAAGCGCTCCGACGGTGGCGCGTCGACGACGTCGAGTGCCGCCACGAGCGCGCTGCGCACGCGTGCCTGGTCGTCGGTGCTCACGGGTGTCGTCCTCCTCCTGGTCCACCGGGGCCGCGGTGCGTGGTGGCGCACCGTGACGCGGTCCCCGTGGAAGACTCGTTCCACGCTACCGGCCGGACGTCGGAACGCACGCGGACGCCGCCGCAGAGGCCCTGATCCGGACACTCCACGGCGGCGTCGGCAGCTCAGACGGTCGTCCAGGTCACGGTGCGCCGGTCGGCCAGCGTGACCTCGTGCACGGCGCCGGTCAGGCGCACGACCGCACGGTCCGTCGCCGACCGGGGGAACTCGTGCCGGACCGGACCGTCCCCGGACGCGACGATCCCGCCCGTCTCCACCGGGCCTCCCGGCCGCGACGCCGCCGCGTCGGACGCGACCCACACCTCGACGTCCCCCGGCTCGACCACCTTCCGCATCGCGCGGTCGGTGAAGGCGAACCGCTGCACCGGCACGTCGAACCGCACCGTGACGCACTCCCCCGCCGCGACCGCGACCCGGGCGTAGCCGAGCAGCTGCGCGACCGGGCGCGTGATCGACGCGTGCGGGTCGTGCCCGTAGAGCTGGACGACCTCGACGCCGTCCCGGTCGCCGGTGTTCCGCACGGTGACCGACGCGGTGAGCGCTCCGTCCGTGGACGCGGTCCCGTCCACCGTCAGGTCCTCGTACGCGAAGGACGTCCAGGTCAGGCCGTAGCCGAACGGTCGGACCGGCGTGGAGTCCGTCGCGGTGACGTCGGACGGTCCGCCGAGACGAGGGTGCAGGTACGAGTACGGCTGCGCGCCGGCGGACCGCGGCAGCGAGACGGGCAGGCGGCCGGACGGTGCCGCGGCACCGGTGAGCAGGTCGGCGATCGCGGTGCCGCCCTCCTCGCCGGGGAAGAACGCCTGGACGACCGCCGCGGGCTTCGGCTGGTCGCCGTCGAGTGCCCAGCCGATCGCGTACGGACGACCGGTCAGCAGCACGACGACGGTCGGCGTGCCGGTGGCGACGACGGCCTCGACGAGCTCGCGCTGCACGCCCGGCAGGTCGAGCGACTCGGAGTCGTTGCCCTCGCCGACCGTGCCACGACCGAACAGGCCGGCCTGGTCGCCGACGACGACGACCGCCACCGAGGACTCCCGCGCGACCGCCACCGCCTCGGCGAACCCGGCGCGGTCCTCACCCTCGACCTCGGCACCGCGGGCGTACCGGACCGTGTCGGACCCGAGCGCGTCCTGCATCGCCTCGAGCACGGTCGGGATCGCGAAACCGGCCTCCAGCCCGGGGTGCGTGGCCAGCACGTGGTTGGCGAAGGAGTAGCAGCCCTGCAGGGCCTCGGCGCGGTGGGCGTTCGGGCCGATCACCGCGACCGGGCCCTGCAGGTCGGCGCCCGGGGTCGGGGAGACGGGGGCTGAGGCGCCACCGTCGAGCGGCAGCACGCCGTCGTTCGAGAGCAGCACGAGCGACTCCGCCGCGAGCCGCCGCGCGAGCACCCGGTGCTCCGGCGAGTCGAGGTCGACACCGGTGGGCGGTTCGTCCTCGAAGACGTCCGGGTCGAGCAGGCCGAGCCGCTCCTTCTGCCGGAGCACGCGCAGCACGGCGCGGTCGACGAGGGCCTCGTCGACGAGTCCGCTGCGCACCCGCTCGACCAGCGGCGCCAGGTAGGCGTCACCGGTCGGCAGCTCGACGTCGATGCCGGCGGCGAGCGCCGTCGCAGCGGCCTCGCCGCGGTCACGGGCGACGCCGTGCATGACCTCGAGGAACGCGACGGAGAAGTAGTCGGCCACGACCGTGCCGTCGAACCCGAGCCGGTCGCGCAGCAGGTCGGTGAGCAGCGCGGGGTCGGCGGCGACGGGGACGCCGTCGACCTCGGCGTACGAGTTCATGACGCTCCGCGCGCCGCCGTCGACGAGGGCCATCTCGAACGGCGGCAGGAACACGTCGGCGACCTCGCGCGGTCCGGCGTGGACCGGGGCGTGGTTGCGGCCGGCGCGCGAGGCCGAGTAGCCGAGGAAGTGCTTGAGCGTGGCGTCGACGCCGGCGCTCTGCACACCGCGGACGTACGCGGTACCGACGGTGCCGACGAGGTACGGGTCCTCGCCGATGCACTCGTCGACCCGTCCCCAGCGGGGGTCGCGGACGACGTCGAGCACGGGCGCGAGGCCCTGGTGGACGCCGAGCTCGCGCATCGAGCGGCCGATCACGGCGCCGACGTGCTCGACGAGTTCCGGGTCGAACGACGCACCCCACGCCAGCGGTGTCGGGAACGTCGCGGCCTTCCACGCCGCGAGCCCGGTCAGGCACTCCTCGTGCACGAGCGCCGGGATGCCGAGGCGGGTCTCGCGCTTCAGCCGACGCTGCTCCGCCCACAGCCAGGCGGCGCGCTCGTCGGGCTCGACGGGACGGGTGCCGTACACGCGGGTGTACTGGCCGAGGCCGTGCCGGGTGACGTCGGTGAGCGTCGTGCCCTGCTGGGCCGCGGCCATCTCGCCCTGCATCGGGGCGACGACGCCGTTCTGGTCGAGCCAGTAGCCGACCAGCTGCGCGGTCTTCTCCTCGAGGGTCATCGCGGCCAGCAGCGTGGTGACGCGGTCGGACGCGGTCGCGTCCGTGACGTGTCCCGGGTCGGACGGGAGGCCCGTGGCGGCGTCGCCACGTCCCTCCCGTCCGTCACGGGTGGCGGCGGGCCGCGGTGCGGACGTGCCGCGTGCCGCCTGGCCGTCGGTGGTGACCGTGTGGTCGAGCGTGGTCACCCCTTCACCGCCCCGGTCAGACCGCCGACGATGCGCTTCTGGAAGATCGTGAAGAACACCAGCGCGGGGATCATCGACATCGACGTGAAGGCGAGCACCTTCGCCGTGTCGACGGAGTACTGCGACGAGAACGCCTGGACGCCGAGCGGCAGCGTGTAGGCGGCCTCGTTGTTGAGGATGAACAGCGGCAGGATGTAGCTGTTCCAGCTGCCGATGAACGCCAGGATGCCGACGGTCACCACACCGGGCAGGGACAGCGGGACGATCATCCGGAAGAAGAAGCCGAGGCGGCTGGCCCCGTCGATCGAGGCGGCCTCCTCGAGCTCGTCCGGGATCGCCCGCAGGAACGGCACCAGGATGATGACGGTCGTCGGCAGGGCGAAGGCGATCTGCGGCAGGATCACGCCCGCCAGGCTGTTCGTGAGACCGAGGTCCTTGACGAGCAGGTAGAGCGGTGTGATCGCGACCGTGATCGGGAACATCAGGCCCGCGGCGAACAGCGCGTACACCGCACCGCGACCCCGGAAGGAGTAGCGGGCGAGCACGAAGCTGACCATGAGCCCGAGCACGACGACGCCGAGCGTCGTGGTGACCGCGCTGATCGTCGAGTTGCCGAGCTGCTGCCAGAAGATCCCGCTCGACAGGACCGATCCGTAGTTGCCGAACTGGAACGGTGCCGGCAGACCGGCCGGGCTCGTCGTGATCTGCGAGTTCGTCCGGAACCCGCCCAGCACGATGTAGAGCACCGGGGCGAGGTTCGCGGCGACGAACAGGATCGCGACGACGTAGGTCAGTGGGCTCGCCTGGCCGAGTGCTGCGCCGGACTTCCGTGCCCGGGCACCGCGGCGGCCGGGGGCGACGAGGTTGGTGGTGGCGCTGGTGACGGCCATCAGTGCTTCCTCTCGGTGATGGCGCCGGCGGTGTCCCGACGGAGCACGAAGTGCTGGTAGACCAGGGCGACGGCGAGCGAGATCAGGAACATGACCACCGCGACGGCACTGCCGAAGCCGTAGTTCCCCGAGGTCCGGCCGTTCGCGACCATGTACGTCGCCATGGTCGAGGTCCCTGCGGTCGACGAGATGTACTGGCCCCAGATGATGTAGACGAGGTCGAACAGCTGGAGCGAGCCGATGATCGACAGGAACGCCCAGATGCGGATGGTGGGGCCGAGCAGCGGCAGGGTGATGCGGCGCTGGATCTGCCAGTAGCTCGCACCGTCGATCGCCGCGGCCTCGAAGAGCTCCTCGGGGATGCTCTGCAGACCGGCCAGGAACAGGATCACCGCGAAGCCGATGTACTTCCACGAGATGATCGCGAGGAGGCTCCAGATGGCGATGTCCGGGTTGGACAGCCAGTCCTGACGGAGTCCGCCGAGTCCGATGCCCTGCATCAGGTCGTTCACGGCGCCGTTGGACTGCAGCATGAGGCTCCAGCCGGTGCCGACGATGACCTCGGAGATCACGTAGGGCACGAAGACGAGCACGCGGACGAGCCCGCGGCCGCGCATCTTCTGGTTGAGCAGCAGGGCGAGGACGATGGCGATCGGGCCCTGGAGCACGAGCGACATCACGACGATGAAGCCGTTGTGCAGCAGGACCGACTGGAACGCCTTGTCCTGGAAGATGATCAGGTAGTTCTGCAGCCCGACGAAGTTCGTCGGCGGGCCGTAGCCCTGCCACTTGTAGAAGCCGTAGTACGCGGCGAGCGCCACCGGCAGGATGACGAACGTCACGAAGACGATGACCGCGGGTCCGGCGAGGACCGCGATCTCGACGCGCTTGCGCCAGTCGGCGACGCGCTGGGCGGTCCGCCGGGCGGGGAGCGGCGAACCGCTCCCCGCCGGGGACGTCCCGGGAGCCGTGCCCGACGCCTTCGCCGGGGTCGTGCCGAGGGAGGTGTCGAGCGCCATGATCAGCCCTTGGCCGCGGCCTGGTTGGTGGTCTCGACGATGTCCTTCGCGCTGCCCTTGCCGGCGAGCAGGTCGACGACGCTGGTGTTCAGCGCGTTGCCGACGTTCTGGCCGTACAGGGTGTCGAGGTACTGCGAGACGAACGGGGCCTCCTGGTAGGCGGCGAGGGCCGTCTTCAGGTAGGGCTCGGACACGACGGACTGCGCGTCCTTGTTGACGGGGATCGCGTTGAAGGCCTTGTAGTACGCCTCCTGGTTGTCCTTCTGCACGATGAAGTTGAGGAAGTCCGTGCAGGCCTTCTTCGGGGCCTGTGCCGAGCAGGAGTTGCCGTCGACACCACCCATCATCGACTTCGGGTCACCCTTGCCGCCGTCCACCGCGGGGAACGGGAACCACCCGAGGTCGCCGAGCGGCTTCGCGTCGGGGGTCAGCGAGGCGATCACGCCCGGGTCCCAGGCGCCCATGAGTTCCATCGCGGCCTTGTGGTTCGCCAGGAGTCCGGCCGAGCTGCCGGCGCCCTGCTGCGCGGCGGTGGTGAGGAAGCCCTGGTTGAAGGGCTTCGTCGCGTTGAAGTCCTCGAGCTGCTGGCCGGCCTTGGTCCAGCACGCGTCGTCGAACTCGAGCGTCTTCGCCGCGTCGTTCAGCGTCTTCTCGCTGCACTCGCGGAGCGCGAAGTTGTAGTACCAGTGCGCGGCGGGCCAGGCGTCCTTCGCGCCGACGGCCACCGGGTCGATGTCCTTGGCCTTGAGCTTGGCGATGTCCTCGTTCAGCTCGTCCATCGTGGTCGGGGTGCCGTCGATGCCGGCCTGCTCGAACAGGTCCTTCGAGTACCAGATGCCCTCGGGGAGCACGGCGCCCGGCATGGCGTAGGTCTTCCCGTCCTTCTCGTACCCGGCGAAGGTGCCCTTGCTGATCGACTGCTTCGCGTCGTCGCTGATCGAGTCGGAGATGTCCATGAGCTGACCGGCCGCGATCATCGCGTCCATCTTGCCGCCGCCGCGCTGCAGGAAGACGTCCGGGCCGTCACCGGAGTTGAGCGCGGTCTGGAGCTTGCCGTCCAGGTCCTCGTTCTGGATCGCCTGGGTCTTGATGGTGACGTTCGGGTACTTCTCCTCGAACGCCTTGACGGTGCTGTCCCAGTAGGCCTTGCCCGGACCGGTGGTCGAGTTGTGCCAGAAGGTCATCGTGACCTTGCCGCCGTCCTCCGACGGGTCGCTGCCGCCGGCGGAACAACCCGCCAGCGTGAGAGCGGTGGCCCCGACCAGCGCGATGGCTGCCGCGGCACGGATCTTCCTCGTCATCGTGGAACTCCTCGGTGTCGTCGTTGACGTTCGCGGCAGTCGATGCCGCTGCGGAGAGCGTGCCAGCTGCTCCACGGGCTTGTCAATCGTTATCGATAACGTTTTCTAACCGTGATCTGCTCGCTGGCGGAACGCTGTGGCGGCGGTACGGTGAGCACATGCAGACCGCCGTCGACCACACGCCCGGACCGGGGCGGGTCACGATCGCGGACGTCGCGCGTGCCGCCGGCGTCTCGATCCCGACCGTGTCGAAGGTGGTCAACAACCGCGACGGCGTGGCGCCCGCGACCATGCTCCGCGTCCAGGAGGTGGTCGAGCGCCTGGGCTACGAGACGTCCCTCGTCGCGCGCAGCCTGCGGAGCTCCCGCACCAACGTCATCGGCATCCTGGTCCCCGAGTTCGAGCCGTTCTCGACCGAGCTCCTGCGCGGCGTCTCGGCGGCGACCACGGGGACCGGCTACGAGCTGCTCGCCTACGCCGGACTCGAGGCCGGCACGGGGCAGCCCGGGTGGGAACGCCGCTCGCTCTCACGCCTGTCCGGAACGCTCATCGACGGCGCCATCGTCGTGACCCCCTCCGCCGCCCTGTCGGGAGCGTCCATCCCCGTCGTCGCGATCGACCCGCACACCGGGCCGGAGGGCCACGCGACCGTCGACACCGACAACGTCGCCGGGGCCCGGGACGCCGTGGACCACCTGCTCGAGCTCGGGCACACCCGCATCGCCCACGTGCAGGGGCGCAGTGACCTGGCGTCGTCGCAGCTCCGCGAGACCGGCTACCGGGACGCCCTCGCCGCCGCCGGCATCGCGGTCGACGAGCGACTCGTGCGCGCCGGTGACTACCAGGAGGAGCGCTCGGCAGCCGTTGCTCACGAGCTCCTCACGCTGCCCGACCGGCCGACGGCGGTGTTCGCCGCGAACGACTCGTCGGCCATCGGCGTGCTGCACGCCGCAGCGTCGCTCGGGCTGCGCGTGCCCGAGGACCTGTCGGTCGTCGGGTTCGACGACGTCCCGCAGGCGTCGACCACGACGCCGCCGCTCACCACCGTGGCCCAGCCGCTCGCCGAACTCGGCGCGAGCGCGGTCGCGATGCTCCTCGCCATGCTCCGCGGCGAGCCCACGAGCGACCACGTGCGCCTGCGCTCGACGCTGCGCGTCCGGAGCAGCACGGCGCCGGCGCACGCCTGAGGCGCGCGGCCGCTGCGCGGCGCCTGCCGGCGCTGCGGAGCCCGTCGGTACGGCGAGCGGGCCACATCCGTCACGCTCGGCACTGCTGACAACCGATCGCACCCGCCCGACGCACGCCCGCGGCGGGTCGTACCCACTCAGCCGTCGCGACGGGCCGACGGACAGGTCGACGGACGGGAGCCGCGCGGCAGGCGCCGCGCCTCCCGGCGGTCCGGCGAGCGGGCCACATCCGTCACATTCGGCGCTGCTGGCAACCGATCGCACCCGCCCGACGCACGCCCGCGGCGTGTCGTACCCGCTCAGCCGTCACGACGTCCCGACGGATCGACGGACGGGAGGCGCGCGACGACCTGGCACCGCGCCTCCCGTCCGGCGGTGCTCGCCTGCTGCGCGATGGCGCGAGTCGTCCGCGGGAGCGACAGTGCGCCGCGGTCGGGAGACGGAATCACGTCGTTGCCGCGGCGCGGGCCGCGCCGCTCGCGCCCGCGGCGCCCACGACGCCTGCGGCACAACCGACGGCACGTCGCGCCACGGCTTTCCGTGGCGCGACGTGCTCCTGGTCATGCGTGAGCACGTCGCACCCGCCGACAGCGGCGCAGGCCGCGCCGCTCGCGCCGCTCGCGCCCGCGGCGCCAGCGGCACAACCGAAGACACGTCGCGCCACGGCGTTCCGTGGCGCGACGTGCTCCTGGTCGTGCGTGAGCACGTCGCGCCCGCCGCTGCGCGCTGCGCCGACCGGCGCAGCGCAGCGCTCAGCGCTCAGCGGCGCAGCGCTCAGCGCCGCAGCGTCTGCTTCGGGTACTCGCCGAAGCGCTCGGCGTAGGACGCCGAGAACCGCCCGAGGTGCGCGAAGCCCCACCGGCGCGCGATGTCCCCGACGGCACCGGCCTGCGGCCCTGCCTCGAGGAGCTCCTCGTGCACGCGGTCGAGCCGCACGTGGCGCAGGTAGGTCAGCGGGGAGACGTCGAAGACCCGCCGGAAGGACTCCTGGACGGACCGCACGCTCAACCCCGCGGCCTCGGACAGGTCGACGATCGACACCGGTTCGGCGGCGTGCGCGTGGATGTACTCCACGGCGGCCCGGAGCCGGGCGTTCCGCGGCTGCTCCAGCACGTCGGGCAGGTCGTCGCTCTGCGGCGGGAACATGTCGAGGAAGACCTCGGCAGCGGTGACCTTGGCGTCCTGCCACGCGTCTGAGTCCGGTCCGCCGACGCGCAGCGCCCGGGACAACGCCGTCAGGGCGCCCTGCCAGCGGTGCTCGATCGACTCGTCGGCACCGCGTCGCGCGTCGAACCGCATCGGCCGGTCCGCGACGTCCGCCCGCGCCGCGGCGACACGTCGGACGAACTCGCGGTCGAAGTGCACCAGTCGCTGGTCGTAGTCGGCGGTGACGAAGCCGAACTCCTCGTCGGCGGGGAACATCACCGGGGTGTCGTGCAGCATGGGCCAACGCTCACCGCGCATCTCGAGCTCACCCGTGCCGGTGCTGATCCACGTGACGACGTAGTCGACCGAGCCGACGGGCATCCAGCCCCGGATCTCGCCGTGCATCTGGGAGCGCCGGATGGTGACCTCGCTGTCCCCGATCGCGGTGTAGCGGTAGTCGAACCGCCCGTGGGACGGCACGGCGCTCCACCGCTCCCCCGCGTAGATGCCGCCGAGGGCGCGGACGGCGGCGTCCGGGCGCGTCCCGGACACCTCGAACCGCACCGGTGCGATGGTCTCCTCGGCGCCGAACGCCTCGATCAACGGGTCAGCCACGGCAGGTCCGTCGGCGTGGCTCTGTCCAGATGGCGCATGCTTCCTCGTTATCCGGATACGGTTCTGGGGTGGGTGCCGCGTAATGTCGCGCACGACCAATGCGCACGGAGGGGGCGACCACGTGAGTGAGATCGACCTGACGGCGGCGATCACCCGGCTCGAAGCCGCGATGGGTGCCCTCCGCGGCCGACTGCGCGAACGCCTCTCCGTCTCCGGCTCGGACCTCACGGTCCTGCAGTTCGTCGCCCGCGCCGCCGCGGCCGACCGGACGGTCCGGGTGAAGGACCTCGTGTCGCACCTCGGCCTGACGGGCCCGGCGGTCACCGGGACGGTCGACCGGCTCGAACGCGCCGGGCACCTGTGCCGCGTGCCGAACCCGGAGGACGGCCGCAGCCGGTTCATCGAGCTCACGCCGGACACGCAGCGCGCCTACGCCGCGGCGATGGACAGTACGAACGAGCACCTGCACGAGCTCCTGTCCTCCTTCTCCGAGCGCGAGATCACGCGGTACGTCCGCGTGATCGATCGTGTGATCGAGGCGCTCGAGTACGGCGCTCCGACCCCCTGACGGCAGGCTACGGGCGGCCGAGGACCCTGCTCGAACGTTTGTCCAACAAGCGCAGTTAGGTAACTTCCCGACCTATCTTGCCGGACGCGGAGTCGCCGTGCCCGTACCGTCACCACTGGGTACCCCCACACGGGGGTGGATCAGGGAAACGGGGAGGAACCATGGGTTCGTACCAGTCCGAGCCGGGCATCGACCCGGTGCGCATCGAGACGTTCCGCCGGATGCGCAAGCGGTGGAAGTACGGCGAGCTGCAGGACGCGAACGGCCTGTACGCCGACTTCTTCACCGACACCGCGCGCGACGCACGTCGCTGACGGCACGGCACCGTCCGGGCCGCGACGAGCGCGTACCGGCCGGGTGACGGACGGGAGGCCCGTGGCGGGATCGCCACGGGCCTCCCGTCCGTCACGGGGCCGGCGACCGGTCCGCGGTCACCGAGGCTGCGGACGTCACCCCTTGACCGCTCCGCTGGTGAGCCCGGAGACGATCGAGCGGCGGAACACCAGCACGAGGATGACGATCGGGATCGTCGCGGCGACGCTCGCCGCGAAGATCTGCGCGAACGGCACGGTGAACTGGGTCCCGAACAGGGCGATGCCGACCGGGAT
This sequence comes from Curtobacterium sp. MR_MD2014, assembly GCF_000772085.1. Lineage (NCBI taxonomy): Bacteria > Bacillati > Actinomycetota > Actinomycetes > Micrococcales > Microbacteriaceae > Curtobacterium > Curtobacterium sp. MR_MD2014. The sequence goes on along the minus strand of NZ_CP009755.1, from coordinate 732,071 downwards.
GGTCCGGAACGAGTTCTCGCTGTTGAAGGTGAGCGCCATGAGGAACTCGCTCCACGACGCCGTGAAGGTGAACACCCCGACGGTGAAGAGCCCGGGCTTCGCCATGGGCAGGATCACCGACAGCACGGTGCGCCAGGCGCCGGCGCCGTCGATCTCGGAGGCCTCCTCGATGGTCGAGGGGATCCCCTGCAGGTAGTTGCGCATGATCCAGATGGCGAAGGGCAGGTTGAACGCGACGTACGGCACGACCAGGCCCGGGTACGAGTTGAGCAGCCCGAGGTTCCGCTCGAGCAGGTACAGCGGCGTCAGGACCGCGATCGCCGGGAAGACCGACAGCATGAGCAGCGAGGTCATGATCGCCGTGCGGCCCTTGATCCACCGCCCGGCGAGGGCGTACCCGGCGAGGAAGGACAGCGCGAGCACGATGACCGTCGTCGCCACCGACACCACGATGCTGTTCACCATGTACTGCCCGAGGGCGTTGTCGCGGAAGGCCACGACGAAGTTGTCGAACGTCAGCGACTGCGGCACGACGGTCGGCGGCGACTGGGCGATCTCCGACGACGGCTTGAGCGAGGTCGAGACGAGCCAGTAGAGCGGCAGCGCGGTGAGCACGGCGATGACGACACCGCTGACGTTGACGGTGTTGACCCACTTCCGCCAGCCCTTGCGGACACGTTGACGGGGCATCAGGCATCCCCTCCCTTCGCCTGGTTCCGGAACGCCCGCAGGAAGAGCAGGCACCCGACGGCCACGATGACCGCGGTGCTGGTCGCGATCGCTGCGCCCGGTCCGATGTTGATGTCCTGGAAGAGCACCTTGTAGCCCATGATCGCGAGCGACTGGGTCGTGGTGCCCGGTCCGCCGTTCGTCAGCACGAACGGCAGGTCGAAGACGCCGAACGCCTGCAGCACGCGGAACAGGACCGCGATCGTCAGGGTCGGCGCCAGCTGCGGGACGACGACGCGCCAGAACGTCTGCCACCCGTTCGCCCCGTCGAGCTCGGCGGCCTCGTAGAGGTCCTCCGAGATCTGGACGAGGCCCGCGAGCAGGATGATCGCCACGAACGGCGTGGTCTTCCAGATGTCCGCGACCATCAGACCCGTGATCGCGGGGACCGGTTCACCGAGGATCACCGGGGCGTCGCCGAACAGCCCGAAGAACCACGTCGCGACGCCGTAGGTCGAGTCGTAGATGTACTTCCACAGCTGTGCGTTCACGATCGTCACGAGCGACCACGGCACGAGGAGCAGCGCGAGCATCCAGCCGCGGGTGACCCCCAGCCGTTCGAGCACCAGGGCGACGAGCATGCCGAGGACGAGCTCCACGGACACCGTGACGACCGTGTACAGCACCGTGAAGCCGAGCGCCCGGTACCAGTCGGCGCTCTGCAGCAGGGCCGCGTAGTTGCCGAGGCCGAAGCCCTGGATCGTGAAGCCGTCGTAGCCGATCTCGACGTCCGCGAAGCTCAGGACGATCGAGTACACCACCGGGAAGATCGTGACCGCGGCGACGACCAGGAGCGCCGGGGCGGCGAAGCCCCACGCACCCCGGGCACGGACGCGCTCCATCCGCGACCGAGCGCTCGTCGGGCGGTACCCGTCGGGCCTCCTCCGCGGAGTCCGTCCCTCGGCTGCGCCGGCCGGCGTCCGCGTCGCGGTGCCGGCGCTCACAGCGCGTCCCCGGTCAGGGCGAGCGAGATCGCGGAGGCCATCGCGCGGGTGCCGCCGTCGACGGAGGCCTGCCCGCCGAGGATGCTGTTGCCGTTCTGGTACACGCCCTGCGAGACCTTCGGGTAGTACGCCGTCGAGGTCGGACGGGGAACGAGCGTGATGCCCGCCGCGGTGTCGTACGTCGGGCGGTTCTGCCGCTTCGCGTCGTCGCTGACCAGGCTCGCGCTGCGGGCCGGCAGGACGCCGCCCTCGCGGGTGAGGAACTGCTGCGCCGTCTCGCTCGACATCCAGGCCGCGAAGGTGAGCGCCGCCGCGGGCTGCTGGGTGTGCGGGTTGATGTAGTTCCCCCACCCACCGATCGTCGAGTGGTGCTCGTCCGTGCCGTCGAACGTCGGGCGCGCGGCGAGACCGACCTTGCCCGCGACCGCGGAGTCCGGCCCGTTGGCGATGCCCCACGCGTACGACCAGTTGCGCAGGAACGCGGCGCGACCGCCTGCGAAGGCGTCGTTCGTGTCCTGCTCCTGGTACGTCAGGGTCGCGCGCGGTGCGGCGCCGTCGGTGATGAGCGACCGCATGAACTCGAAGGCGCGCTTCGTCTCCGAGCTCGTGGTCGCGGGCTTCGTCAGGTCGTCGTTGAGCAGCGAGCCGCCCGCGTCGGCGACGAACTCGGTGACGTTGCAGGTGAGGCCCTCGTACACGTCGCCCTGGAACGCCAGCCCGTAGTCGACGTCGCCCGTGTCGACGAGCTTCGCGGCGGTCTCCTTGACCTCCTCCCACGAGCGCGGGACCTGGAACCCGTGCTTGTCGAGCAGGTCCTGCCGGTACAGGAAGAACGACTCGTCGATGTAGAGCGGGAACATGTAGTAGGTCCCGTCGACGCTGGCGGCCAGCCGGAGTCCCTCGGGGAACTGCTCGAAGAAGTCCTCGCCGACGAGCTGGTTCACCGGGGTCGCGAGCTTGTTCTTCGCGAACTGCCCGGGCCACGCGACGTCGCCCAGGTACACGTCCGGTGTCGGGCTCCCCGCGGCGATCTGCGTCGTCAGGCTGGTGCGGTTCGTGTCGGTGTCGCTCGGGGCGCTGACGATCCGCACGCGGATGTTCGGGTGCTCCTTCTGGAACTCCGCGATCAACCGGCGACGGAGGTCACCGCCGTCCTTCGAGGCCACCTGCCCCGCCCACCAGCTGATCGTGACGTCACCCTCGGGCGGGTCGGTGGGCCACTGCTCGACGGTGGTGCGCTCCGGCCGGGTGGAGCAGCCGGCGAGCAGCAGCACCCCCGTGCCCCCGAGCAGGAAGAGCCTGCGGTCGATTGCCATCCGTCCTCCTCGACGAAGGGTGCGCGAGCACCCGGCGATCACGTGGCACCACAGAACCAAGCGCGCCTGAGCGACCGCACAGGGAGCCTGAGTAGGCGACGGACGGGAGGCGCGGTGCGGGCCCGCCACGTGCCTCCCGTCCGAGGCGTGGCCGCGCGGGTCAGCGGGTGGGTGCGGGGGCCGTCGACTCGGCGGGGCGGAGCACGCAGGGCAGCAGGAAGTGCGGGAGCTCGACGGACGTGCCGTCGAGGCGGTCGATCAGCGCGTCGGCCGCGCGCACGCCGAGCTCGCGACCGGGCGCGATCATCGTCGACAGGCGGGGGTGGTGCTGGTCCCCCGCTGCGGCCGACGACGCGATGCTGAGCACCGAGACGTCATCAGGCACCCTACGACCCGCGCCGTAGAGACCGACCAGCAGACCGGCGGACGAGTCGTCCTTCATCACGAGCACCGCGGTGACGTCCGGGTCCGCCTCGAGCAGGCGTCGGGCGGCGTCGCGACCGCCCTCGCTCCCGGGGCCGGCGTACACGATCGTTCCCGCACCGCCGCGCTCGGCGACCGAGCGGCGGAAGGTGTCCTCGACCCGCAGGTGCGGTGCGTACCCGGCCATCGGTGTGCCCTCGAGGCTCTCGAGCACGAGCCCGAAGCGCCGGTGGCCGAGACCCTGCAGGTGGTCGAGTCCGTCCTCGATGGTGGTCTCGAAGTCGATGTCCACGTACGGCAGCTCGTCCGCGTCGCGCGTCCGGCCGATCAGGGTGAAGGGCACCCCGAGCTCGGACAGCTTGACCACGCGCGGGTCGTCCATCCGCACCTCCATGAGGACGACGCCGTCGACGAGACCGCCGGAGACGAGGTCGTCGAGGTCGTCGCCGGCCGGGTCGACGGGCCAGAGCACCAGGTGGTACCCGCGCTCGGAGGCCCGCTCCGCGGCGTTCATGAAGAACTCGGACGTGGTCGGGCTGAAGCGGTTGCCCGTCGTCGGGAAGAGCAGGGCGATGATCCGCGTCCGCCGGCTGGCGAGCGCGCGCGCCACGACGTTGCCGCGGAACTTCAGCTCGCGCATCGCCGCGGTGACCTTCGCCGTCGTCGCCGGCGTGACGTACTTCGTGCCGTTCACCACGAACGACACCGTCGCGATGGAGACGCCGGCGCGGTCGGCGACCTGCTGCATCGTGGCCATCGGCCCCTCCTGATCGATCGGCACCGTCGGGTTCCGTGCACGTCCGGCGGCAGGCCGGCGACGGTGCCGTCCTGCTCCGCGTGCACTGCGGTGGTCACGAGCATAGACCCGCACCGGAACCAGAAAAGCGCTTTACAGGTGAAGCGCTTTTCTGTTAGCTTCTCGCCCCAGGACCACCGCGACGACGACGTCAGTGGAGTCGACGCACCGTGTCCTTCCCCGCATCCGCGAAGAGAAGAGCAGTGCAATGAAGCCTGGTTTCCGCTCCACGTCCCGCCGGGGCCGCGCCCTCGTCGGCGCCGCCGCGATCGTCGCGACGGTCCCCCTCGTCCTGGCCGGGTGCTCCGGCTCCGGCAACGCATCGTCGTCCGGCGGCGGCGGCAAGACCCTCACGATCGAGGACTACTACGACGCCAACTACGACCCCGTGTACCAGCAGTGCGCGAAGGACGTCGGCGTCGAGGTGAAGATCAACCACGTCGCCGGCGCCGGCCTCATCTCGAAGGTCCTGCAGCAGGCGTCGTCGCGCACCCTGCCCGACGTGCTCATGCTCGACAACCCCGACGTGCAGCAGATCGCCTCGTCCGGGGCGCTGTCCGACCTCGCCGACTACGGCCTCGACGCGGACGACGACGTCCCCGGCGTGAAGGGCGCGAACACGTTCGAGGGCAAGCTCTACGGGCTGCAGCCGAACACGAACTCCATCGCGCTGTACTACAACAAGAAGCTGCTCGACGAGGCAGGTGTCCAGCCGCCCAAGACGTGGGACGAGCTCAAGGAAGCCGCGAAGAAGCTCACGAACGGGTCGACGTACGGCTTCGCGATGAGCAACATCAACACCTACGAGGGCACCTGGCAGTTCCTGCCGTTCTTCTGGTCGAACGGCGGCGACGAGAAGGACATCGCGACGCCCGAGGCCGCGCAGGCGCTGCAGCTCGTGCAGGACCTGCAGGACGACGGCTCGATGTCGAAGAGCTCGATCAACTGGGCGCAGGCCGACGTCAACAACCAGTTCATCGCCGGCAAGGCCGCGATGATGATCAACGGTCCGTGGCAGCTACCGGCGCTCAAGAAGGCGAAGGACCTGGAGTTCGACAGCGTCCCGATCCCGACGCGCACCGGGTCCGAGACCGTCGCCCCGCTCGGCGGCGAGGCCTTCACCGTCCCGCAGACCGGGAACAAGGACACGATGCAGCTCGCCGGCAAGTTCGTCGGGTGCCTGAACAGCGACAAGATGCAGGCCGTCCTGGCCGGGGTCAGCGGCAACGTGCCCACCAACATCGAGGTCGGCAAGAAGTGGGCGGAGGACCACGCCGACGTGGCCTCGTTCGTCACCACCGTGCAGACCGCCCGGGCCCGGACGGCCGAGCTCGGACCGGACTGGCCCAAGGCCGCCACGAGGATCTACACCGCCGTGCAGCTCGCACTGACCGGCAAGGCCGACCCCGAGCAGGCGCTCGAGCAGGCGCAGTCGCAGAACCAGTAGCGGAGCCGGGGAGCCGGTCGCGAGACCGGCTCCCCGTTCCCTGACGGAAGGACCTGACATGAGCGCCTCCACGCAGATCCGGCCCCGGGCGACGACGCCCGCGGCCCCCGCCCGCCCCGGACAGCGCCGCGCGCGCATCCGGTCGTCCATCACCCGCTGGCTGTTCGTCGTGCCGGCCGCGGTGTTCGTGGCCCTGTTCTTCGGCTACCCCGTGGTCAAGAACATCCTGATGTCGTTCCAGGACTACACGACGAAGACCTTCTTCACCGGCGAGGCCCCCTGGGTCGGCCTCGGCAACTACATCGCGGTCTTCTCGAGCAGCGTCTTCACGACCAGCGTCGTCAACACCGCCCTGTTCACCGCGGGCTCGATCGTCCTGCAGTTCGTCCTCGGCCTCGGCCTCGCGCTGTTCTTCCGGCGGCACTTCCCGCTGTCGGGCTTCCTGCGCGGCCTGCTGCTCCTGCCGTGGCTGCTCCCCCTCATCGCCTCGAGCGCGGTGTGGAAGTGGCTGCTCGACCAGGACAGCGGTGCGCTGAACCAGCTGCTCGGCGTCGTCGGCATCGGCCCCGTGCCGTGGCTGGTCAGCCCGAGCCTGGCCCTCATCGCCGTCATCGGCGTGAACGTCTGGCTCGGCATCCCCTTCAACACGACGATCCTGTACAGCGGGCTGCAGTCCGTCCCGCCGGAGCTCTACGAAGCGGGCGCCCTCGACGGTGCCACCGGCGTCAAGGCGTTCTGGTACATCACCTGGCCGAGCATCCGGAGCGTCGTGAGCGTGGTCATCGTGCTCGGGGTCGTCTACACGCTGAAGGTCGTCGACATCATCCTCGGCCTGACCGGCGGCGGTCCCGCGAACTCGACGCAGACGCTCGCCACGAACGCCTACCACCAGTCGTTCATCAACTTCCAGTTCGGCATCGGAGCCGCGGTGAGCAACGTGCTCATCGTCGTCTCGTTCGTCTTCGCGATGGTCTACATCGCGATCTCCCGGAAGGCGGTCGACGAATGAGCGTCGGACTCGCGAACCAGACCGTGACCGTCACCCGCGCGATCACGACGAAGCGGAGCGCACGAGCGCCCCGCCCGCGCCGCACCGCGAAGGGGTTGCCGTTCACCATCCTCGGGATCGTGTTCCTCGCGATCATGGTCTTCCCCGTGTACTGGATGGTGAACACGAGCCTCCAGGCGACCTCGGGAGCCGCCACCGCGACCTGGTTCCCGTGGAACCCGACGTTCGCCGGCTACCGGGCGGCCTTCGCCCAGCAGGGGCAGAACTTCGTGTCGAGCATGATCATCGGCCTCGGCACCGTCCTGCTCACGCTGGCGATCGCGACCCCGGCGGCGTACGGCCTCGCCCGGTTCCGGATGCGCGGCACGAAGGTGTTCCTGCTCGTGCTGCTCATCACGCAGATGATCCCCGGCATCGTGATCGCCAACGCGCTGTACACGCTCTTCAACAACGTCGGGCTGCTCAACAGCTACGTCGGGCTGATCCTGGCCGACAGCGCCGTGCAGGTGCCCTTCGCGATCCTGCTCATGCGGGCGTTCATGGAGTCGATCCCGCCGAGCCTGGTCGAGGCCGCGCTCGTCGACGGGGCGAACGACCTGCGTGCCTTCGTGTCGATCGTGCTGCCGATCAGCCGCAACGCCATCGTCACCGCGGCACTCTTCACGTTCCTCGGCGCGTGGGGCGACTTCCTCATCGCGCTCACGCTCACCTCGACCGATGCGGTCCGACCGATCACGCTCGGCATCTACAACTACATCGGCTCGAACGTCACCGACTGGGGACCCGTCATGGCGACGTCGGTCCTCGCGTCCCTGCCGGCGGCCGTGCTCCTCATCGTCGCCCAGCGCTACATCTCCGCCGGTGCACTCGGCGGGGCGGTCAAGTGACGACCGCCCCCGACGTGCTCCACGCCACCCCTCCAGGAAGGCCCACACCATGACCACCACCCCGCTGCGCATCACCGTCTGGGGCGAGAACGTCCACGAGCAGGTCGAGCAGCACGTCGCCGAGCGGTACCCCGACGGCATGCACGGCGCGATCGCCGACGGCATCCGCGAGAACCTGCCGGACGCCGTCGTCCGCACCGCCACCATGCAGGAGCCCGAGCACGGGCTGACCGATGCCGTGCTCGCCGAGACCGACGTCCTGACCTGGTGGGGGCACGCCGCCCACGCCGACGTCGACGACGCCGTGGTCGACCGCGTCCACAAGCACGTGCTGTCCGGCATGGGGCTCGTGGTCCTGCACTCCGGCCACTGGTCGAAGATCTTCGGCAAGCTCATGGGCACCACCTGCACCCTGCGCTGGCGGAGCGAGCACGACCAGGAGCTCGTCTGGACCGTGAACCCGCAGCACCCGATCACCCGCGGTGTCCCGAACCCGATCGTCATCCCCGAGCAGGAGATGTACGGCGAGTACTTCGACGTGCCCACGCCCGACGAGCTGGTCTTCATCTCCGGGTTCACCGGCGGCGAGGTCTTCCGGAGCGGCATGACCTACCGCCGCGGCCTGGGGAGGATCTTCTACTTCTCCCCCGGGGACCAGGACTTCCCCGTGTACCACCACCCGGACGTCCGACGGGTGATCGCGAACGCGGCCGAGTGGGCGCGACCGGAGCGCGAGCGCGAGCTGCCGACCCTGCGCCGCTACGACCTCGGCGAGTACTTCGACGGGCAGCACTACCGCGGCCCGTTCGACGACGCACCCGAGGACGAGCTCGCCGAGCCCGCTGAGCCCGCCCAGTCCGCCGAGCCAACCGAGCCCGCCGAGGCCCGCGCATGACCGAGCACGCCCCGCTGCGGGTCGTGCAGGTCGGCGCCGGCGGCATGGGCCGCGCGTGGCTCGGGACGGTCGCCGCCGACCCGGACGTCGAGCTCGTCGGAGTCGTCGACCTCGACCTCGACGCCGCCCGCGCCGGGGCAGAGCTCGCCGGGTCCCCGACGATCCCGGTCGGTCGTGACCTGCCCGCGCTCCTGGCGGAGACCGGCGCCGAGGCCGTCCTCGACATCACGGTGCCCGTCGCCCACCACCCGGTGACGATGGACGCCCTGCACGCGGGAGTCCCCGTCCTCGGCGAGAAGCCCGCGGCGCAGACCGTCGCCGAGGCGCTCTCCCTCGCCGCCGCCGCCGAGGCCACCGGGCAGCTGTTCATGGTGTCGCAGTCGCGCCGCTACAACGACCAGCTCGTGGCCTTCCGGCAGCACGTCCGCGCGCTCGGCGGCGTCGGCAGCCTGAACACCCGGTTCGCGAAGGCCCCGCACTTCGGCGGCTTCCGCGAGGAGATGGACGACGTCCTGCTCCTCGACATGGCGATCCACGCCTTCGACTCCGCCCGCTACGTGCTCGAGCGCGACCCGGTGTCGGTGTACTGCGAGTCGTGGAACCCGTCGTGGTCCTGGTACCGCGGTGACGCGGACGCCGCCGCGGTGTTCACCTTCGAGGACGACGTCCGGTACGTCTACGACGGCTCGTGGTGCGCGCCCGGTGACGAGACGTCGTGGAACGGTGACTGGCGCGCGTCGGGAGCGTCGGGGTCGGCGTCGTGGGACGGCGACCACGACCCGTCGAGCGTGATCGACGACGCACCCGGCACGCCGGCGGGTGCGCCGGGAGTCGGTACGGAGATCGCCGGGGCGCTCGCGTCCTTCGTGCGGGCCGTCCGGACCGGGGTCACCCCCGACGGCGAGGTGCACGGCAACGTCATGAGCCTGGTGATGGTGGACGCGGCGATCGCCTCCGCCCGCTCGGGTCAGCGCGTCGTGGTCGACGACGTGCTCGAGCAGGCGCACGCGACGGCGCTCGAGGTCGAGCGGGACGACGCCGTCCGGGAGCGGCTCGCCGCGTGGGGGTCGGTGCGGCAGGCGCTCGCCTCCGCGCCGGACCGCACGCCCGCGGGCTGACGCAGGCACGCACGGACGGGAGGCGCGGTGCCGGCCGGCACCGCGCCTCCCGTCCGTCGCTGTTCGCGCCACCCCGCCGGACGGATCCGCGCGTCGCGGGCGGATCCGCGCGTACCAGGTCGTTCCTCCTGACCAGGTACGCGCGGTTCCGCTTCCCACTCCAGGCGTGATGGGGAGGAACGGGCACACGACACACGGTCGGCTCGTCCGGCATCCGCGACCAGGACGCGAGTGCAGCTCAGGGCGATTACGGTTGCTCCGTGCGTGGACACCGGGCGTCGACCAGCGGGCAGCCGACCCCGGTCGTGCTCGTCACCGCCGACCCGCGTCGTCGTGCGGCACGGACCCCCTGGCGGCGGGTCCTCGTCGGGGTCGTCGTCGCCGCGCTGCTCGGCGGCGCCGTCGTCGCGACCGCGGGCACCCTCGTGTCGCAGCGCGTCGCCGAGTCCTTCGCCGTGCGGGACGCCACCGCCGACACGGCTGCGCTCGCCCGGGTGGTGGTGGAGCCCGCCCTCGTGGACGACGTCACCAGCGGCGACCCGGACGCCCGAGCCGTCGCCCGCGCACGACTCGACGACGCCCTGGCCGGCGAGTCCCGCGCCGGCTCGACGGTGCGCCTGAAGCTCTGGGGCGCGGACGGCACCGTGCTCTGGTCCGACGAACCCCGGCTGGTCGGTGAGCGCTTCCCGCTCTCCGACGAGGACCTCGCGGCGCTCCGGACCGACCGGTCCGACGCCGAGGTGTCCGACCTGGACGAGCCCGAGAACCGGTACGAACGCGGGCACGGACCGCTGCTCGAGGCGTACCAGGCGGTGCACACGCCCTCGGGTGAGGCCCTGCTGTTCGAGGCGTACCGGCCGTACGACCAGGTCATCGCCCGCGCCGCCGACCTGCGGGCCGCGTTCGCCGCGCTGGCGTTCGGCACCGTCGGGGTCGTGCTCGTGCTGCTCGTGCCGCTGCTGCTCTGGCTGCTCGTGCGGATCCGCACGGGCCAGCGGCTCCGCGAGCGGTTGCTCGGGCGCGCGCTCGACGCCGAGGCGGCCGAGCGCCGACGCCTCGCGGGCGAACTGCACGACGGTCCCGTGCAGGACGTCGCCGGGCTCGCACTCTCCCTCGGTGCGGTGCCCGAGACCCGTGCCGCCGCCGAGACGCTCCGGCAGGCGGTGTCCGCCCTCCGGACCTCGATGGCGACGATCCGCCCGGCCGCTCCCGGTCGCGACGGCCTGGGTGCCGCGCTCGACGACGCGTGCGCCCGTGCCCGGGCCGCGGGGGTGGTGACGGACGTCGACGTGCCGGAGCCGCTCGAGGCCTCCACGGCCGCGCGGACCGCGGTCGTGCGCTTCGTGCGTGAGGCGGTCTGGAACGCCGTGAAGCACGCCGACGCGACCCGCATCCGGGTGTCGGTGCGGACCGACCGCGGGGACCTGGTGGTGCGCGTGTCCGACGACGGGGTGGGGTTCGACCCGCGGCTCCTCGACGGGCCGGCTCCCGCCGGGCACCTCGGCACGACGCTCCTGCGCGAGGTCGCCGAGGACACCGGCGGCGCGCTGCTGCTGCGGACCGCACCTGGGGCGGGGACCGCCTGGGAGCTGACGCTGCCCGCCAGGACGGAGTCGCTGCGGTGAGGGTCCTGCTCGTCGACGACCACGCCCTGGTCCGACAGGGCCTCCGCGCCGTGCTCGCGACCACGACCGACTGCGACGTGGTCGGCGAGGCAGGCACGGGTGAGGAGGCCACCGAGCGTGCCGCGTCCCTGCACCCGGACGTCGTCGTGATGGACCTCTCCATGCCGGGCGCGGGCGGGGTCGAGGCGACGCGGGTGATCCGCACCACGATGCCGACGGTCCGGGTGCTCGTCCTCACCACCTTCTCCGACGACGACCGCGTGCGCGCTGCCCTGGCCGCCGGGGCGACCGGGTACCTGCTCAAGGACGCGGCTCCGGAGGAGGTCGTCGCCGCGGTCCGCTCGACGGCGCGCGACGAGGCACCCGTCGACCCACGCGTCGCCCGTGCCCTGCTGCCGGGTGCGCCGGCTCCGGGGCGGGACCGCGGACCGGCCCTGCCGCCCCGCGAGCGCGACGTGCTCGACCGCATCGCACGCGGCCTGTCGAACCGCCAGATCGCGACCGAGCTCGGGATCGCCGAACGGACCGTGAAGGTGCACGTCGGATCGCTGTTCCGCCGCATCGGCGTCGCCGACCGGACGAGTGCGGCGCTCTGGGCCCGCGACCACGGCTGGTGACGACGCGGCCGTGCACACGCCGGCGGAGCGGGTACTAGTACCAAGGTCCGATGGTGCCGCCTCCGCGTCCCGGCGACGATCGTCACGAGGGACGCGACCACCGCCGGCGCGTCGGACCAGCCCAGGAGGCACCCCATGACCACCCAGCGCACGCGACGCCGCACCACCGGCATCGCCACCGCGATCGCGCTCGGCGCCGTCGCCGCGGCGGCCCTCGTCGGGGTGTCCCCCGCGAACGCGTCCGGCAAGACGTCGACCGGCGGGGACTACGCCGTCACCGTCAACGGCGCCACGACGAACCCCGCGGTCGGCAGGGACTTCAAGCTCAAGGACGTCGCCGTCACCGGCACCATCGCGGTCCGCGGCAAGCACAACGGCTTCGACATCCGCATCGCCGACCTCGGCGTGTACGACTACACGCTGACCGGGGCACCGGACACCCAGCGGATGGTGACGAAGCCGACCGTGGTGTTCGCCTCGAAGGTCCCGTCGCTCACCGCCGCGCAGCTCGCCGGCACGAAGCTCTCCTCGCTCGAGGTCCGCGACGACACGCTCGTGGCGATCTTCGGCACCGGCGCGGGCAAGTTCAAGATCCAGGCGAAGGACGGCGCCCAGGGCGGGATCTTCCAGATGGAGACCGAGTTCGCCCAGCCCGTGACGTTCACGCACACGCTCGGGGCCGGGCTCTTCTACTTCACCAACCCCTACACGGGGAAGATCAACTTCGGCGACGGCGTCGCGGCGGTGTCCTCGGGCAGCGACGCGCACCAGATGCTGCTCGGCAAGGACAGCCCGCAGGTCGCGACGAAGACCTCGCAGACCGCGACCACCACGACCTGGACGGTCCAGCCCGGCGGACGCATGGGTGGTGTGCTCGGCGAGGACGCGGTCGAGCTGTCGCAGGGCGCGACGAACTGCACGAGCGACTGCCAGGCGCAGAACCAGGTCCGCGGCTCCCTGCCGGTCCCCCCGGACCCGGTGGACCCGCAGCCGCTGCGCGTCGCCACGCGCTGACGGGACCACGCGACGGACTGGAGGCGCGGTGCCAGCTGGCACCGCGCCTCCCGTCCGTCGTTCCGTCCCGCCCGCCCGGCCCGGCCCGGCCCAGCCCGGCCCGAGACTCGGGCTCAGCGACGGTCCTCGTGCCGCCGACCGCGAGGACCGTCGGTCAGGACGAGACTCGGGGCCCGCTGCGACGGACCACGCCGCCCACGCGGGTCAGCGCGGGATGACCGAGAACATGAAGCGCTTCCGGATCATGTACCAGACCAGCAGGATCAGGGCCGTGTGGGCCGCGAAGCCGATCCAGCCGTTGAACCAGTCCACGCCCGGGATCGACGCGATGGCCAGCGCGAAGAAGACCTGCCAGACGAACACGTAGAGACTCGCCTGCCCGATCGGGATCCACAGCCACCCGATGACGGCGCTGATGGGCTTCCAGAACACGGTGAGGATCGCGTACGAGACGATCGCGAAGAAGGCGATGTCGACCAGACGCCCCCACTGCAGGTCCACCCGCTGGTACGCCGTGTTGTACAGGTCGTTGTACATCGACGCGGGGAACGGTGCCGGGGTGAACCCGAACTGGTCGCCCGCCCACACGTAGACGAGGAACGCGGCGTACCCGGTGATCCCGATGCCGATCAGGACCTTGCCGAGTCGGCCGGTCAGCGCCCCGATCACCTGGCGCCGGTAGTAGCCGAGCACCAGGCCGTGCGTGAAGACCACCTGCCAGGTGAGCAGCGGGAACACCGACTCGAACTGCGAGTTCAGCGGGCGGAACTCGGGGTTCAGCGCCTGGAACGCGTACAGCCCCCAGCTGACGAGGAGCAGCGCCCACCAGAAGCCGCGCCGGATCACCCACAGGAAGACGGGGATGAACAGGCTCAGCACCACGAACAGTCCCATGATGTTGAACGGCCACGGCCCCATCTCGAGCAGCAGGAACTGCCGGATCGCGAACCAGGGCGGCGGGTAGGCCAGCAGCTGCATCGCGTTCGGGTACAGGTCGTACACCCGACCCTCGGCGCCGACGCCCCCGGTGCCGGTCCCCCGGTCGGTGAAGGTGGTGATCGCATCGGTGTCCAGGAACGGCACGAAGCTCAGCGCGAAGACGACCACGATCACCGCCAGGGTGACGACGTACTGCTTCCGCGCCCGCTTCCACGCCCCGACGGCCGCCACCCACTCGCCGAACTTCTTGATCGCGAACGGGTACGTCATGCCCAGCACCATGCCGGACAGGAACACGAACATCTCGGCGCCGGTGATCGCACCGGTGGCGTGCAGCGTGATGTACGAGTAGGGCCCGCCGATCTCGATGTGCGTGATCACCACCGCGAGGATGATGAACCCGCGGAAGAGGTCGAGGCGCAGGTCGCGCCCGGGCTTGCCGTCGTCGGGGTACCGCCAGCTCGGCAGCAGCCGTCCGACGAGCCCGCTCAGCAGGAACGCCGCTGCGAGGCCGAAGGCGCACCAGACGATCCACGCCATCTGGTCGCCGCCGGTCTCGTACTGCTGGCTGATCGCCGCGGCACCCTCCTGCGTCGTCACGCGCTCCGTCACCGGTCCGAGGACGAAGTCCCCGGCCTGTTCGAGGTCCGTCCGGAAGGACCCGGCGATCCCCGGGTCGGCCGTGTCCCGCCAGTCGGCGACGCGGTTGCCGGCCTCGGGCTCGCGCCGGTTCGTCTCGAGGAACGTCACGCCCCGGACCTCGGGGTGGTCCTGCACGGCGGCGATCACCTGCCGCCACCACGCCTGCTTGACCGGGAGCTCGGCCGCACCGCGCAACGAGTGGTCGTACAGCGCGCCGGTGTCGAGCAGCATCGGCCGGTCCTCGCCCTGTGCGAAGCGCTCGGTGAACGTGCCCTCGGACTGCGTCTGCTCGTAGCCCCAGGTCTCGTCGAAGCGTGCCGCGACCTCGCCGTCCTGCGGGACCTCGTTGCGGGTCAGCGGGACGTCGCGACCGGCGGCCTCGGTCGCCTTGCCCTTGCCGAAGAAGAACATCGACAGCCCGACCCAGTCGACGCTCTCGGCGCCGGGCCAGTACGGGCCGTAGGGGTCGTCGGCGGCGGTGAGTCGGCCGTCGCCGTCGGTGTCCAGCTCGGCGACGTCGTTGCCCGACAGGGTCTGCAGCCGCCCGGCGGACTCGCCGAACGGGTAGCCCGCGCCGTACGACGGCGACCACACCATGGCAGCGTCGGAGTCACCCGCGTGCACGGCCGCGGCCAGCGTCCGGAACGCCGGGACGAACGCGGTCGGCTGCTGTCCCCAGCGAACCCACGTGCCGTTCATCTGGGGAGCGAAGCGCACGAGCAACTGGGTGTCGTACTGCCGGTGGACCTCCTCGAACAGCCGGTTCGCCGCGGCGGCGTCGGCCTTCGTGAGGGACCGCAGCGACCGCGACGGCTCCAGGCTCACCGCGAGCACCGCGCCCTGGGTCGCCGCCGCGCGGGTCGCCCGCAGGAACTCGTCCCGTGCGCTGCGGTCGAAGGGGTACTCGATCTCGACCCCGTAGACAGACGGCGTCGCGCCGAGCCGACCCTCGTACCCGTCGGGGGCGTCGCTCCCCCAGTCGAGGTCCGGGCCGAACCACACGCGCCCGTCGGAGGGCGTCTCGCCGGCACGACCCGGAGCCGACACGGCCGACGCGGGGAGCGCCCCGCCGAGCAGCAGCGTCCCGACGACGACGAGGAACGCGACGGCCTTCGCCAGCGCGCCCCTCACCGGTTGCACGCCAGGGTCCAGATGTTGTGGCCGCCGGTGTGCTCGTGCTCGAGGCGGTCGAGCGCGGCGATCGCCAGCGCGAGGCCGCGACCGCTCTCCTCGTCGGGGTCGGCCATGGTCACGGCGGACAGGTCGACGTCGGCGGGGCGCCCGTTGTCGGTGAGCACCGCGACGAGCTCACGGTCCGTGGCGCAGAGCTCCACCGTGTACCCGCGACCGGCCTCGGCATCGGTGCGTCGCGTGTGCTCGACGATGTTGGCAGCGATCTCGGCGAGGGCGGTCTCGAGCGAGAAGCGGAGACGGGCGTCGTCGATCGCCATGGTGTCCCACCAGGCGCCGAAGCGGTCCTGCACGACGTCGAGCGACTCGGCGACGGCCGGGACGTCGAAGGTCAGGTCGTGGTCGGTCACAGTGGGCCTCCTGCCGTCGAGGACACGTGTTCGGACTGCGGCGTCCCCGCCTCCGGTCCGCGGTAGAGCACGGCGCGGACGACGATGCTGAAGATGAACAGGTCGAAGATCACCCACGCGGTGTTCACGAGCGGCGCGATGCCGTCCGCCTGGCCCGTGGCGTACCGGATCGCGATCATCACGAGGGCGGCGACGAGCGCACCCATCGCGTACAGCTGGGGCTTCACGAGGTCCCACCGCGGTCGCTGGTCGGACTCGTCCTTGACCTTCGGCGTGACCCGGAACCCCAGTGGCTTGCCACGGAACACGTTCTCGAACGCGCTCGTCACCGACTCGATCCAGACGGGGAACAGCGCGAGCGAGTACTGCTGCCCGCGCCACGTGGGTCTGCCGGCGGCCACCACCCAGAACAGCAGCTGGTTGAGCACGAGGAACGGGATGAGCCGCACGAAGAAGTCGACGCTGTAGGCCTGCACGGGCACGACACCGAACGACAGGCAGAGCACCGGGGCCGCGATGTACACGATCGCCGCGAAGCCCGAAAGGTAGCTCCACATGGTCGAGAAGTACATGAGGCGCTGCCCCCACGACAGGCCCTTCTGCACGAGGGGGTTCTCGCGGAAGAAGACCTGCATGGTGCCCTGCGCCCAGCGGAGTCGCTGCACGAGCATGGTGGGCAGGTCCTCCGGCGCGAGGCCCTTCGCCAGGATCTCGTCGTGGTACGCGGACCTCCATCCCAGGCCGTGCAGGCGCATCGCGGTCGCCATGTCCTCGGTCACGGAGATCGTGGCGAGCGGCATGATCGGCTGGGCCTCGTCGTCGCGGTTCACGTCGAGCGCCCGGGCGAGCACCGCGATGGACTCGATCGCGGCCACCGGCGAGGCGTCCCGTCGTCCGAGCACGTCGAGGGCAGCGTCGTCGAGGCCGGCGAAGGTGTCCGCCTCGGTCGACATCGCGGCGAGCTCCTGCAGGTCACGGCGGACCGACTCGAGGTCGGCGGCGGCGAACCGGTACGCGATCGCGTCGATGCCGCGCTGGAAGTCGTAGGTGACGTCGCCGAGCGGTTCGCCGCGGTCGATCTGGTCACGGGCACGGTCGACGACCTGCTCCGCACCGTCGAGCGCGTCGAGCACCCGCGGGTCGGTCTCGGTCTCGCGGGCTCGTGCGAGCAGCTTCCGCGACGTCTTGATGGTCCGCTCGACGGACTCCTCGACCTCGCGCACGTAGCGGGTCACGCCGAGCTGCATGAGTGCCTCGCGCCGCAGGATCGCGTTCGATCCGCAGAAGAACGCCGCGTTCCAGCCGTCCTTCGACTGCTGGATGGGCCCGTAGAACAGCGGAGCCTGGCTGCCGAGCAGGTCGGCCTCGGGCACGTTCTCGAACCACTGCGGCGTCTGGACCAGCGCCATGCGCTCGTCCTTGAAGTAGCCGAGCGTCCGGTCGAGGATCGACGGCTCCGGGACCTGGTCGGCGTCGAGGATGAGCAGGAACTCGCCCTGCGTCGCGAGCAGCGCGTTGTTGAGGTTGCCGGCCTTCGCGTGCCGTGGCCGGTCGACCCAGTCGGCGCCGCGCGTGATCACGCCGATGCCGAGGGACTCGGCGGCGGCGCGCATCTCCGGGCGGTTGCCGTCGTCGAGGATCCACGTGGCGTGCGGGTGCGTGATCGCCTTCGCCGCACGGGCGGTGCGGACGACCAGCTCGACCGGCTCGTTGTACGTCGTGATGAAGACGTCGACGGTGACGTCCCCGGCGGGCTTCGTCGGCGGTTCCCCGCGTTCGCGGAGTCGCCAGGCGCCGAACGCGAACAGCAGCGAGTCGATCACGCTGTAGGTCTCCGCGAGGATCAGCGGCACCGCGATCCACCACGAGTGCCAGTTCACCGAGCCGATCCAGCGCCAGACGATGTAGTTGACGCCGGCGATCGACGCGAGGAGCGCGACGGTGCGCACGGTCGCGAGCCGCTTGGTCGGGGTACCGGTGGTGAGTCGGCGACGGTCCTGACGGCTGACGTCGAGCGCGGTCATCGGCGTCCTTCCTGCTGCAGCCGGCGAGCGCTGGGTGAGTGCGCCGTACCGCCCTGTCTACCGCAGGCAGGGCACCGCTGTCAGCCCGCCGCCCCGTCCGCGGGGTGAGATCGGCTCATCCGGGCGCTGCGAGCCCCAGATCGTGCGCGAGGCGGACGATCACCTCGTCGAAGTACGCCGCCGGGTCGGTCACCGAGCCGACCGCGTGCCCGAACAGCTCGAACGACAGGACGCCGAACACCGTCGTCCAGGCGATCAGGGTCCGCAGGACGACCTCGGGCGAGGGGTCGTCGTGGAAGCCGCGCTCTCGTGTGTAGGCGACCGCGTCGGCGACGGCGCCCGGCGCTGCGGGCCGCGAGCCGATCGCGGGACCGGCACCGAGCCTCCAGTCCGGAGCCAGCTCGGACCCGGCGACTCCCGACCACGCGTCGGTGACGACGCGGACGAGCACGTGCGTCGTCCGCGAGGCGGGCTCGACCGTGTCCTGCGGTGCGACGTACCCGGGCACGGGTGAGCCGTACAGGAGCGCGAAGTCCCCGGGGTGCCCGATCGCCCACTGCCGGACGGCACGACACGCGGCGACCCAGCGGCCGACGTGGTCGGACCGGTCGACCGGCGCCTCTGCCGCCTCGACCGCGGCGCCGAGTTCGTCGTAGTCGAGCACGAGCAGCGCGGTGAGCAGGTCGTCGCGGCTCGGGAAGTACCGGTACACGGCGGAGGACACCAGGCCGACGTCACGAGCGACGGCGCGCAGGCTCAGCTGCTCCGGTCCCTCCTCGGTGAGCCGGGCGCGCGCGGCCGCGAGGATGCTCGCGTGCACGGCCTCCCGTGCCAGGGACCGGGCGGTCCTCGCCTTCTCCACCATGCCGTCAAGCGTGCCACGGGAGAGCACTGCACACAAACGAGAGCACTGCTCTTGCATCGGAGCCCGTCCGGCTGCATGATGGCTTCCGAGAGCACTGCTCTCCCGAATCTCAGGAGGAACCATGCCCCGTCACCACGTCGTCGTCGGCGCCGGCCCCGTCGGTCGCCACACTGCGGCACTGCTGTCCGAGCGTGGCGACGAGGTCGTCGTCGTCACCCGCTCCGGACGCGACACCGGTCTGCCCGGGGTCCGCCACGTCGGGCTCGACGCCGCCGACGCGGACGCCCTGACGGCCGTCGCGGACGGCGCGGCAGCACTCCACAACTGCGCGAACCCCGGCGACTACACGCAGTGGGAGCGGGTGTGGCCGCCGCTGGCGTCCTCCCTCCTCACCGCCGCCGAGCGGACGGGTGCCGTGTACGCGATCACCGGGAACCTGTACCCGTACGGCCCGGTCGACGGACCGATGCGCGCGGACCTGCCCGACGCCGCGACCGACCACAAGGGCGTCCTGCGGGCCCGGATGTGGGCAGACGCGCTGGCGGCGCACGAGGCCGGACGCATCCGCACGGTCGAGGTCCGCGGCTCGGACTACGTCGGCCCGGGCACCGGCGTCAACGGGCACGTCACGCGGGTGCTCCCGACCGCGATGCGGGGGAAGCCCGTCACCGTGATCGGGCGCTCGGACCAGCCGCACTCGTACACCGACGTCGGCGACGTCGCGCGGCTCCTCGTCGCCGCGGCGGACGACGAGCGGTCGCACGGTCGGACCTGGATCGTCCCGACCAACGCACCGCGGACCCAGGAGCAGGTCCTCACCGAGATGCTCCGGACGGCCGGTCGGCCCGCCGTCCGCGTGCGGTCACTGCCGATCGGCCTGCTCCGCGGGATCGGCGCGGTGGTCCCCTTCATGCGGGAGGTCGCGCAGCTCGGCTACCAGTGGTCGGCTCCCTACGTGGTCGACGACACCGCGACCCGGGCGCACTTCGGGTTCGGCCCGACGCCCTGGGACGAGGTCTGCCGCCGCACGGTTCACGGGCTGACCGTCTGAGCCGACCGGACGGGAGGCACGACCCGCGACGGGCGGGCGGCTCGCGTCCGTCCCGGAGTCGGCCCGGCAGTGGGCAGGGCCGATGGGGTCCCGCGACGCGACTGCGCGACCCCGCAGGACGGGGTCGCGCAGCGGATCAGTGGCCGGTCAGTGGCCGGTCAGTGGCCGGTCAGTGACCGACCGATGGCTGGTCAGTGCCGGGGCTTGCGTGCCGGACGGTCGTCGTCGCGGCGGTCGTCACGGCGGGGACGGTCGTCCCGACGGGGCGCACGCGGTCCGCGGTCGTCGCGGTCGTACCGACGGGCACCGCCGCGGCGGTCCGGCGCGATCTCGATGAGCTTCCCGCTGATCCGGGTGTCGGCGAGCCGGTCGAGCACGCCCGGGTCCATGCTCTCGGGCAGCTCGACGATCGAGAAGTCGGGTCGGATCTGGATCGCGCCGAAGTCGTCGCGCCGCAGGCCGCCCTCGTTCGCCAGGGCGCCGACGATCTGGCGCGGCTCGACGCGGTGGCGACGCCCGACCTCGATCCGGTAGGCGGTCATCGGCTGCGAGCGGCGCGGCCCACGGTCCTCGCGGCCACCACGGTCGTCGTCACGGTCGCGGCGCTCACCACGGCGGCCGTCGCGGTCCACCTGGTTGCGGAGCTGGTCGTCGGCCGGGTCGAGCAGCAGCGGCGAGTCACCCTGCGCCACGACCGCGAGCGCGGCCGAGACGTCCTCGGCGGGCACGTCGTGGTTGCGGACGTAGTGCGCGATGACGTCACGGAACTTCTCGATGCGGTCCTGCTGCTCGAGCGCCGCGGTGATCGCGTCGTCGAACCGGCTGAGGCGCGTCTCGTTGACGTCCTCGACCGTGGGCAGCTGCATCTGCGTGAGCGGCTGCTTCGTGTGGCGCTCGATGGCCGACAGGAGCCGGCGCTCGCGCGGCGTGACGAAGCTGATCGAGTCACCCTTGCGGCCCGCGCGACCGGTGCGGCCGATGCGGTGCACGTAGGACTCGATGTCGACGGGGATGTCGAAGTTCACGACGTGGGTGATGCGGTCGACGTCGAGGCCACGGGCGGCGACGTCCGTGGCGACCAGGATGTCGAGCTTGCCGGACTTCAGCTGGTTGACCGTGCGCTCGCGCTGTGCCTGGGCGACGTCACCGCTGATCGCCGCCGCGGCGTACCCGCGGGCGCGGAGCTTCTCGGCCAGGGTCTCGGTCTCGCTCTTCGTGCGGACGAAGATGATCATGCCCTCGAAGTCCTCGACCTCGAGGATGCGGGTGAGCGCGTCGACCTTCTGCGGGTACGACACCATCAGGTAGCGCTGCGTGATGTTCGCGGCGGTCTTCGTCTTGGTCTTGACGGTGATCTCGGACGGGTCGTTCAGGTACTGCTGCGAGATGCGACGGATCTGCGCGGGCATCGTCGCCGAGAACAGCGCGACCTGCTTGTCGTCCGGCGTCTCGGCCAGGATCGTCTCGACGTCCTCGGCGAAGCCCATCTTGAGCATCTCGTCGGCCTCGTCGAGCACGAGGTACTTCAGCTGGGACAGGTCGAGCGTGCCCTTGGCGATGTGGTCCATGATGCGACCGGGCGTGCCGACGACGACGTCGACGCCACGGCGCAGCGCGGACAGCTGCACGCCGTACGCCTGGCCGCCGTAGACGGGCAGGACGTGCACGTGCTTCATGTGCGACGCGAACTGCTCGAACGCCTCGCACACCTGCAGCGCGAGCTCACGGGTCGGCGACAGCACGAGGGCCTGGGGCACCTTGCTGCCCGACTCCATGCGGGACAGGATCGGCAGCGCGAACGCCGCGGTCTTGCCGGTGCCGGTCTGCGCGAGGCCGACGACGTCGCGCCCCTCGAGCAGCGTCGGGATCGTCGCTTCCTGGATGGCGGAGGGGGTCTCGTAGCCGATGTCCTTGACGGCCTTGAGCACCGGATCGCTCAGGCCGAGGTCGGCGAAGGTCACCACGGGCCCCTCGTCGGCGGTCTCGGTGGCGGTGGCGGTGTCCGTGCTCATGGGGAAACGGTACCTCGGACGGCGGACGCCCGCTGACGCGACCGGGCGAGCGGTGGCCGGACGGAAGGCGCGTGGCGGCGCCGCGACGCGCCTCCCGTCCGTCGCCATTTAGTTGCATTCCGGAACCACCCGATGTATCGTTGCGCGGTCTGCAAAGTTACACAGTACGAAAAAGGAGTTCGATGACCGCCACCGCACCCGTCTCGGTGCAGCAGGGCCGCGACACCGCCGGCCCCGACGCGGCGACCGGCGCGCACGCGCCCGGCACCTCCGGCCAGCAGCCGCTCATGACGCACCGCCAGATCCTCCTGGTGATCTACGGCCTGATGGCGGGCATGTTCCTGTCGTCCCTCGGCCAGACGGTGTTCGGCACGGCGATCCGCACCATCGGCGACGACCTGCACGGTCTCGACCAGCAGGCATGGGTGACCACGGCCTACCTGATCACGTCGACGATCGCGACGCCGATCTACGGCAAGCTCTCCGACATCTTCGGCCGACGGCCGCTCTACATCTTCGGCATCGTCGTCTTCATCCTCGGCGCCGTGCTGTCCTCGATGTCCACCTCGATGCTCATGCTCGCGGCCTTCCGTGCCGTGCAGGGCATCGGCGCCGGCGCGCTCATGTCGCTGCCGCTCGCGATCATGGGTGACATCCTCGCGCCGCGTGAGCGTGCGAAGTACCAGGGGTACTTCCTCGCCGTGTTCGGCATCTCGTCCGTCATCGGACCGCTCATCGGCGGCCTGCTCGCCGGCTCCTCCGAGATCCTCTGGATCACCGGGTGGCGCTGGGTGCTCCTCATCAACGTGCCGATCGGCGTCGCCGCGCTCATCATGGTGATCGTCTTCCTGCACCTGCCGAAGGTGCACGGCAAGGGCGACAAGCCGAAGGTCGACTGGTGGGGCGCGACGGCCGTCATCGTCACGCTCGTGCCGCTGCTGCTCGTCGCCGAGCAGGGCCGCACCTGGGGCTGGGGCTCGCCCGCCGCGATCGCCAGCTACGTGATCGGTGCGCTCGGACTCGTCGCACTGCTGCTCGTCGAGTCGAAGATGGGCGACGCGGCGATCATCCCGCTGAAGCTCTTCCGCTCCGGCACGTTCTCGATGGCGACCGTCATCGGGTTCCTGGTCGGCTTCGCGATGTTCGGCGCCATGCTGACCATCCCGCTCTACCTGCAGATCGTCGTGGGCCTGACCCCGACCGAGTCGGGCTTCGCCACGCTGCCGCTCGTCGGTGGGCTGATGATCGCGTCGATCACCTCGGGCCAGATCGTCGCCCGTGTCGGCCGCTACCGGATCTTCCCGGTCATCGGCACGTTCCTGGTGTCGGCCGGCTACGTCGTCCTGACCTTCATGACGATCGACAAGCCGCTCTGGTTCCTCATGATCGGCATGTTCCTGATCGGCCTCGGGCTCGGCTCGGTCATGCAGTCGCTGACCCTGGCGTCGCAGGGCTCGGTCGAGGCCCGGGACATGGGCGTCGCGACCAGCTCGGCGACGTTCTTCCGGCAGATCGGCGGAACGCTCGGCACCGCGGTGCTGCTCTCGATCCTGTTCTCGGTCATGCCGAGCAACATCCTGACGGCGACCGCGAACCAGGCCGACCTCAAGCCGGCGCTGTCGGCCGCACTCGACCCCGCGGTGGCGAGCAAGCCGGCCAACCAGGGCGCGATCGACACGATCTGGGCCCCGATCACCACCCCGCTGCAGCAGACCGTCCAGGGGAAGCTCGACGACGCCTCGGCGCAGGCGAAGCAGGCGGCCGACCAGGCCGTCACGCAGCAGGTCACCGCGGCCGTGCAGCAGCAGGTCGCCGCCGGTGCCGTGCCCGCAGCCGCGGCGCAGGGCGTGATCGACCAGCAGGTCGCAGCGGCCACCCCGGCCGCAGAGTCCGCAGCCCTCGAGGCCGTGGCGGACGAGGCGCACGCCAGCGTCCAGGACGGCACGGTGTCGGTCGACTGGTCGAACGCCTCGCAGCGGTCGTACTGGGTGGACGAGCTCACGCCGGCCCTGGCGAAGCAGATCGACGACGGTGCCAGTTCGGACTCCGCGGCGACGAGCACGAACGACACCTCGTTCCTCACCGGCGCCGACAGCCGCCTCACGCGGCCGTTCATGGCGGGCTTCAACGCCTCGTCCGTGACGATCTACTGGGTCGGACTCGGCGTGATCCTGCTCGCCTTCGTGCTCACCTGGTTCTTCCGGGTGCCGCCGCTGCGCCAGCGCTCGGCGCTGCAGGAACAGCACGACGCCGCGAACGGATCCTCGTCAGACGGCTCCTCGTCCGACGGTTCCTCGTCCGATGTCGACCGCTCGGCGCCGTCGGCCGAGGCCGAGCTCGAGGCCCGCGCCGGGCTCGCAGCAGCCGAGGCCGGATCGTTCACCGGGCCGATGACCGGCTCCACGCCGACCCAGCGTCGGTGACCCCCGGCCGCCCGCACCCCGCCCGGGGTGCGGGCGGCCTCCCCGTGCCGGACCCGTCCGGCGCAGACGACCCGGCCCACCGCAGCACACGGTGGCCGCCCAGCACCACAGGAGTGCACGTGAGCACCACAGCAGCACCGGAGCCGGTCACCGCACCGTGCACGTTGCGCGAGCGGAAGAAGCAGCAGACCCGGCAGGCGCTCCACGACGCCGCCCTGACGCTCGTCTCCGAGCACGGTCTCGACGGCGTCACCGTCGAGCAGATCTGCAGCGACGCCGACGTCTCCCCGCGGACCTTCTTCAACTACTTCACGTCGAAGGCGCACGCGGCGCTCGGTCTCGACACCGTCGAGGTGCCGGAGTGGGCGGCCACGCGCTTCGCCGAGGCGGACGGCCGACTCGTCGACGACCTGTGCGTCCTGATCGCCGCGACCGTCCCGCTCTCCCAGGACCGCCGCCGGATGAAGGAGCTCCTCGTGCTCCGACCCGAGATGGCACCGATGGTCATGCAGTGGATGGCCGAGTCGCGGCAGTCGCTCCTCGCCACGGTGTCGTCGCGCACCGACGAGCAGACCGCTCGCACGGCCGTCGGACTCGTGCTGTCCGCGCTGTCCGAGGTCGCGCACCGCGACACCGTCGGTGACAGCGACGAGCTCGCGGTGAAGCTCCGCACCGTCGTCGCCGAGATGGGCGCGATCGCCGCGTCCTGATCCGCGCCCGCGGTGCGACGCACGGTGCCGCACGGCGCTGCGGGGTTCCACAGGGTCCCTTCGGGAAGCCGCAACCGATCGTCCGCGAAGGTTCCTCGCCGCCTACGCTCGCGGCACCGGACGTACCCGACGACCGGTCCCGGCGCGGTCTCCCGACGCTCCGGGGATCCGCGAGGAGCACCATGCACCACGTCCCGAGCGCTCGGTCCGCAGCGCGCACCACCGCAGCGGCTGCCGCCGTGCTGGTCGCCGCCGCACTCGGCGTCCTGCCGGCCGCCACGGCCCGGGGCGCCACCCAGCCGGTGTCGGCGTCGACAGCGTCGTCGTCGCCGACACCGGTCACCCCGCCGACGACAGCGGACGTGCCGTCCTGGGCAGCGGCCACCAGCGAGTCCTCCCCCCAGGTGCTCCCGACCGTCCGGGCCGGCGAACCGTCCTCCGCCGACCTGCGCGCACGGGACGCCGACGGAGCCACGTACTCGCTCACCACCGCGGACGGCGCCACGGCCCACCCGGACGACGGGCTGACCTTCGCCCACGGTGTGCTCTCCGGCACCCCGACCCACGCGGGCACCGCCACCGTGCGGGTCACCGCGACGACCGCGGTCGGCTCCGCGGAGCACTGGGTGCGCTGGACCGTCCTGCCCGCTGCCGCCACCGGCGTCGGCGTGGTCGTCCGCACCGTCCCCGCCGCGTCGGACGGGACGTACACCTGGGTCGGTGCCGACGGCCGGGTCTACCCGGATCCGCTGGGCGTGGCGCTCGGCGGCTCCCTCACGCTCGAACCGTGGACGACCGACCGGTTCGGCAACACGGTGGCGGTCGCCGAGGACGCCGAGGTCCGTGCGAGCGACGACGCCGACCGGGTCGACCGCGCCGACGGGACCGTCACGGTGACCTTCACCGGTGCGGCGTCGCAGACCGTCCGGGTGTCGGTCGACGGCACCGCGACCACGTTCCCGGTGCGGGTGACCGGCGGACGGGCGGCGACCGCTCCCGAGGGAGACGCCACCACCGCAGCCCGGGTCGGGCAGGACCCGGACGGTGGTCCGTCGAGCGCCCGCTCCGTCGCGGACACCGCCGGCGAGCTCGCCTGGACCGGGGCCGATGCCGCCGTGCCGATCGGCTGGGCCGTGGCGCTCCTCACGCTCGGCACGGCCGTGGTCGGACTGCGCCGGGCGCGTCGGACGCGGCACCGCGCCTGAGCCGGGCGGCCGGCCCGAGACGCCGGCGTTTCGCCGTGCCGGACGGGTCCGAGACGCCGGCGTCACCGCGAGACGCCCCCGATCGCGCGAGACGCCGTCCTCTTCGGCGGCGTCTCGGCACGACACCGGCGTCTCGGCACGACGGCGGCGTCTCGGCACGACGCCGGCGTCTCGGCACGACGCCGGCATCTCACGTCGACCACGGACAGGGAGGCCGAAGGGGGCCCGCCTGCGAGCACCGGAGTACGGTCAGCCCATGGACGGCACAGCCCCGACCCCGTACCTCCTGCTCCCCGGCACCGCCCGCACGGCGCTCGCCCGCTGGCAGCAGGTCTTCGGCGGCGACGTCCGCGTCACCTCGTACGAGGAGGCCGCTCGCGAGGACGGGCCGCCCGGCGCCGTGGCGCACGGCGAGCTCGTCGGCCCGGTCCGGCTCTTCGCCGCCGACACCGGCCCCGACGACACCGCGCTCGCGGTCTCCGGCTTGTTGTTCGCCCTGCTCGGGAGCGCCCGGCCCGAGGTGCTCCGGCGGTGGTTCGTGGACCTGGCCTCCGACGGCACGGTGGTCGACGACCTCCAGGAGCGGCCGTGGGGCGACTGGGACGGAACGGTGCGCGACGCGTTCGGGGTGACCTGGTTGATCGGGTTCGAACGGTCAGCGCTCGACGACCAGGACTGACCAGCCTCAGTCCGTCGGGTGCTCGTCGGACCCGAGCGGGAGCAACGGCGCCCAGAACGCGTCCGGGCCGTCCGTGACGACGGCGTCGGCCTCGAAGCGGAACCCGTACCCGCGCACGAAGTCGAGGGCTGCGACCCGCTCGTCCTCGGCATCGTCGGACGCAGCGTCGGGGAGGTGCACGCCGTGCCCCATCCGGACGCCGGAGTCGCTGACGAGGGTGAGGTCCCACCGGCCCTCCTCCGCGCGCTCGATCCGGACGACGGCGGCCTGTGCAGCGGTGAAGTCAGCCATGCAGCGGATCCTACGGACGGCCGCCCGGGCGCGTTCAGGGTGCCGACGCCCGTACCCTGACCGCATGGACACCCCGCAGCCGTCCGGCACGACGAAGCGCCGGATCACCCTCGACCTCGGTCGCCCCCTGCTGACCTGGGGAGCCCGACCGACGGTGACGATCGACGGCGTCGGTCACCCGGCCCAGTGGGGCACCGGCACGTGGGCGGTCGCCGACGACGGGTCGACCCGGATCGGCGTCTCCTGCTTCAACCGCCTGTGGCACTTCGGCACCGCCAGCGGCACGGTCGGCGATGCCGACGGCTTCGCCTACCGCAGCGGCGCACTGCCACTGGGCCGCGGTCGGCTGACCGCCCGTCGCACCGCAGGCTGAGCCCGGAGGCGCGGTGCCGGTGGGCGGTCCCGCTCACCGGCACCGCGCCTCCCGTCAGTCGTAGATCGCGATCCAGTCGACGCTCACGTGCCCCGAGGCGCCCGCCGGCACGCGCCCACCGGTGTCGGTCTCGGCCTGCAGCGTGACCCGCATCGGCTTCGTCGGCACGGCCTTCGTCGTCGACGCGACCAGCTTGCCGTCCCAGTAGAAGCGGACCACCTTGCTGTCCCACTCGGTGGTGGCGACGTGGTAGCTGCTCGTGTCGGTGGCCGCGAAGGTCTCACGCTCCGGCTGGAAGGTCATGGCGCCGTTCCGCAGGCTGCCCGGGACGGCCGACGCGGGTCGGGGCTTCGCGCCGAGGGCCGCTTCGGGCCAGTCGATCTCGCCCTCGTTCCACCGGTCGCTCGACGGCCACAGGATCACGACGAACTTGTACCCGGGGGTCTTCGTGGTCTTGTAGCGGATCGAGACGCGGCCGGTGCGGTGCGGCGCGTAGCCGTCGGGCATGACGGCCGCGGCGAGCGGCTGACCGCGGTCGGCCCGCAGCCAGAAGTCGAGCGCACCGTTCTGCACGCTCAGCACCTTCGACGGCGTGTAGCGCCCCTGACCGCTCGTGTCGGAGAACCCGTCGTACAGGCCCATGCCCGGGTACTTCGCGGCGACCCCGCCGGCCGGCGCGGCCGTGGCGAAGTCCTGCCGGTAGGTCTGCTTCCAGGTCCGACCGTTCGACACGACGGCGCCCCTCGGGGCGGAGGTCGTCGTGGTCGACGTCGGTGCGGCGGACGCGGAGGGGGGAGCCGAGACATCGGCGACCGCGCCGACTGCGAGCACGGCGACGGTGAGGGCTGCGACGATCGAGGACTGCAAGGGGCGCTCCTGCCTGTGGGCGCCGACGTGGGTGGCGTCGGCGGACCGTGGTGGTGGTGCTCGGTGTGCCCTGCTGTGTCGGCTCGGGAAGGGCTGCCGTCAGTGGAACGACGGGCGGCTGCCAGGCAACCCCCAGCGGCGTACCCCGTTCGCGCGAGCAGAACGGTCTGACTGCGCGCCGCTTCGCGGATGTCGGCGCGGACCCGCCGTCGCACGTACCCCGATCTGGGGGAAGCGCCGGCCGGTGGGAGGGCGCGGGACGGACGCCGGTGACCGCTCCAGTAGGGTGAGCGACATGTCAGTCGGGTTGCTCGCCGTGGTGGACGACATCCTCTCCGCGGCCCTCAAGGCCAGCGCGAAGACCGCGGGGGTCGTGATCGACGACGCGGCGGTCACTCCGCAGTACGTCCAGGGACTGCAACCGGCGCGCGAACTCCCCGTCGTCGGGCGCATCGCGCTCGGCAGCCTCTTCAACAAGTTCGTCATCATCATCCCGTTGGCGCTGCTGCTGTCGGCGTTCGCCCCGTGGGTGCTGCCGTGGCTGCTCGTCATCGGCGGCACGTACCTGTGCTTCGAGGGTGCCGAGAAGGTCACCGAGTGGTTCGGTGTGCACCACGAGGCCGCCGGCGACGCGCAGCCGACCACGGAGCCCAAGCTCGTCTTCG
The DNA here is from genome assembly GCF_000772085.1 of Curtobacterium sp. MR_MD2014. NCBI lineage: Bacteria > Bacillati > Actinomycetota > Actinomycetes > Micrococcales > Microbacteriaceae > Curtobacterium > Curtobacterium sp. MR_MD2014. Next base: position 702,964 of record NZ_CP009755.1, on the reverse strand, counting down.
GCGCCGTGCGCACCGACCTCGTCCTCAGCACCGAGATCATGCTCATCGCCCTGTCGAGCCTGGACACCGGGCTCGACTTCTGGCCGAAGGTCGGTGCCCTCGCGCTGATCGGGCTCGGGATGACGGCCCTGGTCTACGGCGCCGTGGCGCTCCTGGTGAAGGTCGACGACATCGGCCTGCAGATGATGAAGAACGACTCCCGGCGGACCCGCCGTGCCGGTGCGCGGATCGTGCGCGCGATGCCGACGGTGTTCCGGGTCATCAGCATCGTCGGCACGGTCGCCATGCTCTGGGTCGGTGGGCACCTGGTGATCGCGAACCTGGCGGAGACGTTCTGGGCGGGCCCGCAGGAACTGCTGCACGTCGTCGAGCACGCGGTCGAGGCCGCCGGCCCGGTCGTCACGTGGATCGTCGACACCGCGGTGTCGGCCGTGGTCGGGCTCGTGCTCGGCATGGTCGTGGTCGGCATCGTGCTCGGGGTCGGTCGCCTGCGGGGCCGCGCACACTGACCCGGCCGGGCTCCCCCGACGGCACGGTCCGCGCGGTCCTCCTGGCGCGCTGTGGACGTGGCCGGCAGGTCGTCACCGCGACCGGGCGGAGTGCTGCGGCGGCCCGGTCCGGCCGAGGGACAGGGGCCTCAGGCGTCGCCGACCGCGGTCTCCCACTGGTACCAGGCCTCGAGCTGCGCCTGCGCACTGCCGAGGGCGCTGTGCGACCCGCGCACCGATCCGTCCTCGGACTCGAGCTCGTACTGCCGCTGGAGCGTGATGCGGGCCAGCACGCGGCCGTCGGCCCACGCCGACCAGGAGGCGTCGCTGTCCTGACGCCAGGTGAGGTCGTTCCGGTGTGCCATGGTGCGGCTTCCGTTCGGTGCCGCAGGAGCCCGGGTGGCGGAACGACCCGTCGGACGCTACGCCGTCCGCCTGGACGGTGCTCAGCCGCACGGACGGCGCTCAGAGCTCGACGTCGCTGCCCATCGTCACCGTGCGCTGTGCCGGCAGCCCGAAGCGCGCTGCCGGATCGGCCGCGTTGTGCGCCAACCCGACGAAGAGCTTCTTCCGCCAGCGCGCCATGCCGCGGTTGCCGGCCTGCGGTCGGAGCGCACCGCGCGAGATGAAGTACGACGCCCCGGCGATCGCCTCCGGATCGACGTCGAGCACCTCGGCCAGGCACGCGGCGTGCAGTGCCCGTGGCAGGTCCTGGTCGTCGGAGAACCCGAACTTCACCGTGATGTGGTCGATGCCGTCGTCCTCGTACCCGAGGTCGTCGCGGAAGAACGCCCTGGCGTGCGGCACGTGCGGCACGTTCGCGGTGAGCACCGAGACGATGATCACGGTCCGGTGCACCACGTGGTTGTGCTCGACGTTCGCGCGGAGCGCCAGCGGGGTCGTCTCCTTGTTGGGGTGCGGGAAGATCGCGATGCCCTCGACCCGTGGGACGTGCTTCGTGTTGATGCGCTCGATGAACTCGGCGAGCGACCCCTCGCGTTCCTTGCGTTCCTCCTGTACGAGCTGCCGTCCCCGACGCCAGGTCGTCATCAGCGTGATCACCGCGAGGGCGATGAGCAGCGGGACCCAACCGCCGTGCACGATCTTCGACAGGTTGCCGGCCAGGAAGGTCAGCTCGAGCCCGCCGAAGACCACCGCGGCCAGCACGAGCTTCCACGTCGCCCAGTGCCAGAGCGGCTTGACGACCAGGAGCAGCAGCAGCGTGTCCACGACCAGCGCGCCGGTCACCGACACCCCGTACGCGGTGGCGAGGCTCGCCGACGACCGGAAGGCGAGCATGATCGCGAGGACACCGATGAAGAGCAGCAGGTTGACCGCCGGCAGGTAGATCTGGCCGCCTTCCTCCCGCGAGGTCTGCCGGATCGTCAGGGGCGGCAGCAGCCCGAGCTGGACGGCCTGGCGTGTGAGCGAGAAGGCGCCGGAGATGACCGCCTGGCTCGCGATCACCGTGGCCATCGTCGCGAGCACGACGACCGGGATCTGCAGGGCGTCCGGGAAGAGCAGGAAGAACGGGTCCTTCGCCGCCGAGGGGTCCTGCAGCACCAGCGACGCCTGGCCGAGGTAGTTGAGCACGAGCGCCGGGAACACCACGAAGAACCAGGCGCGGAGGATCGCCGGACGGCCGAAGTGGCCCATGTCCGCGTACAGCGCCTCGGCCCCGGTGATGACGAGCACGACGGCGCCCATCGCCACGAACGTGATGTACGGGTGGGCGACGAGGAAGGAGATCGCCCAGGTCGGCGAGAGCCCCTGCAGCACGCCGGGGTGCGCGACGATGTGCGGGACGCCGGCCGCGGCGATGACCACGAACCAGAGCAGCATCACCGGACCGAACAGGTTGCCGACCTTGCCGGTGCCGAACCGCTGCACGAGGAACAGCAGCACGAGGATGACGGCCGCGATCGGCACGATGAGGTGCTCGAGCGACGGCGCCGCGGTCGAGAGCCCCTCGACCGCGGAGAGCACGGACACGGCCGGGGTGATGACCGAGTCGCCGTAGAAGAGCGAGACACCGATGATGCCGATCACCAGGAAGACCGTCGCGCCCCCGCGCCGCTTCGCGTAGAGCCGGCGCGCCAGTGCGGCGAGCGCCATGACCCCGCCCTCGCCGTCGTTGTCGGCGCGCATGAGCACGAGCACGTACTTGATCGACACGACGATCGTGACGCTCCAGAACATGATCGAGATGACGCCGTAGACGTCCTCCTGGTTCGCCTTCACGATGCCGCCGTCGATGGTGAACACCGTGCGGAGGGCGTACAGCGGGCTGGTGCCGATGTCGCCGAACACGACGCCGAGGGCGGTGAGGGCGAGGGCTGCGATGCCCTTCGCCGGGCCGTGCGAGGGGTCGTCGACGGTGTCGCTCGTCGGCGCCGGGGAGCGGGTCTCGGTCACGCTCGTCACTTCCGTCCGGGCCGTCCGGGCGACGGCCGCGGATCATCATCGCACCGGCGGAGCGTCGAGGCACTCGGCTGGCGCCCAACCGTGCACGAGTGTGCGGAGACCGGCTGTCGTGCAGGAGTCGTACCCCGTCCCCTCGACGCGTACAGGAACCGCGTCCTACCGTTCGGGTCGATGCGAGCGCGGACGTCCCGCGCACGGAAGGAGTGCACCATGGACCTCGACGGGTTCCAACCGGCCCAGCTGATCGTCTTCGTGATCGCGGTCGTCCTGGTGTTCGGCGGCCTGATCGCCAGCCGCCGGCGTCGCTGACCCGGCGCTCACCCGGTCTGCCGCCACGCGCGTCCGACGCGGGCGACCGACGGACGGGAGGCGCGGGACCGACGGGTGCCCTGCCTCCCGTCCGGTGGGCGGTGGCGGTCGCTGGTGGTCGCCGCCTCAGGCCGCCAGGTCGAGCAGCACGTCGTGCGCCACGCGCGCTGCGCGTGCCGACGCGTCGTCGAGGTGCTCCCGGAACTCGTCGCCGTCCGGTGCGCACAGGTCGCTGATCCCACGGATCGACAGGAACGGCATGTCGTGCACGTGCGTGAACTGCGCGATGGCCGCGGACTCCATGTCCACCGCTGCGACCGCGGGGAAGACCTCGCGCAGCGCACGGGCGCGCCCCTCGGTGACGAAGACCTCGCTCGAGCCGATGGTCGCGGATCGGATGCGGTACGGCGTCCGAGCAGCGGCGGCGCGGGCGAGCATGCGGGAGTCGGGCGCGTACTGCGGCGGCATCCCGGGGACCTGCCCGAGCGCGTAGCCGAACGCCGTCGCGTCCGCGTTGATGTTCACGTAGTGCTCGCCGACGACGACGTCACCGATCTCGATGCCGCGCATGAGCCCGCCGGCGGTCCCGACGCTGAGCACCGGGACGGTGCCGAAGTCGTGGAAGCAGTGCGCGACGGCGGCCGTCGCGTTCGTGAACCCGATGCCGCTGCGGCGGAGGGCGACCACCGATCCGCCGACGTCGAGCAGGTGGTGTTCGTCGTGTCCGCCCACCGGCCCGTCGTCGATGACGACACCCCCCAGCAGGGTGGCGACGGCGGAGAGTTCCTCGGTCATCGCGGCGATGACGACGGCGACGGGCGTTGCTTGCACCGACCGATCCTCGCACGGAGCGGCTCGGGAGACGTCACCGGACCTCGACGGCGTACGTCGAGTACCCGTACGGCGTCGCCCGGTCGACACCCTGCAACCGGATCTGCCGCCACGTACCGGACAGCGGGACCCGGTCGGTGCCACCGTCGCCGTTCGTGACGGTGGCGATGGTCGTCCACGCTCCGGTCGTCGCGTCGCGACCCTCGATGCGGTAGGCGCGGCCGTACGCGTCCTCCCACCGGATCGTCGCCTCGTGCACCTCGTGGCGCGCACCGAGGTCGACGTCGAGCCGGGCATCGTCCCGGTGCTCGCTCGCCCACCGCGTGCCCGGGTCCCCGTCCACCGCGTGGCGCGCCGGTGTGCCTGCCGACTCGTCGCCGGACGATGAGACCGCGGCGCGCCGGGCGAGGTCCGGCGTCGGCGTGCCCTCGGTGGAGAACACCCGGAACGACCACACCGAGACGCCGTACCGGGTCGTGCGCGAGTCGGCCACCAGGCGCACGAAGCGGGCCCGGACGCCGTCGAGGTCGTGCGTCTCCGTCCCGCCCCGTCCCTCGGCCGTCGTCGAGACCGTGCGCCACGGGTCGGATGCCCGGTCGCGGACCTCGACGTGGTCCGACGCCGCTGCAGCCGTTTCCCAGAGGACCTCGACGCGGTCGAGCGGCAGCACCGAGCCGAGGTCGACGGCGAGCCACTCGCCGTCGCGAGCCGCGCTCGACCACCGGGTGGTGTCGTCGTCGTCGACGGCGGCGTCGCCCGACAGGTCCCCGCGCTCGTCGGACGAGGTCGTCACCCGCTTGCCGACGGCGACGTCGCGGGAGACCGCGGGCGACTCACCCTGGTCGAGGGTCGTGAGGACGGCCTGCCCGGTCGCCGCACCACGGACCGCGCGGACCGTCGCGGTGGCACCGCCGCGGTCCGGAAGGGTCGCCGTGCCCGAGGCGCTCACCGTCGCACCCTCGTCCGCGGTCCAGACGGGCTGGGCGTCACCGGTCAGCAGACCGCCGTAGCCGTCGGCGTCGAACCCGTACGCGGCGAGCCGGACGGAGGAGCCGGGCAGCACCGTGACGCTGCGCGGGGCGACCAGCAGGTCGCGCACGTCCACGTCGGCGGTGGCCGGTGTCCCGGTCACCTGCACGTCCCACACCGAGTAGCCGTACTGGGTGAGGCGATCGGTCATGTGCAGCCGGACGAAGCGGGCGGTCGCGCCGACCGGCACGGTGTCCACCGACGCGTCCACGTTCGTGACGGTGCGGACGTTCCGCCAGGGGCCGTCGTCCGTGTCGGACACCTGCACGACGTACCGTGCCGCCGCGGCGTTCTCCCACGTGACCCGGACGGAGTCGACGTCCCGCGCGGACCCGAGGTCGAGCGTCAGGTCCACCGTGTCGACGCCGTGCGCGCTCTCCCAGCGGGTGGCGGGGTCCCCGTCGACGGCCTTCGCCGCGGTGTTGCCCCCGTCGGTCGAGCTCGCGGTCGCGGTGGTCCCCTCGACCACCGGGACCGAGGCGATCGACGACACGACGGCGCTGCCCTCGACCCAGCCGGCCTCGACGTCGCCCACCGTCGCGACGACGTAGCCTGCGCCGGGCGCGGTGGTGGTCAGGGTCCCGTCACCGGTGACCGTGCCGGGAGCGGTGGTGCTCCAGGCGACGTCGGCGGGCAGCGGAGCCGGGTCACCGTACTGGTCGCGCCCCTCGGCGGAGAACGTCACCGGCTCGCCGACCACGGCACGGGCGGTGCCGGGCGTCACGGCGATGCCCGTGAGCACCGGTGCCGGTGCGACACGCACGTCGTACGCGTCGGAGACCGTGCCGACGGTCGCGGTCACGGACACCTGGTCCGCCGCGGCCCCCGCGTGCAGGGTGCCGTCCTGGTCGATCGTCCCCGCACTCGTCGACCACCGCACGTCGTCGAGCGGCACGGTCGCGCCGTACTGGTCGTAGCCGGTCGCGGTGAACGCGGTCGTGCTGCCCGGGGCGAGCGTGCGCGGGTCGCCCGTCGTCCCGACGACGACCTTCGCCAGTCGGGCATCGAGGTGCGACGTGATCTGCGTCCGTGCGGGCACCGCGATCTGCCCGACGACCCGCTGCCCCGCGTACACGTCGTAGGTGCGCTGGACGTCGTCGACGTTGTCGATCACGTAGGAGTACGTGCCGTCGGCGGCGCGGAACACCTGGCTCAGCGGGTTCGACGTGTGGCGGTCGGTGACCTCGAGCCCGACGGTGCGGTTCGACATCGCCTGGTGGTAGACCATCCCGGCCATCGACTGTCCGGTCACGGTCGGGTCCTGCGCCTCCCAGAGCGCCGCGTGGACGTCGGCGTAGGTGTCCGGGTCGTACTGGGCGAGGAACCCGAGGACGACGTTGCCGAGTGCATCGCCCATCTCGCTGAAGACGGCGGCCGCGCGGGCGGTGTCGGCGCCCGGGCGGTGATGGGTCAGGTCGACGCCGTACAGCCGGCCGATGGTGTCGGGGTCCGCCCGGTAGTCGGTGACGAGGAACGGCAGGAGCGGCGACGACTCCGGCCAGTCCCCCGGCTGCCGGTCCGCCGTCGGGCCGTCGAGCTGCGCGGGCACGAGTGCCGCCGGCAGGGCCTCGGGTGTCCACCACCGGGACGGGAACACGACGGAGCCGTCGTCGTCGACCGAGACGTACAGCGTGTCCGTCGACCGGTCGTACAGGGGGTTCGTCGCGGTCTTCGCGGTCACGTACCCCGGGTGGTTCCGCTCCACGGCCCGGATCGCGTCCTGCAGCTCGCCGATCGCCGCCGACCGGTCCCGCGTGATCGCGACGTCCCCGTAGGTGCCGACGCCCCACCACTTCTTGGTGAGCATCTGCACGTGCCCGGCGTTGCCGTCCACGACGCCGTCCTGCCCGACGACCTCGCCCCGGGCTGCCATCATCTGCCGCATGATCGCCTTCGAGAAGTCCGGGTCCCACCCGAAGTACGTGAACCACGGCGCGGTCGGCATCCACTGGATCCCGTAGATCCACGCGGGGTCGCCGGAGAAGTACGTGGCCTCGGCCTGCCCGGAGTCGAAGAGGATGCCGGCCTGTCCGGCGTCGTACGCCTCGGGGAACGCGCCGTCGCCGTCGTACGCCGCCGACGCCGGGTTGCCGTGGGCGTTCTGGTAGTAGTCGCGGACGGCGGCACGCTCGGTGACGTACTGCACCGCACCGGCTGCCTGCATGTCCTCGTCACCGAGCACCGACCCGAGCAGGAACAGCCCGGCCTCGGACTGGATCGCCTCGGACGACGACTCCTGGTTGTTGCCGCCCGGCGAGGACACACCGCCGGCGTTCGAGTGACCGGTCCACACGCCGAAGGTGCGGAAGTGCGGGAAGCGCTCGTCGTCCCGGTCCCAGTTCGCGTACTGCTTCGCGACGAGGGTCGCCATCTCGCCGTACCGCTGTGCCCACTCGGGGTCGGCCCGTCCGAGCAGCGCGGTCGCGAGTGTGAAGTAGCCGTAGTGGAAGTGGTTGTCGTTGAACTGGGCGGACCCGTACGAGTCGCCGAACCCGATGAGGGCCTTCCACGTCGGGTACATCGCGAAGAAGTGCTCCCGCTCGCCCTCGCTGTACGTGTACCAGTCCGTGAGTGCGCGCTCGAGGGTCGCCCGCATCCGGTCGGCGTCCTCGGTGTCGCCGATCTGGTCCGCGACGCTCATGTACGCGCCGAGCTGCTGCAGGTCCTTGCCGCCCCAGTAGGTGTCGCCGCCGTAGGTCTCCTTCGCGGCGTAGTCCGACAGGTACTGCCGCATGACCTCCTCGCGGTACGGGTCGTCGCCCGTGCTCGTCGGCTCGGCGCCGATCGGGGTCAGCCCGCTGAAGGCGTACCGCAGCGTCCAGCCGTCGTGCCCGACGGTCGTCCTCATCGTGCCGCGCGGCGTCGCGTACGTGGCTCCGGTGAACGACAGGTCGTGCGTCGCCTCGGCGTACTGGTGCTGCAGCCAACCCTGGACGGTGTCGTGGTCCGAGCCCTGCAGCACGTCGGTCTGCAGCGACCACCGCTGCTCGACCTGACCCGCCGCGGGGTCGTACGAGTAGTCCATCCGGGTGTCCCGCGGGACGGCGAAGGCCGTGCGGTGCAGGTCGTCGAGCGTCAGCCCCTGCTCGGGCACCGCGCTGAGCACGAGGAAGGGGGTGCCCGCGGATGCCTCGAGCACGTTCCCGGAGCGGGTGAAGGTGGTGCCGGTGGGCGCGTGCACCCCGAACACGTGCCCGTCCTGCCGGATCTCGAAGCGGTCGGTCGTGATCGTCCCGGTGAGTCCGCGGCCGTCGGCGTCGGTGAGCGCGGCGCCGTCCTGCAGGGTGATGCGCGGGGTCATGCCGTGGAACTCGAACCACTCGTACGGCGACCCCTGCACGCTCGTCACGTCCATGTACTGACCGCCCGGTCCGGCCTGCGGCATCCGCCAGCTCACGTTCCAGTCGCCCCAGCGCAGGGCGTCGGCCCGATCGGCGGAGAACGCCGTGGTGAAGCGCTCCGCGATGCCGTCCGGGGCGTCCGTGAGCAGCACCTGGTCGACCAGGACGTGCGCCCACCCGGCACGGAGCGAGTCGACGACCCGGACCTGCGCCGTCCGTCCGCGGTACGCGCTGACGTCCCACGTCGTCCAGCGCAGCTCCTCGCTGTCCGCGCCGGTCGCCTCCTCGACCACCGCGCCGTCGACGAGCAGCTGCACAGCCTCGGCCCCCGGGTGTCGGCCCCCGCCGACCAGGAAGGCGAGGGTCGACCGGTCGACCGTGAACCCCGGCGAGGTGAGCGTGCCGGTCGCGCCGTCGCCGTCGCGGTCGGTGAACGAGTCGACGAACCCACCACCGAGCCAGCCGGACACGGCGCTCTGCCCCGACGCGGTCCCGGACGAGGTCCCGGCGAAGGCGTCACCGGTCGTGGTCCACCCGTCGGGCAGACCGTCCTCGAAGTCGGCGAGCACCCGGTCGGAGGTGTCCGGCGTCGGGTCGACCGTGCCGCCCACGGTGACCGGCGCGTCGAGCCGCATCGCGGTGCCGTCCGCGTTCCAGGACGTCGGGAGGGTCACCTTCGTCCCCTGCGCACTGTTCGACGACACGAACGGGTACGCCCACATGTCGCCCGAGTACCTGCTGACGAGCAGGTCGGTCCACCACTGGTTCGTGGGGACGGGCTTCCCCGCCTGCGACGGGTCGACGTACAGGTGCTGGTCGACGGTCTTCCGCACGTCGGCGACGGACGCGATCTCCGCCGGCGGCGTCGGCGCGTACGAGCCGGCCCCGACGCGCACGCCGTCGACCTGCGGGCCGGCAGCACCGGGAGCGGATGCCACGGCCCGGTCGACCGGCGGGTCTGCCGGGTCCGCGGCTAGGGTCCCTGCGGCAGGGTCCGGCAGGACCGTCGGGAGGGTGCTCGCCGACGCGAGGTCCGCGGCGGCGACGGGCGCGAGCGAGAGCCCGCCGAGCAGGAGCGTGACGACGACGGTGCGGACCAGGTGCACGGAGGGGTCCCTTCCGGGGGCGGAGGTTCGGCGGCGGGGCGTGCGTCGGGTCGCAGGGACCCCTGTCGGCAGGCCCGCGCTGGACGTCAGGAGAAGTGAGGATCCGTCCTGGGAGGCACGGCGTCGGCCCGCCTTGCTCGTCCCCTCGGACTGGGGTGGCGTCCACCCGTTGACCCGCTCCGACGGCTTCCGTACGGTTGCCGGGTCTCGGTCGGAAGGGGCCCGATGCGCGTCACCACCACCCACGGCCGGACCGCCACGACGGCCGTCCGGCTCATCGCGACCGTGGTCGCCGTCGTCCTGGTCGCGGTGGTGCTGGTGACGGTCCGGGCACCGGCGGCGAGCGCCGCACCCGCCCAGCTCTCGAAGGGCCGCCCGGCCGTCGCCTCGTCGAGCGACGCCGCGTCCCGTGGTCCGCAGATGGCGGTCGACGGACGCGCGGGCACCCGGTGGGCGAGCGCGCGGTCGGACGCGCAGTGGCTGCGTGTCGACCTCGGTGCGGCGGCGCGACTCGAGCGGATCGACCTGCGGTGGGAGACGGCCTACGCGAAGGCGTACCGGCTCCAGGTCTCGTCGGACGCGAAGACCTGGCGCACCCTCGCCAGCACCTCGTCCGGCAGGGGCGGCGTCGAGCGCAAGACGGTGTCCGGCACGGGCCGGTACGTCCGGATGCTCGGTGTGCAGCGTGGGACCGGCCACGGCTACTCACTGTGGGAGTTCCGGGTCTACGGGACGCCGCTGACGACCACACCGAGCGCGACGCCGACCCCGACCCCGACCCCGACGGACGGGGTGCGTGTCACGGGCTCGCAGGGCAACTGGCAGCTCACCGTCGACGGCAAGCCCTGGCTCGTCCGGGGCGTCACGTACGGCCCGTCGAACGCCGAGGCGCCGTCGTACCTGGACGACATCGCGGCCATGGGCGTCAACACCGTCCGCACCTGGGGCACCGATGCGTCCTCGGCGCAGCTGTTCGACGCGGCGCGTGCCCGGGGCATGCGGGTCGTCGCCGGGCTCTGGCTCGACCAGGGTGTCGACTACGTGCACGACTCCGCGTCCATGGACGCGACGCTCGCGAGCATCACGAGGACCGTGACGACGTACCGCGACCACGGCGGGGTCCTCGTGTGGGACGTCGGCAACGAGGTCATGCTCGGCCAGGACGAGGCGCAGCGGGTCGCGTACGCCCGGTACGTCGAGCGGGTCGTGCAGGCGATCCACCGCGTCGACCCGTCCCACCCGGTGACCTCCACGGACGCCTGGACCGGTGCCTGGAGCTACTACCGCCGGTACACGCCGAGCCTCGACCTCTACGCGGTCAACTCGTACGGCGGCATCGGCTGGGTGCAGCAGGCGTGGCGCGACGGCGGGTACACCAAGCCGTACCTCGTCACCGAGACAGGACCGGCGGGCTCCTGGGAGGTCCCGCTCGACGCGAACGGCGTCCCGCGTCAGCCGACGGACGCCGCCGCAGCACAGGCGTACACCGACGCGTGGAGTGCAGTGCGGGCGGCACCGGGGGTCGCGCTCGGAGCGACGATGTTCCACTACGGCATCGAGGACGACGAGCCCGGGGTGTGGTTGAACCTGCGCACCGGCGGCCTCAAGCGGGCGTCCTGGTACGCCGTGCAGCAGGCGTACCAGGGGACGGTCGCGGGCAACCGACCACCCGTCGTGGGGAGCACCACCGTGGCCCCGTCGTCCGGTGTCGCTCCGGGTTCGACACTCACGGTCACGGCCCCGACGACCGACCCCGACGGAGACGCCGTCACGTGGCGCGCTGCCACGTCGAGCCGGTACCTCGACGGCAACGGCACCCAGCGTCCGACGCCCGTCGTCCGCGGCGCCGACGGCACCCTGCGCATCACGGCCCCGACGACCCCGGGAGCGTGGAAGATCACCGTCTACGCCCTCGACGGGCACGGCAACGCGGGCATCGGCACGACGTCGGTGCGCGTGCGCTGAACCCGTGACGTGCTGCGCGACCGGCCGCTGGGTGACAGCATGTGCGCATGGGGAGCCGTCCGGACCGCGACGAACGCGCGGGTCTGCGTGCGTTCCGCAACCAGCTCGGCGTCGTCGCCGGCATCATGCCCGTCGTCGCGTTCGTGCTCGTCGTCGAGCGCGAGTCCGTCGCCGGGCTGACGGTGGTCGGTACGGCGCTCCCGCTCGTCGCCCTGGCGCTCACCGCCGCAGCCCCGCCGGCGACCGACCCACGGTGGTTCGCAGCGGTCCTGGCCGTCGACGTCGCGGCGGTGGCCTTCATCCGCGGTGACGTCCCCTCCATCGGTGTCAGCGCGCTCTTCACCCTCCCGGCGTTGTGGGCCGGCTACGCCTTCGGGTTCCGAGGCGCCGCCGTGACGACGGGGTTCACGGTCGCACTGCTCTGGATCGGCGCACCCGGCGAATGGGACGTCCTCGACGCCGACGACACCGCACGACTGGTGTCGCTCCCGCTCGTGATCGCGGCGGTGAGCGGGACCGCGGCCGCGCTCACCCGCCGGAGCCGCGCGCAACGTGACCTGCTCCACGACCAGGCGGCGCTCCTCCGTCGGCGGCTCAGCGAAGTGAGCGAGCGCGAGGAACTCGTCCGGGCGGTCATCGACTCGGTCGACTTCGACGTCCTGGCCTTCGACGGCAGCGGGCGCACGACGGTGACGAACCGCGGCAGGGGCCGGACCGCGCTCGACGACCTGACAGCCCCGACCGCTGCACCCGGCGCCGGCGAACTGGTCCGACGGACGCTCGAGGGCACGGAGTTCGAAGGGGAGATCGTGTCGGTGCGACGCCCCGACGGTTCCTCGAGGACGTACACGGTCAGCACCCGAGTCCTCCCGGACGAGGGCGGGACGGGCGGTGTCCTGGTCGCACGCGACGTCACCGCCGAACGGCGTGCCCTCGCGGCGCGGGACGACCTCGTCGCCTCGGTGTCGCACGAGCTCCGCACCCCGACCACGGCGGTGCTCGGCTCCGTCGAGCTCGCGCGCGAGGTCGACGGACTGCCCGCCGACGCGGAGCGGATGCTGGACGTCGCCTCGCGGAACGCGGAGCGGCTGGTCGAACTCGTCGGCGGGATCCTCGAGGCGGCACGCGAGGAGCGCGTGGACCTGGTCCTCGCGCCGTGCGACCTGCTCGAGGTGATCGACGCAGCGGTGGAGGCAGCGGGACCGGCCGCACGTGCAGCGGGGGTCACGCTCCGGACGACCGCGACCGAGCGACCCGTCCCGGCGATCGCGGACGCCTTCCGGATGCGCCAGGTCGTCGACAACCTCATCAGCAACGCAGTGAAGTACAACCGTGACGGCGGCTGGGTCGAGGTCGGAGCGCACACGGTCGGCGAGCTGGTCTGGGTGATCGTGCGCGACGACGGTATCGGCATCGCCGACGACGACCAGGACCGCCTGTTCGAGCGGTTCTTCCGCGCCGAGCGTGTCCGGAGCACCGGCATCCACGGCACCGGCCTCGGCCTCGCCATCTGCCGACAGATCGCCCGCCGACACGGCGGCGACCTCGCCGTGGTGAGCGTGCTCGACGAGGGGACGACCGTCACGATGACGATCCCGACCGCGGGCCCCGGATCGACGGAGGTGGACGCATGAACCCGTTCCTGCTGTGGACCGCGATCGCAGGGGGGTTCGGTCTGCTCGTCACCGTCCTCGTCTCCCGTCGGTCGAGCGGCCGGCGCGCGGATGTCCCCCGCGACGCCCTCGAGGTCGCGGTCGCGATCGTCGGCGCCTTCCTGGTGCTCATCGGCGGAGCACTGCTCGCGGGACCGGCAACCCGCGTCCTCGTCGTCTGGCTCGTCGTGCTGTTGACCGTGGCGCTCTTCTGCACGGTGCTGCGGGTCCGGAGCGGCGCCACCGTGACGACGGACGAATCCGTCCCGCAGCGGACCGAGGCGCTGACCGCGGCTCGCCGCATGCTGGACCGGGCGGACTACCACCAGGTCTCGGTGGTGCGCGTCGCGGTCACCCTCGGGAACGCCGACCTGCTGGCCACGGCGTTCGGCCACACGGCCGTCGAGGCCGCCCGCACCGAACTGGCACGGGCGCTCCTCGCCGTGGTACCGCCCGACGCGCTGCTCTGGACGGAGGACCGCGACCGTGTGGTCACCCTCGTGCGGGAGGACGAGTGCGACCTGGCTGACTGGCGGGGCGGACTCGAGGCCGCGCTCGCCACGCTCCCGCCCGACAGGCTGCCGACCGTGCCGACCGCGTCGTGGGGGACGACGTCGACCGACGACCGCGGCTACCGGCTCGAGGACCTGGAGGTCGACGGACGCACGTGAGCGCCGCGGGCCGGTGTCACCCGGCGCGTGCGAGGTCGACGGAGAGCGTGTCCGTCGCGGTCTGCTGCGCGGTCGCACCGCCGGTCCCGACCGGGGTCTCGGTGAGGACGAGCGTGACGACGGCACGCAGCCGGGCGGCACGCTCGGGCGCGGCACCGAGCACGAACGTGCCCGACCACGACTGCGGCGTCACCACGGCGTACCCCTGGCTGTCCGACTGCTCGGCGGGAGACGCAGCGGCGGTCACGTCCGCCCCGGACCCGTCCCGGTAGAAGACGGCGACGGCGGCACGGACGAGCCGGACCTCCGAGTCGCTCCCGCCGCCGCGGGTGGTCACCGACATCGAGAGGGGCTTGTCCGCCCCCGGCGTCCACTCGTCCATCGGCAGCGTGGACCAGTACCGGACGTCGACCGACAGGTCACCGGCGGTCAGCGTCCGACTGACCGCGCCTGCCGCGAGGTCCCCGCCGACCGCGACCGACTCCGTTGGAGCCGGCGTCGCCGAGCCGGACGACCGCTGCGGGGTCGACCTCGCGGATGCCGATGCCGATGCCGATGCCGATGCCGATGCCGCGGTCTCCCACGGCGGGGTACCGCACCCGCTCAGGAGGAGCCCCGTGACGACGACCAGTGCTGTGCCGGCCGCTCCCCTGCCCGCCGCGGCCTTGCCGTTCCCTGCCATGACGCCCCCGTCCAGAGCGGATCTTGAGGTTCCGCTGCGTCATGGTAGCGCTGGACCAGAGGGACCGGAACGAGACTCGGAGCAACCGCAGCACCGACCGAACGACCAGGAGCAGGACCGTGTCGACCATTCCCCACACCACCGGCACCACGCAGCCGATCGCGTCCACCACCGACCGCTCGCGCTGGACCCGTCGCCATGATCCCGAGCTCGCGGCCTCGGTCCTCGAGGACCTCGACGCACTGCCCGAGTACCGCCCGACCATCGGCTGCGTGATCCCGGCCTACAACGAGGAGGAGAGCATCGGCGACGTCCTCCGTTCCCTCCTCCAGCAGACCCGACTCCCCGACGTCGTGCACGTCGTCATCAACAACACCACGGACGCGACCTTCGACGTGGCCGCCGAGTACGCCGGTCCCCACCGCGTGGAGCGCGACGGCGTGGAGCAGTGCACCGAGGTGTACGTGCACGACATCGGTGAGAACCCCGACAAGAAGGTCGGAGCGCTCAACTACGGCTTCAGCCTCATCGAGGGCTGCGACTACATGCTCGGCGTCGACGGCGACACCACCGCCCACCCGGACGCCGTGGAGTGGCTCGCCCAGGAGATCGTCTCCGACGCGCGCATCGGCGGGATCTCGGCGATCTACTCCATCGACGACCGCCCCTTCCACGGGCCGGTGCAGCGGTTCCTCATCGCGGGTCAGCGCGCCCAGTTCGCCGCCTTCAACATGCAGAACATGCTGAAGGGCCGCAACATGGCGGTGCTCGGCGGGCAGTTCTCGATCTTCTCGATGCGAGCCCTGCACGAGGTCATGGAAGCGAACCACCAGGGCTCGCCGTGGGTGAAGGACAGTGAGGTCGAGGACTCCCTCCTCTCGCTGCAGGTGAAGAGCGCCGGGTACCTGACGAAGATCAGCGCGCGAGCCCGCGCCGACGTGGGCGGGATGCACACGCTGCGCGGCCTCGACGCCCAGCAGGTCAAGTGGAACTTCGGTGCGATCGAACTCATGTGGCCGGGGCAGCGCGGCGACACGAAGGGACAGCCGTTCCACCCGAACCTGCGACTGCGCTGGATCGAGCACGCGTCGATGGCGATGAACTTCCTGACGCGGGTGCTCTTCGTCCTGCTGCTCGTGGCGTCGCTCTCGATCCACGCGTTCGTCTTCAGCCCGGTCTGGCTCGTCCCCCCGGTCGTCGCGGCGGCACTGAACCTGCGCGTCGTCGCATCGATGAAGCAGCGCACCTGGCGGGACGTCCTGTTCGCCGCGCTCGTCGCTCCGGCCGAGATCTACATGTGGATCCGCCTCGGGCACTTCCTGCGCGCGTGGACCCGGTTCGCCAGCAAGAAGCAGACCGACAACTGGGCGGAACAGGCGAAGGCCGAGCGGGGCTCCGGCAACGCGCACCTCGCGCCGGTCGCGATCGTCCTGCTGGCGATGACCGCTGCCGTCTACGGCTGGCTGCAGCTGGACGTCGTCGCCCAGTCGACCGTCCTCTGGTTCGGCTGGCCCGTACTCGCCGTGATCACCGCGCTGCAGACGCTCGGGATGGTCGGTAAGCTCCTGCGCCGTCAGTTCGGCTACAAGGTCTGACGGATGCCGTACCGAGGGTCAGTCCGCAACGAACCCGGGGTCGCCGGGTCCGGTGAGGCGGTAGCCGACGCCACGGACCGTCACGACGAACCGTGGCGCGTTCGGGTCGTCGGCGAGCTTGCGCCGGAGGTTCGCCATGTGCACCTCGACGTTCCGTCGGTCGGCGTCGCCGATGTAGTGGGTCGTGACGTAGGCGTCGTTGCGGACGGCCAGCGCCAGGTCCGCCTTCGACCGCACCCGCCGACGGGACTCGACCAGCGTCGCGAGCAGGTCGAACTCGGTCTTGGTCAGCTCGACCGGAGCGCCGTCCACCTGGACGAGTCGCGCCTCCTGGTCGATCGCGAGTCCGTTGTGCCGCGTCCACGACGCACCGTCGGACGTGGTCTCGGCCTCCGTCGCGGCGTCGTCCCGCACGACGGCAGCGCCCTCCCGCGCGACGGCGGCGCCCTCCGACGCGGCTGCACCCCCGGACGACGGCGCGGCTGCACCCCCGGACGACGGCGCGGCTGCACCGCCGGACGACGGCGCGGCCGCACCGCCGGACGACCGAGGAGCGTCGGCGGGCGCGGCACCGGGGTCCGGGACCACCGACAGCACGGCCGACGCGGACGCAGTCGGGACGGGGACGTCCCCGGGCGCCATCGGACCTGTCCCCTCGGCGTCGGCTCCCGCAGACTCGATGGTCCGTGGCCGACGGAGCATCGCTCCGAGACGAGCCCGGAGCTCGCGCGGGCGGAACGGCTTCACCAGGTAGTCGTCCGCACCGGCCTCGAGACCCTGGAGGACGTCGATCTCGTCGCCCATCGCGGAGATCATGACGATGTACGTGCCGCTCGACCCCCGGATCCGCCGTGCGACCTCGAACCCGTCGATGCCGGGCAGGGACACGTCGAGCGTCGTCACGAGCGGCTCGTGGGCCAGGACGGCCCGGACTCCGTCCTCACCGTTCCCGGTGCTGATCGTCGAGAAGCCCGCCTGCCCGAGCACCTGTTCGAGCAGGTACCGGATGTCGAGGTCGTCCTCGATCACCACGGCCACCCGCCGGTCCTGCGTGGAATCGTCCACGATGCTGTCCCCCTCCCCCGCCACGGTGGTCGACCGTGACGGGCACGCTGATCATCCTCGACGCGCGGCCCGGTCGCCAGCGGTACGGGTGGCTCGTCTCTCCGCAGTATTGCAGCACCGCGCTCCACGTGGGCACCTGGGGTTCCGCGCTCGAGCACTTCCGAACACGGCCGGACGTGCTGCTCATCGGTGCGCTCACCGATCGCGATCGCGCCGCCGTCGGATCGGTCGTCCGGGTGAGCAGGACGCTCGGTGTCCGCGTCGTCTGCGACGCGTCGACTGCGGGTGTCTCCGTGCTCCGGGCGGCCGTCGCCGCGGGCGCGACCGGGTGGGACGGCGCCCGGGCCACCGCGTCGGCCGTGTTCGGCAGACCGCACGCTCGGTGAGCCGTTCCCTGCACCCCGGCCCGTGCACAGCAGGCCCGGGGCTACCGTCGGAACGGTGACGGACGAACGACGCCGCGAGGTCGGCGACAACGACGCCCCGGTCGAGGACGAGATCGAGGAGTCCTTCGACGCGGTGGTCGACGAGGGGGCCGAGCGCCTGCAGCGGACCCTGCGGGTGGTGCTCGCGACCGGGTTCGCCGGCGGCCTGGAGATCGGGCTCGGCGTGATGGGGTACCTGGCCGTCCTGCACGAGACCGACAGCCACCTGCTCGCGGGCCTCGCCTTCAGCATCGGGCTCGTCGCGCTGTACCTGGCGCACAGCGAGCTCTTCACCGAGAACTTCCTCGTGCCGATCGTGGCGCTCGTCGCCCGGGAGGGCACGGTGTGGCAGCTCGTCCGGCTCTGGGCGGGGACGCTGGTCAGCAACCTCGCCGGCGGCTGGGTCGTGATGTGGCTCGTCGTCCAGGCGTTCCCGCAGTGGCACACGGTGCTCGAGGAGTCCGCCCGGCACTACGTCGACGCCCCCTTCGGACTGCAGACCGCGGTGCTCGCCGTGCTCGGTGGGAGCACGATCACCCTCGTGACCCGCATGCAGCAGGGCACCGACTCCGACCCGGCGAAGCTCGTCGCGGCGGTCGCCGGTGGCTTCCTGCTGGCCGGTCTGCAGCTCTTCCACTCGATCCTGGACTCGCTGCTGGTCTTCGGCGCCATCCAGGCGGGGGCGTCGATCACGTACGGCCAGTGGGCCGCCTGGTTCGGCTACGTGCTCGTGTTCAACGTGCTCGGCGGTGTCGTGCTGGTGACGTCGCTGCGCCTCATCCGGTCGGCGGACCTGCTGCGCGGTCGACGGCGCGACGCGCCGGACGCACCGGACCGTGCGACGGGCGAGCAGGAGCGGGGCACCGCGCGCTGACCGGACCGGGTGCCGGACGGGAGGCCCGTGGCGGCGTCGCCACGGGCCTCCCGTCCGGCACGGCGTCGGGTCAGCCGACCGGGGTCACCTCGTCCGCGTCGGCGGATGCCGTCACGGTGACCGCGTGCGGCCCGGGGTCCACCAGCAGGCGACGGCGTGCGTCGGTCGCCGACCCGGCGAGCAGCGCCGTCATCGAGCCGGTGCCGGCACCCGACGAGACCTCGACCGACGACTCGTCGAACCACAGGGTGAGCGCGACGCGGTCGCCCTCCGGTCGCACCGTCGATGCCACGTGCCGTCCGAACGACGCCGGGAGCCCCGGCACGGCGGGACGGTCGAGCCGGAGCGAGGCGTCGGCGGCGTCGTAGCGCAGGCCGAGCCGACGTCGGCCGTCGGCGTCGTCGAGCTCCAACCGGACCACACCGTCGGGTCCGCGCAGCGTGATCACGACCTCGACGCGGACGAGTCCCGGGAGCTCGTGGGTGCTCGCCGCGTCGTCGTCGTGACGGAGCACCGTGTCCACGGCACCGGTCGGGCCGACGATCCGCTGCACCAGCTCGAGGCGTCCGTCCCGCTCGGTCAGGCCGAGGGCCCGAGCAGCGGTCATCGCGCCGCGCCACGGCGTGGTCGGCAGGTCCTTCGCGTAATCCCAGTTGTCCATCCACGCGACGAGCGTCCGGTCTCGGAGGCCCGTACCGGAGAAGGTCACGCCGGCGTACGAGTCGGGACCGTGGTCGAGCCAGCGGTACGTCGCGAGCTCCTCGGTGGACTGCTGCCGCCAGGACCCGTCCGGCGACCGGGTCTCGGCGGGGAGCGGCTCGTCCGGGACGAACCGCTCCCCGTCGAACTGCCCGAGCACGACGTGCGTGCCGGATCCGCCCGCGACCCCGCCGGGGTTGAGGCTGACCAGCAGCACCCAGACCACGCGGTCGGGGTCGCCGTCGACGGTCAGGGGGAAGAGGTCCGGGCACTCCCAGACGCCACCGACCGGACCGGCGGGACCGTAGGTCGACACGAGGGTCCAGGTGCGCAGGTCGGTCGACCGGTGCACGAGCACCTGGCGGTCCTGGGCCTCGACGGCGACCATGATCCAGCAGGGGCCGTCCGTTCCCTCGTACCGGAACACCTTCGGGTCGCGGAAGTCGGCGGAGCCGCGGCGCAGCACCGGGTTCCCCGGGTACTTCCGCCACCGGTACCCGCCGTCGGTGCTGGAGGCGAGGGCCTGCGACTGCTCGGTCTCGGCGGCCTGCGTCCAGATCGCGACCAGCGGCGGCTGCTCGGCCGATCCGAGCCCGCTCGTGTTCTCCGCGTCGAACACCACGGAGCCCGAGAAGACCTGCCCGTCCGCGTCGGCCTCGAGCGCCACCTCGTGCTCGGTCCACGTGAGCAGGTCGGTGCTCGACGCGTGCCCCCAGCCGACCGTGCCGTGGTCGATCCCGTCCGGGTTGTGCTGGAAGTAGAGGTGGTACCGGCCGCCGTGGACGACCAGGCCGTTCGGGTCGTTCATCCAGTTGCGGGCGGGCGTGAAGTGCCGCCGCGGGCGCCGGATCGTGGCGCCGTCCGCCGCTGGCTCGGTCCGGCTGCGCTCCGTCTCCGGCGCGTCGGACTGCGTCGCCGTCTCCGTGCTCACTTGACCGACCCCGCGGTGAGGCCACGGACGAAGAAGCGCTGGAGCGACAGGAACACCACGAGGGGCACGATCAGCACGATGAACGAGCCGGCCGCGACCAGGTTCCAGCCCGACCCGTACTGTCCGAGCAGCCCGAGCAGGCCCTGCTGCAGCACGGGGTTCGTGTTGCCGATGAAGATGTACGCGACGAGGTAGTCGTTCCAGACCCAGAGGAACTGGAAGATCGCGAACGACGCCAGCGCCGGCACCGACATCGGGACCGCGAGCCGCCAGAAGATCTGGAAGTGCGACGCGCCGTCGACGCGGGCGGCCTCGATGAGCGCGACCGGGAGCGTCGACATGTAGTTCCGCAGGATGTAGATGCAGAGCGGGAGCGCGAACGCCGAGTGCACGATCCACGCCGCCGGGAATGTGCCGGTGATCTGCAGCCCGGTCGCCTGCGTGATCGTCTTGTACAGCTGCAGGACCGGGATCAGCGAGATCTGCACGGGCACCACGAGCAGCCCGACGATGACCGCGAAGTAGAACTCCTTGAACCGGAACTGCAGGAACGTGAACGCGTAGGCCGCGAACGCGGAGATCATGAGCGGCAGGATCGTGGCCGGGACCGCGACGGCGACGCTGTTGAGGAACTCGGCCGCCAGGCTCTGCCCGGTCCCCGAGGTCGCCCCCGTCAGCGCGTTCGAGTAGTTGTCGAGGGTCCACTCCGTACCGAACAGGTTCCCGAAGGCGGTCCACCACCCGGTGCTCTGGGCGGCGGTCGTCGTGCGGAAGCTCGTGACGAGCAGGCCGATCGCCGGCACCATCCAGAGCACGGCGATGACGCCCATGACGATGCTCAGCAGGACGCGGGGACGCTGCTCGGCGCTGGTCTTCGTGACCCGTTCGCGCTTCGTCGCGACGATCTCCGGGGCTCCGGCCACCGGGACGATCTCGGTCATCGGAGGGCCTCCTGTTCGCGGTAGGTCCGCACCTGGTACACGATGACGGGCACCACGGCGAGGATGAGGATGACGACCACGGCGGACGCCTTCCCGGGGTTGTTGAACGCGAAGAACTGCGAGTAGAACTCGACGCCGAGCACGTTCGTGTCGAACTGCCCGTTGGTCATCGCGAAGACGATGTCGAAGATCTTCATCACCGTGATGAGGACCGTGATGCCGACGGCGATGATGGTCGTGCGGATCTGGGGAGCGATCACACGGAAGAACGCCTGCCGCTCGCTGGCACCGTCGATGCGTGCCGCCTCGATCGTCTCCTCGGGCACGGCCTTGATCGCCGCGGAGAGCAGGACCATCGCGTAGCCGGCGTTCAGCCAGATCACGACCGCCATGAGCAGGAAGCTGTTCATGCGCAGGAAGTCGTTCTGCAGCCACGGGATCGGGTTCTGGTGCGTGATCGCGGTCCAGATGCCGTTGAGCAGTCCGACCTGGGGCTGTCCCGGTGCGTTGTACGCGTACACGAACGACCACATCGACGCGGCCGCGATGAAGCTCACCGACATCGGCAGGAAGATCAGGGACTTGAACGTCTTCTCGCGCTTCGGCCCGAGGCGGTCCGCCAGGGTCGCCACGAGCAGGCCGATCACGACCACCACCGCCGGGACGACGATGATCCAGAGCAGGTTGTTGAACAGGGTCGACAGGAACGACGGCGTCGAGAAGAGCGAGACGTAGTTGTCGAGGCCGCCGAAGGACGTCAGCCCGTACTGGTCCGTCTTCTGCAGGCTCTGGATGACCGTCTGCACCGTCGGGACGACCAGGAAGACGAGCAGGAGGAGCAGGACCGGCCCGATGAAGACGTAGGGCAGCAGTCGACCGTGCCACTTGCCGTGCGTCTTCGAGACCAGGAAGTTCAGCCCGAGGTAGATCAGGAACGAGACGGCCAGTCCGCCGATGACGGAGACGAGGACGCTGAGGACTTGCTGCACGAGGGGTCACCTCACTTCGTTGTCGGGGTGTGTCGTCGCGGCGTGCAGGCGCCGACGGCCGTGGCGGCGCCGGTCGGCACCGCCACGGCGCAGGTGGAGGGTGTTACTGCGACGGCCAGGAGTCGTCGATGGCCTTGAGCGTCTGGTCGAGTGACTGCTGACCCGCGGTCCAGGCCGTCAGGTTCGTCCACTCGGTACCGGCACCGACGGCTCCGGGCATCTGGTCGGAGGCGTCGAAGCCGAACACCTTCGAGTCCTTCACGGCCTGCTGCGCGACCTTCTGGAACGGGCTGGTGTACTCGGACGCCGGGAAGTCGTTGTGCGGCGAGAGCGCGGCCGACCAGTTCTTGGCGTAGCCGTTCGTGCCGAACTCCTTGCCGACCAGGTAGTCGACGACCTTCTTCGTGTCGTCGTCCGTCTTGAACGCGGCGACCAGGTCACCACCGCCGAGCGTGCCGGAGGTCGCGGCACCCTCGGGCGTCGGGAGCGGGAAGGCGTTCACGTTCGTCGTGTCGCCCTTCGCGATCTGCTCCTGGATCGCGGCCGGGAAGTTGCCGGTGATGAAGGTGCCCTGGCGCATCATGTAGCACTGCCCCGCCGACTTGCCGCCGTCGACGAACAGGTTGTTGCCCGCCGCGCCGAAGTCGGTGGACGCCATGGCCTTGCCGCCGCCGTTGACCGCGCCGTCGGCGAAGATCATCGACTCGACCTTGCCCGCGGCCTGCTTGACCAGGGGCGAGTCGAACTTCACCTCGTGGGTGATCCAGTCGTCGTACTTCTCGAGGCCGCCGTAGCGGAGCACGTACTCCTCGAGCCAGTCCGTCATCGGCCAGCCGTTCGAGCCCTGCGACGCGATGCCGACGCACCACGGGTAGCCGGAGCCGTCCTTGATGATCTTCTCCTGCAGCGCGGTGAGCTCGGCGTCGGTCTTCGGGACCTCGTACCCCTTGGCCTCGAACGCGGCCGGGTCGTACCAGACGAGCGACTTCACGTTGATGTTGTAGGGCAGGCCGTACGTCTTGCCGTTGACCTTCGCGATGTCGGCGAGGCCGTTCGCCTCGTCCGCGGTGACGCTCTTGACGTCCACGAGGTCGTCGAGCGGCTGGATGCCCTGGCTGATGAGGGACTTGAGCACGCCGGGCTGGGGGAAGATCGCGACGTCGGGGGCCTGGCCGCCCTTCACCTGCGTGACGATCGACGTCTGGAAGCTGTCGCTGCCCGAGTACTTGACCGTGATGCCCTGGCCCTCGGCCCACGTGTCCAGGTCCTTCTGGAACGCCGTGGCCTGCGCACCGGTGAAGCCACCGGAGATCGTGACCGTGCCGTCGGACGATGCGGATCCTCCGGCGCTGCAGCCGGTCAGCGTCAAGCCGGTCCCGACCGCGAGCGCGGCGGCGACGGCGATGCCCTTACGAAGCCTCATTACTTCGACCTTTCACTCGCACAAACCCAAATCGTTTTGTGTTGAGGAAGAGCATCACACAGGGGCCGACCGCTCGCCACGGGCGCGGGTCACGAACGAGTAACGGTTACCGGTCCGATCGAGTCGCGGACGACGAGCTCTCCGCGGAGCCGCTCGACCCCGGCACGCGGCGTCGGCGGTGCGGTCAGCGCTCCCGTCTGCTCGAGCGCACGGCGGACCGCCGCACGACCCATCTGCTCGTGCGGGAGCGCGACGGTCGTCAGGCCCGGACGCAGGGCGGCGGCCACGAGCTGCAGGTCGTCGATGCCGACGACCGACAGGTCACGGCCGATCCGCATGCCCCGCTCCTCCGCGACCTGGTAGACCCCCATCGCCATCTGGTCGTTGAAGGCGAACACCGCGGTCGGGCGCTCGGCGGCGCGGTCGCCGGCTGCCTCCGGTACCGGTCCGAACAGCTCCGTCGCCGCCCGGAAGCCCGCTGCGGCATCCGCGACCTCGCCGACCGCGCGGACCACCACGGGGGTGCCGCCGGCCTCCACCAGGGTCCGCTCGTACCCCTCGACCCGGCCGGTCACGGCGGGACCGGCGCCCTCGACCGTCAGGTGCGCGATGCGCCGGTGCCCCGCCGCGAGCAACGCGCGGACCGCCGTCGCGGCGATGTCCTGCTCGTCGGGCACCACCGACGGCACCGGAGCAGCGGGGTCGAACGCGTCGAGCAGCACCGTCCGGGCCGGGTCGAGCGACCGCGGCAGCCGGATGACCCGGTTCGACGCCGAGGCGAACACCACCGCGTCGACCTGCCGCTGGATCAGGGCGTCGATGCGCGGGTCGTCGAACTCCCCGGCTGCGATGTCGACGATCATCAGGACGTGGTCGTGCGCGGCCGCCTCGGCCTGCGCCCCGACGATGATCTTGCCCGCGTACGGGGTCGACGCGATCTCCTCGGACACGAACCCCAGGACCGCCCGTCGGTCGGTCCGCATGGCACGGGCGATCGGGTTCGGCGCGTACCCGAGCCGTTCGACCGCTTCCTCGACCCGGAGGCGCGTCCGGGCACTCACGGTGCCCTTGCCGCTCAGCGCGTGCGACACCGTCGTGATCGACACCCCGGCCTCGGCCGCCACGTCGCGGATGCTCGTCGCTCGCGCCACGTGGTCTCCTGCTCTCTGCCCGTCCGGCCCGACGGCCCTTCCGGGAACCACCCGCGGACCGCACGTGCTGAGCCTAGTCACGCACTCGGCGGACGCGGGCACGGCGAGGGACTAGCGCGGAGCGGGCGCTCCCACGGCGAGCGCCGACGCCAGGGTCGCGATCAGCCCGAGCCGGGCGAAGTACGGTCGGGCGCCCACGGGGAGCACCGCGATCAGGGCGAACGCGTTCGCTGCGGTGTCCGCGAGCCGGTCCTGCTCGGACGCCGACAGCGGCACCCCGGCCACGACGAGGGTCGCCCACCCGACGATCTCCGCGCTCGGCAGCTCCGGGTCGCAGGCACTGGCACGGTCCACGCCGTCGGGCAGTGGCGTGACGCGGTGTGCCTGCAGGACCGCCTCGAGCTCTTCTCGCATCGCTCCACCGTAGAGAGCGGCACGACGTCGGTCACAGGGAACCGGGGGACGTCACCGCCCGGTCACCGGGTCGGCTCTCGGCTCGCGCGGGTTGAGTGGACCCGTGCAGCCCTCATCGGAACCGACGCAGACCCCGGGTGACGGCGCGCTGCTG
Organism: Curtobacterium sp. MR_MD2014; assembly: GCF_000772085.1. Lineage (NCBI taxonomy): Bacteria > Bacillati > Actinomycetota > Actinomycetes > Micrococcales > Microbacteriaceae > Curtobacterium > Curtobacterium sp. MR_MD2014. Next base: position 677,805 of record NZ_CP009755.1, on the reverse strand, counting down.
TCGCTCGTCTACGCCAGCCGCGCGGTCGTCGGCTTCGGACTCGACGACCTCGACGACCTGCTGGCGCACGCCCGCAGCGCGAACGCCCGCGCCGGCGTGACCGGCCTGCTGCTGTTCCGCGACCACCGGTTCCTGCAGCTGCTCGAGGGGCCCGCCACGGCGGTCCGCGAGAAGATGGCGTACATCGCCGAGGACCCGCGCCACGACCAGGTCACCGTGCTGCTCGAGGAACAGGTGCCCGCACGGCAGTTTCCGGACTGGTCGATGGGCTACGCGGCCGAGACCACCCTGCAGCGCGCCGCGGTGCCCGGTCACCGCACCACCTTCGACGACCTCGACTTCCTGCCGGACGACCACGGCGGGGCACCGGACCTCGCCGCGGTGCGGGAGCTCCTGCAGTGGTTCCGGCAGGACCGGACCGGAGCAGGTGCGGACGCGGGCACGGCCCGCGCACGCTGACCCCGCTGCCGGGGCGACCGGACCACGGACGGGAGGCGCGGTGCCGGCCCGCACCGTGCCTCCCGTCCGGCACCGCGCACGGCCGCAGCGTGCCGCGCCGGCACGCGTCGTGCCTCCCGTCCGGTACGCCGCACGTCGCACGCCCGCAGCGCGCCGATCAGCGCAACCAGCGGTACTCGTACTCCGGCCGTCCCTGCCCGCGGTGGCGGACGTCCTTGGCGACCTGCCCGGCAGCGGCCAGGTGCTCGAGGTACCGCCGGACGGTGACCCGCGACAGCCCGGTCGCCTCGGCGACCTCGGATGCCGAACCACCGTCGGACCGCTGCAGCAGTGCGTCGCGCACCACCTCGAGCGTCTCCGGGGCGATGCCCTTCTCGTGGTCGGCGGGCGCGACCGGACGGAGCGTCCCGAGCCGCTGGTCGATGTCGGCCTGCGTGAGGGCACGACGGTCCTCGAACCCGCGCCGGAACTCGCGGTACGACGTCATCCGGTCGGCGAACGACCGGAAGCTGAAGGGCTTGACGAGGTACTGCACGACCCCGAGGGCGATCGCGTTCCGCACCGCCTGGACGTCGTGTGCCGCGGTCACCGCGACGACGTCGACGGCGGAACCGGCGGCTCGCAGCGTGCGGACGAGCTGCAGGCCGTGGGCGTCCGGCAGGTTCAGGTCGAGCAGCACGAGGTCCGGTCGCTCCGCAGCGACCGCGGCGAGCATCGCCCGACCGCTCCCCACGGTGCCGACCACGGCGAAGCCCTCGAGGCGCGACACGTAGGCCGTGTGCGCCTCGGCGGTCAGCGGCTCGTCCTCGACGATGAGGACCCGGATGGGCGCGGTCACGAGGGCACCCGCCCGGTGGTGATCTCGACGGTGAACGTGCTGCCGTCCGGTCCCGTGGTCACGGCGACGTCACCGCCGATGCGGGCCAGGGTGGCGCGGACGAGGTCGAGGCCGATGCCGCGTCCCTCGGGACCGGACTGCTTCGTCGACCACCCGCGCTCGTAGACGGCGTCGACGTCGGCGATGCCCGGTCCGTCGTCGCGGACGACGAGCCGGACGGTCCCGCCGGCTGCGGCGACGACGACCTCGACGCGGCCGCGGTCCGGGCCCTGCGGGGAACCGGCGACGGCGTCGACGGCGTTGTCCACGAGGTTGCCGAGCACGGTGACCACGTCGGCGGGTGCGGCCGGGACGGGGCCGAGCAGTCCGCTCGTGTCGGCGACCAGGTCGACGCCGCGCTCGCCCGCCTGTGCCCGCTTGGCGGCGAGGAGGGCGTCGAGCACCTCGGGCTCGGTGTGCGCCGGGTCGGCGCACGGGTCGCTCTCGCCGGACGCGTCGGTCCCGCTGCGCCGGTCGGTCTCGCCGTGCCGCTCGACCTCGCTGTGCCGGTCGATCTCGTGTGCGGCGAACCGGATCGCCTCGTCGACCCGACCGAGCTCCAGCAGCGCGACGACGGTGTGCAGGCGGTTGGCGAACTCGTGCGTCTGCGAGCGCAGCGCATCGGTGAGCGTCCTGGTGGCGGCGAGCTCGCCGGACAGGTGCAGCAGGTCGGTCTGGTCGCGGATGGTCGCGACGGTGCCGACCGGCCGGGTCGCCCCCCGCGGGAACGCCATCTCCTGGTTGACCACGAGCACCCGGTCGCTCGTGGCGTACGTCTCGTCCACGGCACGGTCACCCGATGCGAGCAGGGTCCGGAGGGCATCCGGCACGTCGAGCGCCGCCAGCGGCACCGGATCCTGGCGTTCGGCCGGCGCCGGCAGGTGCAGCAGCTCCGCCGCACGGTCGTTGTGCAGGACGACCGCCCCCGACCGGTCGACGACCACGAGCCCCTCGTGCACCGAGTGGAGCACGCCCTCGTAGGACGCGAAGACCCGCGCGAGCTCCTCCGGGCCCCGTCCCGCGGTGACCCGACCGAGGTACCGGCTGAGCAACCACGAGAACAACGCGGACACCGCGACCACCGCCAGGCCGAGCAGGACGACCGACGTGAGTCGCGGCACGAGGGCACTCGAGATGTTCGCCACGGTGACCCCGGCGGCGACCAGCCCGACGATCCGGCCGTCGTCGTCGGTGATCGGCGTGACGGCCCGCACCGAGGGGCCGAGCGTCCCGGTGGAGGTCTCGGTGAAGGTCCGGCCGTCGAGCGCCGGCTGGACCGTACCGCGGAACGGCCGGCCGAGCTCCGACCGGTCGGGGTGCGTCCACCGGGTCCGGTCGGGCGCCATGATCGTGATGAAGTCCGTGTGGGTGCGGCGCATCAGGTCGAGCGCGTACGGCTCGAGGCGCTCGGACGGGTCCGCGGTGGTCGCCTGCTGGACCACGAACGGGTTCCGGGCGATCGACACCGCGACGGCGGTGGACTTCTCGGCCGCGTCCGCCTCGAGGTCGGCTCGCGCCGAGGTCCAGCTCCAGACGCCACCGACCGCCACCCCGACCACGACGAACAGCAGCTGCAGCGCGAAGAGTCGCGCGGCGATGCTCCACCGACGGGGTACCACTGAGCTGCCTCCTCGCTCCGTTGCGGGACGACCCATCCTCGCGCACGGGGGCCCGTCCGCGCAGCCTCCCCGTGAACGTTGTGAACACAAGTCGCCGCCGTGGGGCGCTCCGCGCGAGGGTGTGTCCGTTCCCCCGAGGACGAACCGACCGGAGCGACGCCGCTCCCGGTCCTGACGACAAGGAAGTCGCATGGCATCGACGCACTCGACCACCGCCCGCCCACGGCGACGCGGTCTGGATCGCTCGCACTGGCTCTACATCGCGGTCATCGTGGCCGTGCTCGCCGGCATCGTGGTCGGCCTGACGGCCCCCGACTTCGCCGTCGGACTCAAGCCGATCGGCGACGGCTTCATCGCGCTGATCAAGATGATGATCGCGCCGGTCATCTTCTGCACGATCGTGCTCGGCGTCGGCTCCATCGCGAAGGCGGCGACGGTCGGCAAGGTCGGCGGGTTGGCGCTCGGCTACTTCGTCGCGATGTCGACGTTCGCCCTGGCGATCGGCCTCGTCGTCGGCAACCTCATCCACCCCGGCGACCAGCTCGACATGTCGAAGGCGACGTACGAGCTGCCCGCCGGCACCGAGGAGAGCGCGTCCTCGACGTCCGGGTTCCTGCTCGGGATCATCCCCGCGACGCTCGTGTCGTCCCTGACGAGCGGCAGCATCCTGCAGACCCTGTTCGTCGCGCTGCTCGTCGGCTTCGCGCTGCAGGCGATGGGCGAGAAGGGTGCGCCGATCCTCACCGGCATCCGCCACCTGCAGGCCCTGGTGTTCCGCATCCTCGCGATGGTCATGTGGGCCGCCCCGATCGGCGCCTTCGGGGCCATCGCAGCGGTGGTCGGTGCCACCGGCGTCGCGGCGCTCGTCGCGCTCGGGACCCTCATGGTCGCGTTCTACATCACCTGCATCGTGTTCGTCGTCGGCGTCCTCGGTGTCCTGCTCCGCGTCGTGACCGGCGTCAACATCTTCCGGCTCATGAAGTACCTCGGCCGCGAGTACCTGCTCATCGTGTCGACGTCCTCCAGCGAGGTCAGCCTCCCGCGGCTCATCGCGAAGATGGAGCACCTCGGCGTCTCGAAGCCCGTCGTCGGCGTCACGGTGCCGACCGGGTACTCGTTCAACCTCGACGGCACCGCGATCTACCTGACGATGTCCTCGCTGTTCATCGCGAACGCCCTCGGCACGCCGCTGAACATCCCCGAGCAGATCTCGCTCCTGGTCTTCATGATCATCGCGTCGAAGGGTGCTGCCGGGGTGACCGGTGCCGGACTCGCCACCCTCGCCGGCGGCCTGCAGGCGCACCGCCCGGACCTGGTCGACGGCGTCGGCCTGATCGTCGGCATCGACCGGTTCATGTCCGAGGCCCGCGCGCTGACGAACTTCACCGGGAACGCCGTGGCCACGGTGCTGGTCGGGACGTGGACGAAGCAGATCGACAAGCAGCAGGTCGAGCGGGTGCTGTCCGGTGCGGCGCCGTTCGACGAGCGGACGATGTCCGCCGACGACCACGGCGCGTCGGCTCGCGCAGACGGTCCCGGCTCGGCTCCCGCCACCGACGAGCGGATCTCGACCGAGGCCGTCCGCACCATCGTCGAGCCCGAGGGCTCGACCGCCACCCGCCGGTAGTCCCTCGTCACGAGGAGATCGACGATGATCACGAACCCCAACCACACGAGTCCCGCACCGCACACCGTGCCCGGCTCGCCCCGCGTCGCCCTGGAGGCGTGGGTCGCCCGGATCGCGTCCCTCACCTGCCCGGACCAGGTCGTCTGGTGCGACGGGTCAGCCGACGAGACCGCCCGCCTGACGCAGCAGCTCGTCGACGAGGGCAAGCTGATCGCCCTCGACCCGGGACGCCGACCGAACAGCTACCTCGCCCGGTCGGACCCGGACGACGTCGCCCGGGTCGAGGGGCGCACGTTCACCTGCTCCCGCACACCCGAGGACGCCGGTCCGACGAACCACTGGCGGGAACCGACCGCGATGCGCGCCGAGCTCGACGAGCGGTTCGCCGGGAGCATGCGCGGCCGCACGATGTACGTCGTGCCGTTCTCGATGGGACCGGTGGGCGGCCCGATCTCGCAGCTCGGCGTCGAGGTCACCGACTCGGCCTACGTCGTCCTCAGCATGGGCAGGACGACCCGGCTCGGGGCGGACGTGCTCCGCGCGATCGACGCCGGCGTGCCGTGGGTCGCGACCGTGCACAGCGTCGGGCACCCGCTCCGCGACGACCAGGGCGTCCCGCAGCCGGACGTGTCCTGGCCCTGCAACGCGACGAAGTACATCGTGCAGTTCCCGGAGACCCGCGAGGTCTGGTCGTACGGCTCCGGGTACGGCGGCAACGCCCTGCTCGCCAAGAAGTGCTTCGCGCTCCGGATCGCCTCGGTGATGGGTCGTGACGAGGGGTGGCTCGCCGAGCACATGCTGCTCGTCCGGCTCACCTCGCCCGAGGGCCGGGCCGTCCACGTCGCCGCCGCGTTCCCCTCGGCCTGCGGCAAGACCAACCTCGCGATGCTGCAGCCGGCCCTGCCCGGGTGGTCCGTCGAGACCATCGGCGACGACATCGCCTGGCTCCGCCCGGGTGCCGACGGACGACTGCACGCGATCAACCCGGAGGCCGGGCTGTTCGGCGTCGCACCGGGGACCGGCCCCGACACGAACCCCGTCGCGGTCGAGACGATCGCCGCGGACACGATCTTCACGAACGTCGCGCTGACCGACGACGGCGACGTCTGGTGGGAGGGCCTCACCCCCGAACCGCCCGCGCACCTGGTCGACTGGACCGGCGCCGCCTGGACACCGGCGAGCGGCACTCCGGCCGCGCACCCGAACGCCCGGTTCACGGTGGCGCTCGACCGGGTCCCGACGCTCGCCGACGGGTGGGAGCGCAGCGTCCCCGTCGACGCCGTCGTGTTCGGCGGTCGTCGGTCGACGAACGTCCCGCTCGTGGCGCAGGCGTCGTCCTGGGCCGAGGGCGTGTTCATGGGTGCGACGGTGTCGTCCGAGCGGACCGCCGCAGCCGAGGGCACCGTCGGGGAGCTCCGCCGCGACCCCTTCGCGATGCTGCCGTTCTGCGGCTACGACATGGCCGACCACTGGGTGCACTGGCTCCGGATCGGCGAGCGCCTCGGCGCCGGGGCACCGGCGGTGTTCCAGGTCAACTGGTTCCGGCGTGGCGAGGACGGCGCCTTCCTGTGGCCGGGCTTCCGCGAGAACGCCCGCGTGCTCGAGTGGATCGCGCGCCGCGTCGAGGGCACCGTGCCGGCGGTCGAGAGCCCGGTCGGCCTCCTCCCCGACCTGGACGACCTGGATGTGCACGGGCTCGACGTCACCGCCGCACAGCTCGAGGCCCTCTTCGCCGTCGACCCCGGGCCGTGGCTCGAGGAGTGCGACCTGACCGAGGAGTTCCTCGCCGGGTTCGGCGACCGCACGCCCCCGGTGTTCACCGCGATCCTCGACGAGCGTCGCGCCGCCCTGCACGCCACGGCCGACGTCCGGCAGGTCGCCTGATGCCGTCCGGCGCCCCGACCACGACCGGGGTGTCCACCGCCGCCGAGCGTGCGCGCCTGCAGCGGGTGTGGGACGAGAAGCTCGCTGCCGCCGAGGCGATGGTGCCGCTCATCGGACGGCTGTACCGGCGGGACGACGTCGTGCCGTCCGTCCACGGCCGTCCCCTGGTGGGGCAGTCCCCGATCGGGATCGTCAAGGCGCACCGGTCGAGCCGCCGGGTCGACGAGACCGAACTGCCGGTCGCGACGAGCCTGGCGATCCTGACCGAACTCGACACGATGGCGCTGTCGTCGGTGTCGGTGGACCTCGGCGACCTCGCGTCCCGCCACCGACGTGACCGCCTCGGCAGCACCCTGCGCGAGTTCCTCACCGACGAGTTCTTCCTGCACCGGGGCACGGCGGACGGACCGCACCGCGACGCCCCACGCGACGTCGTGCTGTACGGGTTCGGGCGGATCGGTCGGATGCTCGCCCGGATCCTGCTCGAACGCGCCGGGGAGCACGCCCCGCTCGCCCTGCGTGCCGTCGTCGTCCGCCGTCGCGGGCCCGGCGACCTGGTCAAGCGGGCGAGCCTGCTCCGCCGGGACTCGATCCACGGCCCCTTCGCCGGCACGGTGACCGTCGACACCGAGCACGACACCATCACCGCGAACGGCACCCTCGTGCAGTTCGTCTCGGCCGACTCCCCCGACGCCGTCGACTACCGCGCGCACGGCATCGAGGACGCGATCGTCGTCGACACCACCGGTCGCTGGCGCGACGCCGAGGGGCTCGGGCAGCACCTCCTCGCCCCCGGAGCGGCCCGCGTGCTGCTCACCGCGCCGGGGAAGGGCGACGTACCGAACGTGGTGCACGGCATCAACCACGACGGCATCGGCGACGACCCGGTCGTGAGTGCCGCCTCGTGCACGACGAACGCGATCGTCCCGGTGCTCAAGGTCGTGTCCGACGCCTGGGGCATCGTCCACGGGCACGTCGAGACCGTGCACTCCGCCACGAACGACCAGAACCTGGTCGACAACTACCACCCCGCCGACCGGCGAGGGCGGGCGGCGGGCCTGAACATGGTGATCACCGCGACCGGCGCAGCGAAGGCCGCCGAGAAGGCACTGCCCGAACTCCGCGGCCGGCTCACCGGCAGCGCCGTCCGCGTCCCCACGCCGAACGTCTCGCTCGCGGTCATCCACCTGACGCTCGGTCACCCGGTCGGACGCGACGAGCTGAACGGGGTGCTCCGGGACGCCTCGCTCACCTCGCCGCTCCGGCGGCAGATCGACTACGTCGAGTCGCCGGAGGTCGTCTCGACGGACCTGCTCGGCAGTCGGCGGGCGGGCATCGTGGACGGGCTCGCGACGATCGCGGACGGGTCCGAGCACGCGGTGCTGTACGTCTGGTACGACAACGAGTCCGGCTACAGCCGACAGGTGCACCGGGTCCTGCAGGAGATGGCCGGCGGCCGGCGGGCGGCGTCGCCCGCCGGTCACGCACTCCGTCCGGTCCGTGCGGCAGCGCACCTGTCGTCCTGACGGGGCGGACGGGAGGCGCGGACCACCGGACGCCGACCGGCGACGGTGATCCGCGCCTCCAGTCCGTCGTCGCGGTGCCGGTCCGTCAGCCGGCCTGCGGACGACCGGCACGATCGCCGTGCCACGTCGACCGCTCGGGACGCGACGTCGGTGCCGTCTCCCTCGACGTCGGTGCCGTCACCTGCACCGGCTAGGTGAAGAAGATGACGGTACCGACCCCGATCCAGGCGAGGCCGATGGCGGCCAGGGCGGCGAGGCTGGTGAGACTGGTCGCGATGACCGCCGACACCTGTTCGCGCCAGACGCGGAGCGAGCTCGCTGCGATGCAGAGGGCGAGGACGGCGACGGGCAGGGACGCGATCAGCGCGACGGCCTGGACGGCCGAGGTCCGACGATCGGCTGCTGTGGGCGGGAGCATGCCGTCGTCGTGGTCGAACTGGGACGGCGGGGTCTGGCGAGCGGGATCGAAGACGCCGGTCGCCACGAGCACGATGCCCCACAGGACGATCAGTGCGATCGCGAGGAGGGCCCGGACGTTGACCTGCCGCGACCGGTCCCGCCCCCGAAGCCCCATGCGCCGACCCTAGCGCGCTGGGCGCCGGACCTCCGCGAGCACGGCCCGCCCGGTGGCGGTCGGACGTCACGACAGCCGACAGGAGCGGTACCTCGTCCTCGAGAGCGACCGCATCGGCACAGGCCGCGCGCGGAACGGCGAGGACCGGCCGAGGGGATGAGCTGCAGCCGGTGGCTCCGGGGACGCTGGTCCGGTCGGTCTCGAGGCTGGGCTGTCAGTGCGGGCGGCGCACTTCGAAGTGCCTTTTGTAGGGCGCTGACGAACGGGTGATGATCTCGTCACGCACTACCAGTGAGGTGAACGAGATGAACGACACGACGTCGCCCGACTCCACGAGGCCGATCACGGTCGAGGTGTGGGCAGACCTGGGCTGTCCCTGGTGTTACATCGGCAAGCACCGACTCGAGGACGCGATCGCGCGGCGACCCGATCGTGACCGGTTCGAGCTCCGCCTGCGCTCCTTCGAACTGAACCCTGGCGCCCCGCACACTCCAGAGACGATCGAGAGCGCGTTCATCCGTTCGCACCGCGGCGACGCTGCAGTCGTCCTCCGTGCCGAACGGCAGATCCAGGCGGTCGCGCAGAGCGAGGGGCTCGCCTTCTCGCTCGACCGGTTGAACGCGAACACGTTCGACTTCCACCGCGTCGTCCACCACGCCGACGAGCAGGGGCTCGGGCTGGCGTTCTCCACCCTCGTTCAGGACCGGTTCTTCGCCGGCGAGCTGAACCCGTTCGACGTGGACGCCCTCGCGGCAACCGCTGCCGAGGTGGGACTCTCAGCCGACCGTGTCCGCGACGTCCTCGCCGGGGACACGTACGGCGACGCCGTCCGAGCCGACGTCGCCGAGGGCCGCGCGCTCGGTGCGCAGGGTGTCCCCTTCGTCGTCTTCGACCGCCGGTTCGCCGCATCCGGCGCGCAGTCCGTCGACGGGTACGCGCAGGCCCTCGACGCCGCCGCCGAAGCACCCGCAGGTGTCGCATGACCGGGACCGCGAGCACCTCCTCGGAGCAGACGCCGCTGCCGATCCCGACGCTTCGGCCGATCGGTGATGCCGGGGCGGCGTCCTGCGACCCCGACTCCGACGGCGCCTGCGCCCTCCCGGCCCGGACACACGAGAGCAGCTGAGGAAGAGGAAGCATCATGGAACGCAGGTACCTCGGAGCGACCGGCATCTCGGTCTCCGCGACAGCCCTCGGCACGATGAACTTCGGGGGGTTCGGCAACACCGACCGCGCCGAGGTGAACCGGATGATCCACACCGCGATCGATGCCGGCATCAACCTCATCGACACCGCCGACCGGTACGGCAACGGCGACTCCGAACGGATCGTCGGCGACGCGATCCGCGACCGCCGCGACGAGGTCGTCCTGGCGACGAAGTTCGGCCTGCCCGACGTCCGGGACCCGAACCAGCGCGGCGCGTCCCCACGCTGGATCCGCACGGCCGTCGAAGCGAGCCTGCAGCGACTCGGCACCGACCACATCGACCTGTACCAGCTGCACCGGTACGACTGGAACACCGATCTCGACGAGACCCTCGGGGCACTGTCCGACCTGAAACGGGAGGGGCTGATCCGCGCGTTCGGGCACTCGATGTTCCCGGCGGAGAAGATCGTCGAAGCACAGTGGGTCGCCGACCGACGCGCCCACGCACGCTTCACCACCGAACAAGCCCGCTACTCGATCCTGAACCGCCGCGTCGAAGCATCCGTCCTCCCCACCGCACGCCGGTACGACATGGGGGTGCTGACCTTCAGCCCACTCGCGAACGGGTGGCTCAGCGGCCGCGACCTCGCCGAGAACAGCCGCGCCCGACTCAGCCCCGGCATGTTCGACCGCACCGCTCCCGGCAACGCCGAGCGCTGGCACGTCGTCGAAGGCCTCCAGGACATCGCGTCGCAGGCTGGGCTGAGCCTGCCGCACCTCGCGACCGCGTTCGTCCGCAGCCACCCCGCGGTCACCGCCGTCATCGTCGGTCCGCGCACGCCGGAACAGCTCGACGACCTCATCGCCGCAGCCGAGCACACCCTCACGCACGACGTCCTCGACGCGATCGACGCCGTGGCAGACCCCGGCACGGAGACCCTCCCCGCCGACCACCTCACCGAGACTCCGGCGCTGACCGACCCGGCACAGCGCCGCCGCTGACCAGCACCACGACAGGAAGAAGCCTCATGCCCACCATCGCCATCATCGGAGCCGGTTCCGGCCTCGGACTCGCCATCGCCCGCACGTTCGGCGCCCAGGGATACGCCGTTGCCCTGATCTCCCGCACCCAGCACAAGCTCGACACGCTCACCGAGACGCTCGCAGCCGACGGCATCACCGCTGCCGGCTTCGCCGCGGACGTCCTCGACCGTCCCTCGCTCACCGCAGCCCTCGAGGCGGCGACGGACCGTTTCGGCAGCATCGACGTCCTCGAGTACTCCCCGGCCGACGCGACTTCGGGCGCCACCGCGCCCGTCGACGTCCGGCAGGCCACTCCGGAGAACGTGCAACCGCAGGTCGAGTACTACCTCTACGGCGCCATGGCCGCGACCGCGACCGTCCTGCCCGCCATGCTCGAAGCCGGCGCCGGGACGATCATCGTCACCACCGGTGCGGGATCCGTCTACCCGGTGCCGATGTTCGGCAACGTCACCGCCGGCGGCGCAGCACTTCGCAACTGGGCGCTGAACCTCGGTTCCGCGCTCGAAGCCGACGAGAGCGGCGTGCACGTCGCGCACGTCGCGATCGGCGTCTGGATCACCGACCAGGCACCGGAGGGCGTCGCGAGCCTGACGGCCGACGAGATCGCACCGCGGTACTGGGACCTCGTCACGACGAAGCGCGACCACGAGGTCGTCATCCAGGGCTGAGGGACGAGCCGCGGAGGACCTGACCCGAGCGCGTCCTCCGCAGCCGCTCCGGGAGCGGCGAGAAGAAACCATCGTGTTGGTGTTCGCGGCTTCCTCGGGGACCTCCTGGATGACGTCCCAGTGCTCGACGATCGGGCCGCCGTCCGATCGCCAGAAGTCGGCCACCGCCATACCGCGGGCGCCAGGTGCCAGGTGCCAGGTGCCGGTTGCTGTGGGTGACGACGAGGTCGCCTCGGCGATGGTCCGCTTGACGTCGAGGTGCAGTTCGGGGAACTGTCCGCGGAGCCAGTGCACGTACCCGACGAACGCGTCCGGGCCGTCGCCAGCCTGCGGGTTGTGCTGCGTGTAGGTCTCGCCGAGGGCTCGCGCGGCCGCGGCTTCCGGTTCGGATAAGAACAAAGCCCCCCTTGAAGCGTGCGAAAGGGATCAGCACAAGATCCGACCGGGCGCTGGCCTGTCGTCTGCGCTACAGGTGAGGAGGAGCCCGGCCCGATCAGGCGGCGGGGATCACCACGGTCGAGAGAATCGGCGCAATCACACCGTCAGGGCACGACAAGGCGCATGCCGGTCCCATCCGGAGCCACGTCCATGAAGCCGCGTTGCTCGTACAGATGTCGCCCCGGCGGGTCCGCAGTCAGGGTCACGTAGGCGCCGGCCGGCGCGTGACCAGGAGCTGTCGCCGACGACCCGGCCCACACCGGCAACGACGCCGGCCGGATCGACGACGTGCCGGAATGTCCAAGAGCCCGTCAATGCACCGGCGCCCTGCTCCTCGGACTTGGGCATCAAGCCGCTCTCACGTCGCAGCCGCAGGTAGTCAGCGAGCGGTGGTGGGCCCTCGAGAAGTCGGTGTCCGGAGCGCAGGGGCACCTGACGGGTCTGTCAGGAGAACGATCGGATCCGGGTACCTTCCGGTGCGCGGATCTCTCAGAAGCGCACCCGGTCATGCGCCTCTGCCGCGTAGTGTCGGCCGGGATAGCGCAGACCGCCGAAGTACATGTTCGTGTGCGCCACGATCTGCTCTCCGCTGATGTGCGCACCGTCATGCTCTGCATCCGTCGTCGTGTGGGCGTCGGACACCAGCGTGACGTCGAACCCTCGTGCCGCCGCCGCCTGGGTCGTCGTGCGGATGCAGTAGTCGCTCTGAGCTCCCGCGACCACGAGACGCTTCACGCGCAGAGATTCAAGGACTCCGTCCAGGTCGGTATCCGCGAACGAGTCGCGGTACTCCTTCCGAACTAGCGGCTCATCGGCTCGACGATGGAGCGGAGCCGCCAGCTCCCACTCCGCGGACCCCTCGGCGAAATTGCCGTGGTCCTGAACCCATACCACCGGCACGCCGGTGGATCGGGCTCGTTCGACGAGCTGGGCAGTTCGCTCGAGAACACCTGCTGCGTCGAAGCAGTCCTGGACGACACCGTGCTGGAGGTCGATGACAAGGAGGGCACTCGTGGTGGACACGACGCAATCATTGCAACAGCCAACCCCTTTGGCTCTCCGCAGCGCGCCATCGACCTGCGTGACCCGGTCCCCAAGGAACTCCGGTGGTCCACGACGCAGCCACGACGTGGAGCGGCGCGAGAAAGACGACATCGAACGAAGCTGCCCACACTGAGACAGCAGAAGTTGCGGTGGGAGCAGGCCACGCTGGTGCGCCCGTTGAACGACCGGCCACCGGACGTCGCAGCAACGCTTTCCGTGCGGCCCGTCAGCGCTTGCGACGAAGGAACGAGACGACGGCCACACCGACGATCGCGACTGCAAGGACGATGACCAACCAAGGCGGAATCGAGCCTTCATCGTTCGGGTTCACCACCGCGAGGACAGTCGGGGGACCTCTACGAGCAGCGCACTCATCGGCCGAATCCATCTACGCCTGCTGGTACCAGCCATAGCCTCGCCCGGTGGCGCATCGGCTTCTGAGACGGCCTGGATGTCGACGTCTCGTCCGATCCCGTAGAGAATGCGACGATGAATTCGTCTCGCCTCGCCTGCCTGACCGGCGGCATCCTCCTCACTGTCGGAGGCGTTCTCTGCGGCGGCGCGTTCCTCGCAGAGGTCACGTCCGATCCGGACGGCGGCGCGAACATCGGTGCCGGCGTTCTGTTGTTCCTCGGTCAGCCTCTCGCGTACATCGGCGTGATGCTCCTCGTCGTCAGCTCGATGCTGTTCGCCCGGTCCGACCGTTTCCCGCAACACTGAGGGCCCAGGAACTCCTGACTGGCGCCGATCGTGATCGTCGCGAGCGGAACTTGCCCTCATCGCGATGGCGGCCCTGGCTGCCGTTCGGGCCGACATCGGCTACTGGACGCATTCCCAGGGCTTTGGTGGTCGTGTCCACTTCGCGGGTGCGGCGCGTCCATGACCGATGGACAAGGAGCTACGGCCAACGAAGGAGTCGTCGATGCTGGTCCAGATCTGCGGGCTTCCCGGTGCAGGGAAATCGACGCTGTCTGCCGCGATCGCTGGGTTGACGCCTTCGCTGACGCTCCGCGTCGACGCGATCGAAGGCGCCATGTGGAAGTACGGGATCCCAAGCGAGCAGTCCGGGATCGCCGCGTACTCGATCATGCATGCCATCGCAGTACCCAACCTGCGGCGAGGACAGACGGTCATCGCAGACGCGGTGAGCGGCGTAGCAGCCGCTCGGGCTGGATGGGTGTCGACAGCAGATGCCGCCGGGGTACCGCTGCGCGTGATCGAGGTCGTGTGCGCGGACGCCGACGAACACCGCCGCCGCGTGGAACAGCGTGCGAACGACCTGCCAGGGTTCACGTTGCCGACGTGGGACGAGGTACAGCGCACCGCAGACGAGTACGAGCCCCGCACGGACGAGCGGCTCGTCATCGACAGCACCCGCGCGCTCGGAGAAACGGTCCGCCAGGCACTCGACTACCTTCAACTCCGCGCCCGGTAGCCGATCAGCTGTCGGACACGGATCTCAGGTCGATTCCGCTCCGGCGCTGGTTCTGCGGACTCCTGCGCGGCGCACAACGAAAGAGCCGATCGTTGCAGGGACCGCGAGGAGCACGGAACTCAAGGAAGCGCCGGAAGCGATCACGAGGGACCGCTCGGCGCGCTCAGGGTCCTCCCCGGGGAGGTTGCCGATGGCGGCGAGCAAGTAGGTCGGCAGCGTCAGCGCGACGAGCCAGAAGATTCCGGCGACGAGGGCCAGCACGAGTGCCAGGTCGGGCATGCGCGTGTTCGGTTCTCCGGGTTGTCGTCGCACAGTTCATCAAACCAGTCGGCAATGCAGGCTACGGCTCGCATCTCGACAGCCGGTCGGCTAGCGGTCGATCTGCGCGAGCCAGTCGCGGATCAGGGCGGCGGTGGTCCCGGGGAGCTCGAGGTGCACGTTGTGTCCAGCACCGTCGAGGACGACGAAGCTCCCGCGCGGGTAGTGGTCCCGGAGTGCGAGCCCGTCCTCGTACCCGACGACGTCGTCCTGCCGACCGAACAGATGCAGGGCCGGAGCGGTGAACGGCTCCGGGTGCCGCTCCTCTGGCACCGCGTCCAGCGCGTAGTCGGCCGAGATGCGGTCCATCACAGCAGGGTCGGCGCCACGGAGACCCGGGAGCACGTACCGCTCGAACGCCGCGAATGCGGTCTCGTCCTGGATGACGCTGACCTCCTCGAACGCCTCTCGCGCGTCGCCGGCGGAGTCGAGGACGGACGGTTCGATGTGCAGCACGGTGCGCTCGGGGACGGCCCTGTCTGCGTGTGCCGCATGCACCACACCCGCCAGGGTCGCGACGCCGAGGACGTGGTCTCGGCGTTCGTGAGCAACATGTCGGGCGATCATGCCGCCGAAGGAGTTCCCGATGACGGCGAACGGCTCGTCCCCGAGGTGGTCGTCGATCTCAGCGAGCACCCCGGCGGCCACGTCGACCGCGCTCTCCGCGGTCGCGGTCACCGCAGCGGCTTCGGCCCACGGCAGGTCGAGGAACACCATCCGCCAAGGCAGGTCCTGCACCGCATCCGCCAGCGGCAGCATGATCCGGTGGTCCACCCCGAAGCCGTGGAGAGCGACGAGCGGACGACCAGAACCAAGAACTTGCGCGATCACCCAGCAAGCCTACGAGCAGCTCGTACCGGTAGCCGATCGGCCGTCGAGACGCCGTCGGGCGCAGTTCATCGGGCCGGGAGGGCTGCGCTCGGTAGCCCTCCCGGCTCCGGTCAGAGAGTCCGGGCGTGATCGACGGTCGGGTACGGGATGAAGCCGAGGGATTCCTAGAGGGCTCGTGCCGGGGCGTGGAACTCGTCGCCGCCCGTTCCGATGTGCACCACGGTGACCCCAAGGTCTCCGAGCCTGGTCAGCGCCGCCGAGCAGAGCGCTCGCGCGACTCCGCGCCGTCGAGCGTCAGGGTGAACGGCAACCATCTCGAGTCGTCCGGAGGTCGCACCGGTGGTGTTCCAGCCGACGTAGCCGAGCGGTTCGCCGGGTTCTTCCGCCAGTGTGATGAAGCGACCCTCGTCGGGAGCCAGCAGGGAAGGGACTTCCTGGCGGTGGTCGTCCTCCCAGCGCCCATGGTCGTGCGCGGTGACCTCGGCCCGTAGCTGCGCGAGGGAGCCGGCGAGGAGAGGCCGGAACGTCTCGATCGTCAGTGCGGTGAGCGCGGGCAGGTCAAGCGGCGTGCAGTCGCGGATGTGCATGGTTGTGCTTCTTTCGTGAGCAGTCCGAAGGCTCCAGGCCCGGGGTCGGGGTAGAGGAGAGCGACGGCCTGAGCCGTCCCTCCAGATGCGCGTGCGCCAGCTCGCGAAGCAGTCCATGTGACCACGGTGACCAGGGGGTCTCAGCCAGGGAAGAGATGCGTCCTCCCTCGCACCGGTCGCTCACCGGAACGTGTGGTTGGTCTGAGGCAATCCGCCAGCGGGAGGACTCGACGATGCGACCGCTCCTCCTCTCGGGCGGCCCGGCAGTCGGTGAGACGACCTGCGCTCGGGCTCTCGCAGCCGATCAGGAGCGCGCAGCCTACATCGATGGTGACGACGTTCGTCAGCTCGTCGTCGCGTGCTTCATCGTGCACTCGGCTGTCACCCTCGACGAGGCCCGCAAGCGAGCAACAACCCGTCCGGTCTCCATCACGGATGAGGAGTTCGAGCTGTTGCACCGAATCAGTGCCACTCCGCCGCCGGTAGACCTCGTCCTCGACGTCACGCGAATGACCGTTGACGACCAGATCGAGCGCATCCGTGACGCTCGGGTGAAGGCGGAGTCGGATGTCCGGTGGTCGATCGCCCATCGAGACGGTGAGTCCGAGGGTCAGGGCGAGAGCCGTCGCCGTCTCCGATGCGCGCTTCCAGTCGATGTGGGCATCTTCGGCCGCGGCATGGAAGACGACTCCTCCGCCGAGCCGCGGAACGTCTCGACCCGAACGCCGAGAACTCGGAGCAACCCACGCTCCGCCTCCAGGATTCGAACCCGGACCTAACGGCACCAAAGGCCGTCGTGCTGCCGTTACACCAAGGCGGAACACACCGGACGGGGTGGAGCCCGTCCGGTGCCCGTCCATCCTCCCACGGCCCGGGCGCTGGCCGCGCGCGACCGGTTCGGCCAAGATGGAGGGATGCCGCAGCAGGACGAGGTCGACCGGATCGTCGCGGCGTGGGGTCGGGAGCGGGGCGACCTGGACTTCGGGCCGCTCGAGGTCCTGTCCCGCGTCGACCGGCTCGCCCGGCACCTCGACCGCGCACGACGGGCCGCGTTCGACGCGAGCGACGTCGAGCCTTGGGAGTTCGACGTGCTGTCGGCGCTGCGGCGTGCGGGCGAACCGTACGAGCTCAGCCCGAAGGCGCTGCTGCAGCAGACCCTGGTGTCGAGCGGCACGATGACGAACCGGGTCGACCGGCTCGCGGCGCGAGGGCTCGTGAACCGGCGGACGGACCCGCGGGACGGTCGGGGCATCCTCGTGTCCCTCACGGCGAGCGGTCGCGCAGCCGTGGACGCTGCGATCGCGGACCTGCTCCAGGCCGAACGCGCGATCCTGTCCGGGGTGTCCGAGGACGAGCAGGCGCAGCTGTCCGGGCTGCTCCGACGACTCATCCTCGGGCTCGGCGACTGACGGCAGCCGGCAGACGGCAGCCGGCAGCCGGCGGCCGGTCCGGCGTAGCGTGCGCGGCATGCACGCCATCACCCTCGCCGTGGCCGACGTCGGACGCTCGGCAGCCTTCTACCGCGCACTGCTCGGCATGGACGGCAGCGGGATCATCGGCACCGAGTACCCCGCGTCCGAGACCGCGGCGGGCGGCACCACGGCGATGTTCACCCTCGACGACGGGTTGATCGTCAGTGTCTACGGGCGCGAGGACATGCGGAAGGACTCCGGCGTCGCACTCGCCGAGGCACCGAGCACCACCATCGGGCACTTCGAGCCGTCGCAGGAGGCCGCACAGGCGTTCCTCGACCGTGCGGCAGCCGCCGGAGCGACGATGCTCGCGGCGCCGTACACGCGCCCGTGGGGAATGTGGTCCGGCTTCTTCCAGGACCCGGACGGCCACCTCTGGGAGGTCGTGGCGAACCCCGGTGGCGGTGACCCGGCCGGAGCCGACCCCGAGCAGGACAGCGTCGACCCGGAGTCGACGACAGCGACGCAGCCGCCTGGTTCCTGACGGCGTTCGCCAACGACACCGCCCACGACGTGCATGTCCGCACGGTCCGGGTCGACACCGTGCGAACACCTCGCGCTCGCGCCGCACCCGACCGCCGACGCTGCCGGGCTCACCGTCACCGAGGACGCCGCGCGCCCGTCGGAGTACGGCCGGACGGTACCGGTCGACAGCGGGGTCGTCGTCCCGCCGCACGGGTACCTCGACGTCGTCGGTCGGTTCGTGCTCGACCCGGACCAGCGCGCCGGGTTCGTCCGCGCCGTCGTCGTCACCGAGCAGGACCGGCTCGGCCGACTGCGCACGGTCACGGATCCGTCCGCCTACGGCGTGGGCCGGGGCGCGGACCTCGAGCCGACCGAACTCGACTGCGAGGGCCCCTGACCCGGGTCGTCCGGCAACGCTGCGTCGGTCGAGCTACGGGTCTCGGACCCGTGGCTCCCGCTACACCCCGAGCTGCTCGGCCACCTCGAGCCACCGCTCCTCGAGCTGCTCGACCTCGGCGTCGAGCGCCCCGAGCTTCGTCTGCAGCGCCCCGAGCCCCGCGTAGTCCGACTGGTCGTGCGCGGCGAACGCGTCGAGCAGCTTCTGCCGGTCCTGCCCCGCCTTCGCGATCTTCCGGTCGAGGGCCGACATCTCCTTCTCCGCGGCGCGACGGTCCGCACCCGACAGGCCGGACGCGGCAGGGGCGCTGGACCCGGCCGCGGCACCGCCGGAGCCGCCTGCCGGCGCCGTGTCGGGCCTCCCGGCCGAGGCGGCGGCGGCCGCAGCAGCCGTCTGCGGGACGGAGCCGGACGCGCGCAGCCGCATGTACTCGTCGACGCCGCCTGGCAGGTGGCGGAGGTGCCCGCCGAGGACCGCGTACTGCTGGTCGGTGACCCGCTCGAGCAGGTACCGGTCGTGCGACACGACGAGCAGGGTGCCCGGCCAGGTGTCGAGCAGGTCCTCCATCGCGGCGAGCATGTCGGTGTCGAGGTCGTTCGTGGGCTCGTCGAGGATCAGCACGTTCGGCTCGTCGAGCAGGATGAGCATGAGCTGCAGGCGGCGCTTCTGCCCGCCGGAGAGGTCCTTGACCGGCGTGGACAGCTGCTCCGAGGTGAAGCCGAGCCGCTCGAGCAGCTGCGACGGCGTCATCTCCTTGCCGTCTGCGATGTAACTCGTCTTCTTGCGGGCGACGACCTCGCGGACACGGTCGTCCGCGAACTGCTGCAGGTCGGCGAGCTGCTGGTCGAGCACCGCGACCTGCACGGTCTTGCCGGTCTTCACGCGGCCGGTGGTCGGCTGCAGCTTGCCGGACACCAGGTTGAGGAGCGTGGACTTGCCCGCACCGTTCGGTCCGAGGATGCCGGTCCGCTCCCCCGGTGCGATCCGCCACTCGACGTCACGCAGGATCACGTCGTCGCCGAACGAGACACCGATGTCGAGCAGGTCGACGACGTCCTTGCCCAGCCGGGCGGTCGCCATCTGCGACAGGCCGACGGTGTCACGGATCGGCGGCACGTCGTCGATCAGGGCGTTCGCCGCGTCGATGCGGAACTTCGGCTTGCTGGTCCGCGCGGGGGCACCGCGGCGGAGCCAGGCGAGCTCCTTGCGGGCCAGGTTCTGCCGCCGCTGCTCGCTCGCGGCTGCCTGCCGGTCACGCTCGACGCGCTGCAGGATGTACGCCGCGTAGCCGCCCTCGAACGGCTCGACGACACCGTCGTGGACCTCCCACGTGTCGGTCGACACCGCGTCGAGGAACCACCGGTCGTGCGTCACGACGACCATGCCGCCCTGGTTCGACGACCACCGGCGGTTGATGTGGTCGGCGAGCCACTGGATGCCCTCGACGTCGAGGTGGTTCGTCGGCTCGTCGAGGAACAGCACGTCCCAGTCACCCACGAGCAGCTTCGCGAGCGCGATCCGTCGCCGCTGCCCACCGGACAGGTCGTCGACCCTGGCCTCCCACGGGATGTCGGACACGAGGCCACCGATGATGTCGCGGATCTTCGGGTCCCCGGCCCACTCGTGTTCCTCGAGCTCGCCGACGACGATGCTGCCGACGGTCGCCCCCGCAGGCAGGACGTCGCGCTGGTCGAGGTACCCGACGGTCAGGCCGCGCCGATGGGTGACGCGGCCGGCGTCCGGCTCGAGGCGCTGCGCGAGCAGGGCGAGCAGGGTCGACTTGCCGTCACCGTTGCGGCCGACGACGCCGATGCGGTCGCCCTCGTCGAGGCCGAGGGTGACGCTGTCGAAGACGACACGGGTGGGGAACTCGAGATGCACGTTCTCGGCGCCGAGGAGATGAGCCACCCGTCAAGGGTAGGCGGCGCGGCGGGGTGCGGGTGCCGCGGGGTGCGGGTGCCGCGGGGCGCGGGTGCCGCGGGGTGCGGGTGCTGCGGGGTGGCGTTGAGTGCTCCCGCACAACCGTAAGCACGTCGCGCCACGAGATTCCGCGGCGCGACGTGCTTTGGGTTGTGCTGCGGCGAGCGGGGTGGCGGCTGCGGCGAGCGAGCGGGGCAGCGGCTGCCGGCCTGGAGGCGCGGCTCAGCTCCCCGGGGTCGGCTCGCCCTCGCCCGCGGCCTCCTTGGCACGCCGGAGGCGCGCCTGCGCCTCCCAGTACTCGATCTCGCGTTCGAGCGCAGCGAGCTCCTGCTCGGTGCCGTTCACGCGCTTGTCGCCGTGGGCGGCGCGGGCGTGACCGATGCTGGCGTACCGGTCCTCGTGGCGGTTCGGCTCGAGGTAGCGGCCGTGGTTCCGGTCGTTCGCGCTCCAGTCGTGCCCGACGGCGAACCACACGATGCTGCCGACCACGGGCACGAAGATGCAGATCAGGACCCAGGCGAACTTCGGGAGTCCGCGGACCTGGTCCTCGCCCCGGGTGACGATGTCGATCAGGGCGAAGACGAGCAGCACGATCCCCGCGCCGTACAGCAGAACGCTCATGGCTCCGGAGTCTATGGATCCGCCGAGTGCGGGACCATGCCCTGAACGAGTGCCGGGATCACGATCGGGCGTCGGTCTCCTGCGCGGTTCCACAGGTCTCGGCCGTGGTGACGTCGAGAGGGCCCGCGGCCAGCGGGTGCTGCGTCAGCCACCGTCGCGCGGCGAGGGTGTCCCGAGCGGGAACGACGACGGCTGCGATGTTCACCACGGCGAGCGCGGCGTACATCGGCCAGAGCGTGCCACCGACGGCAGCGCTGCTCACCCAGAGCACCGCTGTGGCACAGAACCACACCAGCTCGGTTCCCGACGCTGCCTGCACGGCCGCGGCGGTCACGACGTCGTGACGGTCGTCCGGCACGAGACGGCGGCCGTGGAACGCCTGCCGGACCGCGTGCCGCTCGCGCGTCTGCAGGACCGCCACCACCGGCGCTGGCGCCGGTCCGGCGCGTCGACGTGCCGCGGCTGCTCGGATGATCTGCGTGAGCAGGAGGACGAGCGCGCCGAGGGCGACGCCGATCGACACCACCGTCCTCGCGGGTGCCTCGGGTGGCACCGTGAGTGCCAGCGCGACCAGGACGGCGACGATCCCCGCAGACCCGCCGAGGACCCGTGCGACGGCACCCGCCGATCGCTGACGGTCGGCCGGGGCAGCAACCGCGAGCACGGCCTCCGCGCGCTCCTGCGCGAGTGCCCACCGGTGACCGGCCGCGGTCTCCTCGTCCGTCACAGCGCAGCGACCCACTCGTCCGTGCCGTCGGTGAACTCCTGGCGCTTCCAGATCGGCGTCCGCTCCTTCACCAGGTCGACGAGCGCGGCGCAGGCTGCGAAGGCCTCGGCACGGTGCGGCGACGCCACTGCTGCGGCGAGCGCCACGTCCCCGATGCCGAGCGCGCCGACGCGGTGCAGCACGGCGATGCAGACCTCGGGGTGGTCGACGGCGATCGTCCGGGCGACCTCGGCGATGACGTCTCCCGCGCTCGGGTGCCGTTCGTAGTCGAGTGCCGTGACGCCCTTGCCCTCGTCGTGGTCGCGGACGACCCCGGCGAAGGTCACGACGGCGCCGTCGCGGTCGGTCGTGACGGCAGCGGAGACCTCGTCCACCGTGATCACCCGGTCCACGACGTCGGCCACGACGACACGGTCGCCGCTCACGACGCGCTCCGGGGTGCGTGGCCCTCGCCGTGCAGCTGGGCCAGCACGTGGTCGAGCACCCCGTCCAGCACCGCGAGCCCGTCGGCGACGCCCCCGCGCGACCCGGGCAGGGTCACGACGACGGTGCGGCCACCGGCGATGCCCGCGACCCCGCGGGTCAGCAGCGCGGTCGGACCGGCACCGGCGAGTCCGCGCCGGCGGATCTCCTCGGTGATGCCCGGCAGCTCGAGGTCGATCAGGGGTGCGACGGCCTCGGGCGTGCGGTCGGTCGGGGTCACGCCCGTACCGCCCGTGGTGACGACGACCTTCGCGTCCGCGAGGAGCTCGGCGGACACCGTCTCGGCGATCGGGCCGCCGTCGGGCACGATCGTCGGCTCGGCGACGGCGAAGCCGCGCTCGCGCAGCCATGCGGCGATGACGGGTCCGGTGCGGTCGAGCGCGGGGTCGGTCGAGGCCTGCGTGGAGACCACGACGACGCCCGCGCGGCCCCTGGTCGGTTCGGGGTTCATCGGTTGCTCCAGTCGCCCGAGCGTCCGCCGTGCTTCTCGAGCACCCGGACGTCCGTGATCACGGCCGTGCGGTCGACGGCCTTCACCATGTCGTACACGGTCAGTGCCGCGACGCTCGCGCCGGTCAGGGCCTCCATCTCGACACCGGTGCGGGAGGTCGTGCGCACGGAGACCTCGATCCGCACGCGGTCGCCGTCGCCGGTGATGTCCACCTCGACCCCGGCGATGGGCAGCGGGTGGCAGAGCGGCACCAGGTCCGACGTCTTCTTGACGGCCATGATCGCCGCGATCCGGGCGGTGCCGATCACCTCTCCCTTGGGCAGCGACCCGTCGAGGATCCGCTCGACGACGTCGGTGCGGGTCACCAGCGTGGCCGTGGCCGTGGCCGAGCGGGCAGTGACGTCCTTGTCGGACACGTCGACCATGTGCGCGGTGCCGTCGGCGCGGACGTGGGAGAGCTCGGCGTCGCGCACGCCGTTCGGGTGGTCGTCGGTCATCGGAGGCTCCAGACGGTCAGCGGGTCCCCCGGTTCGACGGAGTCGGTGCCGAGGGGGACGTGGACGAGGTGGGTGGCAGCGGCGAGGTGCCCGAGCAGGTGCGAGCTCGGCCCGCCCACGAAGTGCACACGCCCGTCGGCGACCCGGCCGCGGCGGACCTGGTGCTTGCCGACGGGTGAGCTCGCCGACTCGGCGGCCGGCAGCTCGGCGGTCGGGCGGTCCGGTGCACCGACGAGGGCCGCGAGCTCCGGCCGCAGGAACACCTCGAACGACACGAGGGCGGACACGGGGTTGCCCGGGAACGCCACGACCGGCACTCGTCGACCGGCGAGGTCGACGAGTCCGAGGGCCTGGGGTCCGCCGGGCTGCATCGCGACCGGGGTCACGGCGAGTCCGCGCGGCTCGAGCACCTGACGCACGACCTCGTACGCCCCCGCACTGATCCCACCGGTGGTCAGGACGACGTCGGCCCAGTCACCGACGGCCGACTCGAGTCCCGGCAGGAAGGCGTCCGGGGCGTCGCTGAGCCGGACGCCACGGGCGATCGCACCGACCTCGGCCAGGGCCGCACGGAGCGCGACACCGTTCGCGTCGCGGATCACCGCGCCCGCTCCGTCGAGCCCGTCAGGCGCGGCGTCATCGGTGAGTTCGCTGCCGGTGGACACGACGAGCACGTGGACCGGGCGGACCACGGACACCTCGCCGACACCCGCCGAGGCCAGGGCCCCCAGGAGCGCCGGCGTCACCGGGGACCCGGTCGGGGCGAGCTCGGCGCCGACGGCGACGTCGCTGCCGACCCGGCGGACGAACGTCCCGGTGGTCGTCCCGGCGGGCACGGTCAGCGTGTCGAGCCCCAGCGCCGCGGGGAACGCCCCCGGCGGTGTCGCCTCGACCGGCACGACGGCGTCCGCGCCCTCGGGGATCCGCGCCCCGGTCATGATCGGCGCAGCGGTGCCCGGGCCGAGCGGTGCCGGCACGGCCCCGGCGGGGATCGGGTCGACCACGCGGACGTCGTTGCCGGCATCGGTCGACCGGACGGCGAACCCGTCCATCTGGCTGTTGTCGAACACCGGCAGCGGGACCGGCGCGGAGACGGCCCGGGTGAGCACCCGGTACCCACGGCCGGCACCGGCGCCGTCCGCCAGCGCGTCGAGCGGCAGGGTCTCCTCCGCCCGCGCAGCGAGCACGGGCGCGAGGAGCGCGGCGACCTCGTCGCGGTGCTGACCGATCGTGCGCACGGATGCCTCCGAACCTCGTGGGGACGCCCCGTTCCCGGTCGATGCCGGAGGGGCGTCAGTAGCGTATCCAGGGCGCACCACGCGCCGAGGACATCCGGAGGACCTGTGGAGGACCACGTGACCACGACCGAACCTGTGGACGGAACGACGGCTCGCATCGGGGTGATCGGGGGCTCCGGCCTCTACCGCCTCTTCGAGGAGGGCACCGCCGACGAGATCACCCTGGACACGCCCTACGGCCCGACGTCGAGTCCGATCACGGTCGGCACGATGGCCGGCAAGCGCGTCGCGTTCCTCACCCGCCACGGTCGCGAGCACTCGGTCGCCCCGCACCTGATCAACCACCGCGCGAACGTCTGGGCTCTCCGGTCCCTCGGCGTGCGTGCGATCGTCTCGTCGAGCGCGGTCGGTGGCCTGCACCCGGACTACGCCCCCGGCACCTTCGTCGTGACCGACCAGCTGATCGACCGCACCTGGGGCCGGAAGGACACGTTCTTCGAGGACCAGGTGCAGCACCTGTCCTTCGCCGACCCCTTCGACCCGGTGCTCCGCCGCGCCGCGATCGACGCCGTCGCCGCGCTCGACGTGCCCTTCCGGCCGACGGGCACGTGCGTCGTCATCCAGGGCCCGCGCTTCTCGACCCGCGCGGAGTCGACCTGGATGCGCGAGGCCGGCGGCCACACGATCAACATGACGATGACGCCCGAGGTGCCGCTCGCTGCCGAGCTCGGCATCGGCACGGTCAACCTGTCCTTCGTGACCGACGCCGACGCCGGCCTGGCCCCCATCGAGGACGAGGCGGCACGGTCCACCGAGGCCCCTGTCACCCACGGCGCCGTCATGGAGCGCCTGGCCCGCGCGAACGAGGTCATCGTCCGCGCCATCGGTGGCGTCGTCGCCGCGTTGCCCGACGACTACACCCCGCGCGAGCTCGTCCCCGCTGCCGCCAGCGCCAGCGTCCTCGGGGCGACGGCGTGAGCCGCCTGCTCGTCACCGGCGGCGCGGGCTTCATCGGGTCCGCGATCGTCCGTCGCGCCCTCGCCGAGGGGCACGAGGTCCGCGTGCTCGACTCCCTGCGCGACGACGTGCACGGCGACCCGGCCGAGGTCGTCCGCGCCCACGAGCAGCAGGGCCTGTCGTTCGTGCACGGTGACGTCCGTGACCGCGTCGCCCTCGAGGCGGCGCTCGACGGCGTCGACGTCGTCTGCCACCAGGCGGCCAAGGTCGGCCTCGGCGTCGACTTCCAGGACGCCCCGGACTACGTGTCGTCCAACGACGCCGGGACCGCGCACGTGCTCGCGGGCATGGACCGGCACGGCATCGGCCGCCTGGTCGTCGCGAGCTCGATGGTGGTCTACGGCGAGGGCGCCTACGAGACCGCCGACGGTGAACCGATGCGGCCGCCGGCACGACGACGCGAGGACCTCGACGCCGGACGCTTCGACCCGATCGGGCCCGACGGTCGCGCGCTCGTGCCCGGGCTGATCGACGAGTCGGCCGCCCTGGACCCCCGCAACGTCTACGCGCAGACGAAGGTCGCGCAGGAGCACCTGGCCTCGTCGTGGGCCCGCGCGACCGGCGGTACCGCGATCGCCCTGCGCTACCACAACGTCTACGGGCCGGGCATGCCGTCGAACACCCCGTACGCCGGTGTCGCGTCGCTCTTCCGCTCTGCCCTGGCCCGCGGCGAGGCACCCCGCGTCTTCGAGGACGGCCGCCAGCGTCGCGACTTCGTGCACGTGGACGACGTCGCGGGTGCCAACGCCGCGTCGATCGCCGCGACCGCGGAGCTGCCCGCCGAGACCTTCCGCGCGTACAACGTGGGCTCGGGCGTCGTCCACACCATCGGTGACATGGCCGCGGCCATCGCCGGGCCGGACGGCCCGCAGCCGGTCGTCACCGGGGAGTACCGACTCGGAGACGTCCGGCACGTCACGGCGTCGTCCGAGCGGATCCGTTCGGAGCTCGGCTGGCACGCGCAGGTCGACTTCGAGCAGGGCATGCGTGACTTCGCGACCGCACCGCTCCGCGCCGCCGTGCAGCGGTGACGCAGCGTCCAGCGGACGACGCCGCCTGAGACTCGTCTCAGCGGACACGGCTCGCGCCTCGGGGCGCGAGCCGTGTCCGCCCAGGCGAGTCTCGCGTCCGCCACCGCACCAGCGCGGGACGCCACCGCACCAGCGCGAGACGCCACCGCACCAGCGCGGGGCGAGCACGCACCACCCGCCCGCGCACGCGGACCCGGGACCGCACCCGGGCCTCCCGGCCGTCCCCCGATCGCGGGCCAGACGGTCCGATCACCGCGCTCGACACGCCCTGGGGGACAGGATCCTGTACCCCGCGACGTGTCATCGTGTTACGTCGTGAGCATGGACCGAACCCCACCCGCCGGCGACCAGCCCGACGAGGACGCGACGCGCGCGACCGGAGATCGGCCCCGTCGCCAGGGCGACCCGCACCGAATGGACCACATGACCGTCGACGTGATCCTCCCCTGCCTGGACGAGGCGGACGCGCTCCCGCGCGTCATCGGCCGCCTGCCCGAGGGGTACCGCGCCATCGTCGTCGACAACGGCTCGACCGACGGATCCGCCGACGTCGCCCGCGCCCACGGCGCGACGGTCGTCACCGAACCGGTCAAGGGCTTCGGCTCGGCGTGTGCCGCCGGCGTCGCCGCCGCGACCGCGGAGTACGTCGCGTTCTGCGACGCCGATGCCTCGATGGACCCCGCGGAGCTGCCCGACCTCGTCGCCCGCGTGGCCGACGGGCGGACCGACCTCGCCCTCGGTCGGCGCGTGCCGACCACCCGTGGCGCGTGGGCGCCGCACGCCCGCTTCGCGAACCGCGTGCTCGCGGTCCTGATGCGCCGCGCGACCGGCTACCGCCTCCGCGACCTCGGTCCGATGCGCGTCATGCGCCGCGCCGACCTGGTCGCCCTCGACCTGCAGGACCGACGCAGCGGCTACCCGCTCGAGATGGTCCTGGCGGCACACGCGGCCGGGTGGCGGGTCGACGAGTCCGACATCGGGTACGCCCAGCGCGTCGGTGACAGCAAGGTCACCGGCACGCTCCGCGGGACGGTCAACGCCGTCCGCGACATGTCCCGTCTGCTGCGCGAGTACGGCCGGGAGGCACGCCCCCGCGTGGTCGCGCCCGGTCCGGCCCGCGACGTGGCCGGGTCCACCACGGAAGGAGCACGCTCATGACGGACGTCACGGTGGTCGTCGTGGCCAAGGAGTGCCTGCCCGGCAAGGTCAAGACCCGGCTGACGCCGGCCCTGACCCCGGAGGGTGCTGCCCGCGTCGCCTCGGCCGCGCTGGCCGACACGATCGCGACGGTGCGTGCCCTGCCCGCCTCGCGTCGCGTGCTGCTCTACGACGGCGTCGTCCTGCCCGAGGGCACCGACGACTTCGAGGTCCTGCACCAGGTCGGCGGCGGCCTCGACGAGCGCCTCGGGGCGATGTTCGACGCGATGACCGGTCCGACGCTGCTCGTCGGCATGGACACCCCGCAGGCCACCTCCGAGCACCTCGCACCCGTGTTCGACGACCCGGAACGCGACGCGTGGTTCGGTCCGGCGGACGACGGTGGCTTCTGGTCGCTGTACCTGCGCGAGCCCGACGGCGCCCTGCTCCGCGGCGTCCCGATGTCGCAGGACGACACGGGCGCCGTGCAGCTCGCGCGCCTGACCGACGCCGGCCTGTCGGTCGGCACCCTGCCCGCGCTGCTCGACGTCGACACCGTCGCGGACGCCGAGCAGGTCGCCGCCCTCGCGCCGACCTCGCGCTTCGCCACGGCCTTCGCCGCCGAGCACGACACGACCATGACCACGACGACCGGAGGTGCCCGATGACGATGCACGACACCGTCACGTTCGGCGCCGGCGGCGGCGAGCCGTACGCCCGCGCCCTGCAGACCGACGGCCACCTGCGCCTGACCGACCCGGAGCGTCCCGACGTCGAGGTCACGATGGACGTCGGCCGGTGGAGCGCCGCAGCCGACCGGATCGACCGTTCCCTCCTCGAGGGCGCGGACGGCCCCGTGATCGACATCGGGTGCGGCCCCGGTCGCATGCTCGTCGCCGCCCGGGCGCTCGGCATCCCCTCGCTCGGCGTGGACGTCTCCGCCGAGGCCGTCGCGATCGCCCGACGCTCCGGCGGCACGGCCGTGCAGGGCTCGGTGTTCGACCCGATCCCCGACGAGGGCCGCTGGGACACCGCCCTCGTGATCGACGGCAACATCGGCATCGGCGGCGACCCGGTCGCGCTCCTGGCCCGGTGCGGCGAGATCGTCCGCGACGGCGGCCGCGTGGTCGTCGAGACCCACGTGGACCGCGCGGCGGACCGTGCGTTCACCGCGCACGTGGTCGACGTGGACGGCAACCGGAGCGAGGGCTTCCCGTGGGCCGAGGTCGGCGTCGACGCACTCCTCCGTCACGCGGCCACGGCGGGGCTGCGAGCCCGGCAGAGCTGGACCGCCGACGGACGGACGTTCTGCGAACTCGTCGCGTGACCGCGTCGCGTTGTCTTGCATGATTCAAGACAAAGCGGTAGCGTCGTGGGCAACAGCCGACGGCGTCCTGGTCGTCGGTCCGACGACCCGGGACCCTCGGCACGACGACGAGGAGCACCCGTGCAGAACCGACAGAACCCCCTCGGCGGCGCCTACGTCTCCGGTCTCGAGCAGCGCGACGAGCTCGGCGCGTACACGGTCGAGGCCGCATGGCGCCCGGTCGGCAGCTACACCGGCACCGGGGCGGGCCGTGCGCTCGGCCGCTTCGTGGACACCCAGTCCCGCCGTCCCGGCACCGCGACGTCCTCGACGCGGACCGTGACCGGCTCGCTGCGGACGACGACCGGGTCGTTCCGGACCGCCTGAGCCCCGGCTCCCCCAGACCGCGAGCGGTCGCCCGACCCGGGACGTCCCCCCACGTCCCCGGCAGGGCGGCCGCTCGTGCCGTACCGGGGCGGTCTCCTGCCGGACCCGTGCGGCTGCGTGACACCCGGCGACGCGCGGAGGGTCCTGGTGCCAGGATGGGCGCATGAACGACCGCGCCGGCACCCCCGCGACCGCAGACGACCTCGTCGACCTCGACGCCCTCCTGGCCGCGTACCACGAGCGTGTCCCCGACGTGTCGATCCCCGAGCAGAAGGTGGTGTTCGGCACCTCCGGCCACCGCGGCTCGTCGCTCGACACCGCCTTCAACGACACGCACATCGCCGCGATCACGCAGGCGATCGTCGAGTACCGCACCGAGCAGGGCACCACCGGTCCGCTGTTCATCGGCCGGGACACGCACGCGCTCTCCGCGCCGGCGGAGCAGACCGCGCTCCAGGTCCTGGCCGCCAACGGCGTCCGCGTGCTCGCCGACGCCGAGGACGGCTTCGTCCCGACGCCCGCACTGAGCCACGCGATCATCCGCTACAACCGCGCGGAGCACGGCGACACTGCCGACGGCATCGTCATCACGCCGAGCCACAACCCCCCTCGTGACGGCGGCTTCAAGTACAACCCGCCGCACGGTGGCCCGGCCGACAGCGACGCCACGTCGTGGATCGCCGACCGGGCGAACGCGATCATCGCCGGCGGGAACGCCGACGTCCGCCGCCAGGACGAGACCGCAGCCGAGGGCTACGACTACCTCGGCACGTACGTCGCGGACCTCGAGCACATCATCGACATCGACGCGATCAAGCGCGCCGGGGTGAAGATCGGCGCCGACCCCCTGGGTGGGGCGTCGCTGCCGTACTGGGAGCGCATCCGCGACCACTACGGCCTCGACCTGACCGTCGTGAACCCCGAGGTCGACCCGACGTGGGCGTTCATGACCCTCGACTGGGACGGCAAGATCCGCATGGACCCGTCGAGCCCGTCCGCGATGGCGTCGGTGCTCGCCCACAAGGACGACTTCGACGTCCTGACCGGCAACGACGCCGACTCGGACCGTCACGGCATCGTCACGCCCGACGGCGGCCTGATGAACCCGAACCACTACCTCGCCGTGGCGATCGAGTACCTCTACGCGCACCGCCCCGAGTGGCGCGACGACGCGGCGATCGGCAAGACGCTCGTGTCGTCGAGCATCATCGACCGCGTCGCGGAGTCGCTCGGCCGCCGGCTGTGGGAGGTCCCCGTCGGCTTCAAGTGGTTCGTCCCCGGTCTCATCGACGGCTCCGTGGCGTTCGGCGGCGAGGAGTCCGCGGGCGCCTCGTTCCTCCGCAAGGACGGCACGGCGTGGACGACCGACAAGGACGGCATCATCCTGGCGCTCCTGGCGTCCGAGATCACCGCGGTGACCGGCAAGACCCCCTCGCAGCTCTACACCGAGCTCACGGAGCGCTTCGGTGCGCCGGTCTACCAGCGGGTCGACGCCGCTGCGAGCAAGGAGCAGAAGGCCCGGCTCTCGAAGCTCGACGGCGACGCGATCACCGCCGACACCCTGGCCGGCGACCCGATCACCGCGAAGCTCTCGAAGGCGCCGGGGAACGACGCCGCCGTCGGCGGCGTCAAGGTGGTCACGGAGAACGCGTGGTTCGCCGCACGGCCCTCCGGCACCGAGGACGTCTACAAGATCTACGCGGAGAGCTTCGTCGGGCAGGAGCACCTCGAGCAGGTGCAGCGCGAGGCGAAGGAGATCGTGGACGCCGCCCTGGGCGCGTAGTCCCCGACGACCGACAGGGGCGTCACCGGATCCGTCCGGTGGCGCCCCTGTCGCTCCTCCGCATCCGCCGGAGGACCCTGCCGATGTCCACAGGAACGAGGCGGATGGGAACAATCCGTTTGCGCTGGTTGTATTTTTGCAGTGCGCGCAACAACGCTTCCCCGCGCCCGGGCGAGAGCGACGCGCGAGCACCAGTACGCACGGGAGACCGAATGACCCAGACGGCGACCGCACCCGCGGCCCCCACCACGTCCTCGAACGCGGTGATGAACCACCGACAGATCCTGCTCGTCATCTACGGACTGATGGCCGGCATGTTCCTCGGCGCGCTCGACCAGACCATCGTCGGCACCGCCATCCGCACGATCGGCGACGACCTGCACGGGCTCGACCAGCAGGCGTGGGTGACCACGGCCTACCTGATCGCGTCCACGATCACGACGCCGATCTACGGCAAGCTCTCCGACATCTTCGGCCGCCGCCCGCTGTTCCTCACCGCGATCGGCATCTTCATCCTCGGGTCGCTCGCCGCGTCGTTCTCGACCTCGATGCTCATGCTCGCCGGGTTCCGCGCGCTGCAGGGCCTCGGCGCCGGCGGCCTGATGTCGCTGCCGCTCGCGATCATGGGCGACATGCTCGCCCCGCGCGAGCGCGCCAAGTACCAGGGCTACTTCCTCGCCGTGTTCGGCATCTCCTCGGTCATCGGGCCGCTCGTCGGCGGCCTGTTCGCCGGCGCGTCCGAGATCCTGTTCGTCAGCGGGTGGCGCTGGGTCTTCCTGGTCAACGTGCCCGTCGGCATCATCGCGCTCTTCATGGTGACGACGTTCCTGCACCTGCCGAAGTTCGGCGACCGCGGGAAGCCCCGCATCGACTGGTGGGGCGCCTCGCTGGTCATCGTCACCCTCGTCCCGCTGCTCCTCATCGCCGAGCAGGGTCGCGAGTGGGGTTGGGACTCCCCCGGCGCGATCGCCTGCTACGCGATCGGCGCGCTGGGTCTCGTCGCCTTCGTGATCGTCGAGCGCTCCATGGGCGACGACGCGATCCTCCCGCTCAAGCTCTTCGGCTCGCGGGTGTTCTCGATGGCCGCGGTCCTGTCCGTGCTCGTCGGCTTCGGGATGTTCGGCGCGATGCTGACGATCCCGCTCTACCTGCAGATCGTCAAGGGCGTCACCCCGACCGAGTCCGGCTTCGCCATGCTGCCGATGGTGCTCGGTCTGATGATCTCCTCGATCGCCTCGGGTCAGATCATCTCGCGCACCGGCCGCTACGGCGCCTTCCCGATCACGGGCACCGCGTTCACGGCGATCGGCTTCACGCTCCTCACCTTCCTGACCGCCGACAGCCCCCTCTGGTTCCTCATGCTCGGCATGTTCGGCATCGGTCTCGGGCTCGGGCAGCTCATGCAGACACTGACCCTCGCCGCGCAGAACTCGGTCTCCCCGCGGGACATCGGCGTTGCCACGAGTGCAGCGACGTTCTTCCGCCAGATCGGCGGCACGATGGGCACCGCGGTGCTCCTGTCCGTCCTGTTCACGCTCATGCCGACGAACATCACCGGCGCGATGCAGAACGAGTCGACGCTCAAGCCGGCCCTCACCGCCGCGCTCACCCCCTCGGTCGCCAGCGCGTCCGAGAACAAGGGCGTGATGGACCAGATCTGGTCGAAGATCGTCGACCCGGTGCAGCAGAACGTGCAGCAGGGTCTCGACCAGGGTGCCGCAGCGGCGAAGCAGGCCGCGGACCAGGCCGTGACGAAGCAGGTCACCGCGCAGGTGCAGCAGCAGGTCGCCGCCGGCCGGATCCCCGCCGCCTCCGCCGACTCGGTCATCGCCGAGCAGGTCGCCGCGAACAAGTCGGCCGCCGAGCAGCAGGCGCTCGAGACCGCCGCGTCCAAGGCGAACGCCGAGGTCGTCGACGGCACGCTGCAGATCGACTACAGCAACGCCGACCAGCGGAAGGCCGTGGTCGACGAGGTCGCGCCGAAGCTGGTCGACCAGCTGAAGAACGGCGACACGGCGGCCAGCTCGTCCGCCGGCTCGGCCACGAGCGACACGTCGTTCCTCAACGGTGCGGACCAGCGGCTCACCCGTCCGTTCC
Source organism: Curtobacterium sp. MR_MD2014 (assembly GCF_000772085.1). Classification (NCBI taxonomy): domain Bacteria; kingdom Bacillati; phylum Actinomycetota; class Actinomycetes; order Micrococcales; family Microbacteriaceae; genus Curtobacterium; species Curtobacterium sp. MR_MD2014. The sequence goes on along the minus strand of NZ_CP009755.1, from coordinate 644,698 downwards.
TGGTCGGGTTCAGCCAGTCGGCCGTCGTCGTCTACTTCGTCGGGTTGGGTGTCATCCTGCTCGCCTTCGTCCTGACCTGGTTCTTCCGGGTCCCGCCGCTCCGCAAGGTGTCTGCACTGCAGGAACAGGCGAACGCGGCGAAGGGCGACTCCGACCGCCTGGCGGCGGATGCGCAGCAGGCGGCGGCGGACACCGGCTCGCTGGTCACCCCGGACACGGGGTCGGTCCGGGCGGTCCCGACCTCGCCCGACGTCACGGTGCAGCAGCCGCAGGACCGGTCCGGAGGCACCACCTCCCCCGCCGACCGGCCCGCCTCCGACACGGGTGCAGCTGACCGCGCCGGTCACGACCCCGAGGGCGGCACCCGGGCACCGCTCGCCGACGCGACCACGCACGGCGCGCACGCCGCGGCGGCACCGGTGGACGAGCCTCCGGCCACGACCGCGACCATCCGGACGCACCCGGCGCACGCCTCGTCGGACGGGGCCACGCCGCCGGGTACCACGGCCGAGCACCACGGGCGACACACGGCGGAGTAGCCCGCCGCCGCTGGGAGGCGACATCGTCGACGTCGTACGACGTCGAGGGTGTCGCCTCCGTCGTCCCTACCGGACGGGCGCCGCGCTCGTCAGCGCTGCCCGCGCTCCTGCTCCCGGAGCTCGACGTAGTCGCCAGCCGCGCACTCCGAGGTCGCACTGATCGTGTCGCCGCCGCCCAGGTCGGACGAGTTGAACGCGATGTTCGCGATCCCGGCGCCCCTGCCGTTGAGTCCGGAGTAGCTGCCGTCCCTGTTGATGAAGCGCTCCGTCACGAGCCCGGCACGCTTCCACAGCGTGGTGAGGGTGCTGACATCGGTCTCGATGTCGCCGCGCTCGGCTCGCGAGGACAGGATCGTGGAGTGCACGCCCTCGCCGTTGCCGCGTTCGTCCGTGCACGTCCCGAGTCGTGGGCCCTCCTCCACGGTCCAGTCCCCTCCGAGCGCACTGGCGGAGTCGTCCACGATCTGCTGCACCGCTCGCTCCGCGTCCTCGGGCCGCGACGACGGGGAACCCGTCCCGCCCGTGCACCCGGCCGTGAGGGCGAGTGCACTGACCATCAGTCCGACCGCAGCCGTGCGGACCCTCTTCGCCGCCATCTCCCCCGTCTCCCCGGGCGCAACGCGTCCGCCCCGATCCATCCTGGCCGCTCCGGGCGGAAGGCGCTCAGTCCTCCTGCGCGACGGGAGACACGACCGCCGAACCGACCGCCGACTCGACCGCTGCGTGCGGCAACCGGCGCCGCATCACGTCGACCGCCACCGGGTTGTCGTCCACGAGCACGAACCGCCGGCCCAGGTCACGAGCGACCGCACCGAGCGTGCCGCTCCCCGCGAAGAAGTCGAGCACCCAGTCCCCCTCGCGCGACGACGCCTGCACCATCCGACGCAGGACCCCCTCGGGCTTCTGCGTCGGGTAGCCGGTCTTCTCGCTGCCGGTCGGCGACACGATGGTGTGCCACCACACGTCCGTCGGCAGCTTCCCACGCTCGCGCTTCTCCGGCGTGACGAGTCCCGGCGCCATGTACGGCTCGCGGTCGACCGTCTCGGAGTCGAACCAGTAGCGCTCCGGGTCCTTCACGTAGACCAGGATCGTGTCGTGCTTGGTCGGCCAGCGCGTGCGGGACTTCGCGCCGAAGTCGTACGCCCAGATGATCTCGTTGAGGAACGCGTCGCGGCCGAAGAGCGCGTCGAGCAGCACCTTGGCGTAGTGGGCCTCGCGGTAGTCGAGGTGCAGGTACAGCGTGCCGTCGTCGGTGAGCAGCCGCCAGGCCTCGAGCAGGCGTGGCTCGAGGAACGCCCAGTAGTCCTCGAAGCGGTCGTCGAAGCGCATCAGGTCACCGCGGATCCGCTCGTAGGTCCGACCACGGAAGCCCGTGATCGTCCCGGCGTCGCCGACGGTCCGGCGCTGGGCGGTCACCGCGTGGCGCCGCTGCTTCCGTCCGGTGTTGAAGGGCGGATCGAGGTAGACGACCGTGAACGACGCGTCGGGCAGTGTCGGCAGGACGTCGAGGTTGTCGCCGAGCACGACGAGGTCGGGGCTCGAGTCGTCGATGCTGCGCACCGGACCATCCTCCCGCAGAGCGGACCGACGCCCGACCGCACCCAGCCCCCACCGCGTCCGACGGCGTACGGTCCCCTGCATGGCATCACCCGAGGTCCGCAACGACACCGACGCGCAGCAGTACTCCCTGGTCGAGGACGGCGAGGTCATCGGCTTCGCGGCGTACGAGGTCGCCGGCGACGAGATCCGCTTCACCCACACCGAGGTCGACCCCGCACACCGCGGCGGTGGCCATGCGTCGATCCTCGTCCAGCACGCGCTCGACGACGTCCGCGAGGGGTCCCTGCGGGTCGTCCCGCTCTGCACCTACGTCAAGGCGTGGATCGAGCGGCACCCGGACTACCAGGAGCTCACCACGCGCTAGCGCGGCAGGTGCTCGCGCTCAGTAGGTGCGGTCGAGCGTGCCGGGTCGCGCCTCGTGCCGCCCGCGGTGTCCGACCGCAGGCACACGGATGAGGACGGTGCCACTGAGCAGGTCGTGGTCGTCGTCGGCGGGCGTCGGGGCCTCCTCCGGGAGGCGCGACTGCCGCTCGTACTCGGCCTGCGTCTCGTGACGGGTCGGGGCGAACACCTCGTCCATCATCGCGCCGACACCGCCGGATCCGCCGCTGCGTGTGGCCTTGTTCGACAGGTCGATCCACCCCACGCGATCGGCGACCCACATCACGACGGCCGCCACGGCCACCGCCCCCAGGAGGATCAACCAGTTCACGGTCCCGACGCTACGTCAGTCGACCGGCCAGGGCCTCCGCCGCGCGGATGATCCTGGCGATCGGTCCGCCGCGCCGGCGGACTGCTCGCGAGCTCGTCCAACGGTGTCCGTCGTGCGGATCAGTCGACGACGACCGTCGCCTCCGGCTCGAAGCCGCGGTGCACGATGGAGACGTACCAGTACGAGACGACGTCGCCGTGCCGGACAGCATCGCTCGCGTCCGACTGCGGCTCCACCTCGACCGTCAGCCCGCCGCCGCGCGGCACCGTGACCGGCACCCTCGTGACCAGGCCGCACGGTACGTCGGTGCGCAGGACCTCGTCACGGCCGCCGGGTCCCACGGACACCCGCAGGCGCTTGCCGTCGACGCCGTTGCAGGCGACGAGGAGGTCCCAGTCGCCGGCGGGCGTCTCCGTCCCGGCCGCGCCACGGTCGAGTCCGTTCGACGAACCGAAGCCGCGGTCCCCGTCGAGCAGCGCTGCGTTCATCGCGTCGCCCCACCGGTCGAGTCCTGCCGCCCGTGTCGCGTCGGCATCGTCGGACAGCAGTCCGGAGACAGGTGCGGACGAGCAGGCCGTCGCGACACCGAGGACCACGAGTCCTGCGACCGTGGCGGACAGGAGACGGCTCGGACGACGCATGCGCAGAGCATAGAGGGCGCTCCGTACGGGCGTCACTGCCCGGTCAGGGCACCCGCTCGAGCCACTCCCGCGTCGCGAACTTCGTCTCGACCAGCTCGCGCGCGCGGGCCCGCTCCGCCTCGGTCACGTGGCCCTCGTGCGCGCCGTAGAGCTTCGTGAAGGTGCCGATCAGCCGGTCGATGATCTCGGCTCGGGTCAGACCGGTCTGCGAACGCAGCGGGTCGACACGCTTGGCGGCCGAGGTCGTCCCCTTGTCGCTCATCTTCTCGCGACCGATGCGGAGCACCTCGACCATCTTCTGGCCGTCCATGTCGTAGCTCATCGTGGCGTGGTGCAGCAGGGCACCGGTGCCGAGCCGCTTCTGCGCCGCGCCGCCGATCTTGCCCTTGGTCGAGGAGATGTCGTTGAGCGGCTGGTAGTACGCGTCGATCCCGAGGGACTTCAGCGCCTCGATCACCCACTCGTCCAGGTAGGCGTACGAGTCGGCGAAGGTCATGCCCTGCACGAGGTCGGTCGGCACGTACAACGAGTACGAGATGATCGCGCCGGCGTCCATGAACATGGCGCCACCGCCGGAGATGCGGCGGACGACCTCGACGCCGTACTTCGCGGCACCGGTCGGGTCGACCTCGTTCTTCAAGGACTGGAACGACCCGATCACGACCGCGGGCTGGTCCCACTCCCAGATGCGCAGGGTCGGACCGCGACGGCCGGCACCGACCTCCTCGGTCAGGACCTGGTCGAGCGCGAGGTGCTCGTTCGGGCTGATCGGCCCCTCGTGCACGATCTCCCAGTCGTACTCCTGCCACGTCGACGCCCGCGAGAGCGCGCGACGGACGGCGACCCCCACCGACTCCGGTGTGAAGCCGAGCAGCACCGCCCCCTCGGGCAGCGCCGTGCGGACCGCGGCGGCGATGCCGGCCGCGTCGGTGGTCGCGGGCAGGCCGTCCACGGCCTGGTCGATCAGCGGCAGCGCGTCGTCCGGCTCGAGGAAGAAGTCACCCGCCAGCCGGAACTCCTGGATGCTCCCGTCGACGACCTCGAGGTCGACGACGACCAGCTTGCCTCCGGGGACCTTGTACTCACCGTGCACAGGGCGAGCCTACGCCCGCCGTCCGCCGGACGGGAGGCACGGGGCACCGCTGCCACGCGCCTCCCGTCCGGCAGCCCGTCGCGTCAGCGCGCCACGTGGCGGTCGAGCCACGCGATCAGGTCGGCGACCACCTCGTCGCGGTTCGTCTCGTTGTAGACCTCGTGCCGCGCCCCGTCGTAGACGTGGACCTGGACGTCCGACAGCCGACCGCGACGGCGGTACGCCTGGGCGAGCCGCTCCACGGAACGGGGGCCGCCGAGGGTGTCGTCCGATCCGACCTGCAGCAGGATCGGCAGGTCGTGCGGGATGCCTCGGCGTGGCACGCCGAGCAGCCGCGCGGCGTCACGGACGCCGAAGAGCTTGATCACGTCGGCCTCGACCGCGAGCGGGTCGGCGGCGATCGCGTCGATGACGGCCCGGTCGCGCGTGATCCACTCGAACTTCGTCGGTCCGGAGCCCGCGTGCCGGGCGTTCAGGTCGCCGCTGTTCATCCACCCGGGCAGTCGGTACGCCGTGGCGGAGAGCACGACCCCGTCGTACCGCTCCGACGAGGTGTTCACGATCCGCTGTGCCATGAGCGACCCCCACGAGTGCCCGACGAGCACGAGCGGGACGCCGGGGTCCTGCGCGCGGGCGACGTCGCTCATCTGCTCCACGGCCGCGATCGCCGCCCGCAGGCCACCGGGTCCGAGCCGTCCGAGCCGCGCGTGGTCCCCGTCCCACTGCGCCAGACCGGTCCGGCCGTGCCCGCGGTGGTCGTTCGCGTGCACGGTGTACCCGGCACGGACGAGGTCCTGCGCGAGCGGCTCGTACCGGAGCCCGTGCTCCCCGACGCCGTGCGCGATCTGCACGATGCCCTTCGGCCTGGCGGCGCGCCAGGTCGAGTAGACGATCTCGACGCCGTGGGCGTCGGTGAACGAGGAGTCCCCTCGAGCGGCGGAGAAGGTGGGCACGGGTCGATCCTCGCAGACGTGGAGGCGGCGCAGGCGGTCCGTGGCGTGTCCGTCCGGCGTCCACGCAGCCGGCTCGGAGCCCGCCCAGGTCCACCAGGAACGCTGCACGCCTGGGAGGATCGACCGGTGACCTCCCACCGCATCGATGCCTCGCCCGACACCGCTGTCGACGTCCTCACCGCGGAACGCGAGCCCGTGCTCCGCGTCGAGGACGGTGACACCGTGACCGTTCGGACGCTGAGCGCCGCGGGCTACACCGAACGGCTGGCCGCGCCGGGGGCGGACGCACCGACGCTCCTCGATCCGCGACGCGGGCACTGTCTGGTCGGACCGATCGCGGTCGCGGGAGCGCGACCCGGACAGGTGCTCGCCGTGCGCTTCGACGCGCTGGTGCCGGACGACTGGGGCTACACCGGGTCCGGCGGCGTCGACACCCCGGTCAACCGGGCGCTCGGGCTCGTCGACGCTGCGTCGCGCGGGCCGCTGCTCTGGGACGTCGACGCGGACGCCGGCACGGCGTGGAACCAGCTCGGGCTGGGCGTCCGGACCGCGCCGTTCCTCGGCGTGGTCGGTCTGCCGCCGGAGCCCACCGGGGAGCACTCGACGATCCCGCCGCGTCCGCTCGGCGGGGGCAACATCGACTGCCGAGAACTGGTCGCCGGCGCGACGCTGTACCTGCCCGTCACCGTGCCGGACGCGCTGCTCTCCGTCGGGGACGGGCACGCCGCACAGGGCGACGGCGAGGTCTCCGGCACCGCGGTCGAGTGCGGCATGACCACCACGATGACGCTGTCCCTGCTCGACCACGCCCCGGTCGAGGGCGTCCACGCCGACACCCCTGCCGGCCACATCACGTTCGGGTTCGACGCCGACCTCAACACGGCGACGACGACGGCGCTCGACCGGATGGTCGACTGGATCGTCGGGCTGCACGGGATCACCCGCGGGCAGGCACTGGCGATGGCGAGCGTCGCGGTGAGCATGCGCGTGACCCAGGTCGCGAACCGGACCTGGGGCGTGCACGCACTGCTCCCCCACGACGCGATCCTCGCGCCCGACGCAGGCTGAGCGCCCGACGCGAGCCGACGGTCCATCGGCACCACGCGCCGGGACGGGAGGCGCGACCAGCGTGCTCGACGTCGGGGACTCGGGTCGCGCCTCCTGTCTGCCCGTTCCTTCCCATGACACTCGCGATGCAGGGAGAGAACGGGCGTACCTGACCGGAAGTTCCGACCAGGTACGCCCGAACCGACCAGGCACGCCCGATCCGTCCCGGTTGGCAGGCGCGCCACCATGCTCGTCGCGTCCGCGCTGGCGAGACGGCGCGCTCGAGCCGCGCCGCGCCTCCCGTTCGCCCGTTCTTTCCCATCGCACCTGCGATGGAAGGTGAGAACGGGCGTACCTGGTCGATCGTTGCGATCAGGTACGCCCGTTCTCACCGGGTACGCCCGATCCGACCAAGTACACCCGCTCCGGGGTCAGTGCGCGGAGTACCCGCCGTCGACCAGGTGGTAGCTGCCGCTGATGAACGAGGCCTTGTCGCTCAGCAGGAACAGCACGAGCGCTGCGACCTCGGCATCGGTACCGAGCCGCTTCGCCGCGTGCTCACCCTCGAGCGCCGCGAGCTCCTCGGCGGAGAGCGACGACCGGACGAGCGGGGTGTCGATGAACCCGGGACCGACCGCGTTCGTGCGGACACCCTGCGCCGTGTACTCGAGCGCCGCGACCTTGGTCAGCCCGACGAGCGCGTGCTTCGACGCCACGTACGCGGCGTTGTGCGCGATGCCGACCGACCCCAGCACCGACGCCATGTTCACGATCGCGCCACCACCGGCAGCCAGGATCGCCGGGATCTCGTAGCGGAGCCCGTAGAAGACGCCGTCGAGGTCGACCGCGCGGACCCGGTCCCACGCCTCGACGTCGTACTCGCCGATGGGCTGGGGAGCCGCACCGATGCCGGCGTTGTTCACCGCGAGGTGGAGCGCGCCGTAGGTGTCGACCGCGTGCTGGACCATCCGCTCGTTGTCGCCCGCGACCGCGGAGTTCGCCTCGAACGCACTCGCGGTGCCCCCGGCGCCCTCGATCTCGGCCACGACGCGCTGCGCGGCCTCGGCCTTGATGTCGGTGACGACGACCCGCGCGCCCGCGGCCGCGAGCTCCTTCGCGATCGCAGCCCCGATGCCGCTGCCGCCACCGGTGACGACGGCGACCCTGCCCTCGAACTCGGACATGTTCTCCTTCTTCCTCGACGTTCCGTCGATCGTGCACAAAGCAACACGTGTTGCGTACGCAGCGTACACCTCGCGCAGACCAGTTCGTTCGCTGAACTAATGAGGTAGGCTAACGGTCGTGCCCGACACCTCACTCGCCACCGACCTCCGCGTCGCGGTGGCCCGGTTGTCCCGGACGCTGCGCGCACAGAAGGTCGACGCGAGCATGACGGACGGCCAGTTCTCGGCCCTCGCGCGACTGCACCGCGAGGGCGCCATGACCCTCGCCGAGCTCAGCCGGCAGGACGGCGTCACACCGCCGAGCATGACGAAGTCGATCGCGGTGCTCGTGGACCGTGGCCTCGTGTCCAAGGTCGACCACGGCGACGACCGCCGCAAGGTCCTGCTCGCCGCGACCCCGGCCGGAGCGACCTTCGTCGAGGAGACCCGGCGCCGCCGCGACGACTGGCTCTCTCCGCGCCTCACGACCCTGACCGCCACCGAGCGCCGCACCCTCGCCGAGGCCACCGAGATCATGAGGAGGCTTGCCCAGCAGTGACCGCCCTGTTCCGCTCCCTGTCCACCCGCAACTACCGCATCTGGTTCGCCGGGGCCCTGGTCTCCAACGTCGGCACCTGGATGCAGCGCACCGCCCAGGACTGGATCGTCCTGACGAAGCTGTCCGACAACGACGCGATCGCGGTCGGCATCACGATGGCGCTGCAGTTCGGTCCGCAGCTGCTCCTGCTCCCGCTGACCGGCCTGGCTGCGGACCGCTTCGACCGGCGGCGGATGCTCATGCTGACGCAGGGACTCATGGGCGCCCTCGGGCTCGGCCTCGGGATCATGGTCCTCACCGACACGGCGACCCTGTGGTCCCTGTACGGCTTCGCCCTGGCGCTCGGCATCGTCGCCGCGTTCGACACCCCGATCCGGCAGGCGTTCGTCTCCGACGTCGTGCAGGGCGAGCACGTCTCGAACGCCGTCGCGCTGAACTCGGCGTCCTTCAACGCCGCCCGGCTCATCGGGCCCGCGGTCGCGGGGGTGCTCATCGCCGCGATCGGGTCCGGCTGGGTGTTCGTCATCAACGCCGGCTCGTTCCTGGCCGTCCTCGTCGCGCTCCGCTTCGTCGACCCAGCCCAGCTCGCCGAACGCGTGCGCGCGAAGCGCGGGAAGGGGCAGATCCTCGCCGGCTTCACCTACGTGCGGACCCGTCCGGACATCATCGTGGTGCTCTGCATGATCTTCGTCGTGGGGACCTTCGGCGTGAACTTCCCCATCTTCACCTCGACCATGGCGCGGGTCGAGTTCGGCAAGGGTGCCGGCGAGTTCGGCCTGCTGAACTCCGTCATGGCGATCGGTTCGGTCGCCGGCGCGCTCCTCTCCGCCCGGCGGGACCGCCCGCGGATGCGGACCCTCGTCGTCGCCTCGGCCGGCTTCGGCCTGGCGTGCACGGCGGCGGCCCTCGCCCCGACGTACTGGACCTTCGCGGTCGTGCTCGTCTTCGTCGGCCTGGCCTCGCTCACCTTCATGACCACGGCCAACGCGCTCGTGCAGACCACCACGAAGCCCGCGATGCGCGGTCGCGTGATGGCGCTGTACATGGCGATCTTCGCCGGGGGCACGCCGATCGGCGCCCCGGTGGTGGGCGCCGTCGCCGATGCGTGGGGGCCACGCTGGGCGATCGTGGTGGGAGCCGCGTCGGGCTTCGTCGCGCTCGCGATCGCCCTGGTCTGGCTCGTCCGCTGGGAACACCTGCGGCTGCGGTACGACGCCGACGCCCGACTGCACCTCGCGGTCACGCACGCGGTGCCGGTGGTCGGCACGCGGGCGTCGCGTGCCGCGCTGCGGCGCGACCTGGAGCGCGACGAGGCGGTGGCGGACCGGTCCAGCTCGGTCTGAGCGTCGGGACCGTCGCCGGCCAGGAGGCACGGGCCACCCCCGCCGCGCGCGCACCGCGACAGGATGCCGGCCGGGAGGCACGGTGCCAGCCCGCCACGGCCCTCCCGTCCGGCGCTGTGCCCCGCCCGACGACCGCAGCTCAGCGCGCGGGGGTCGCGACCGTGAAGACGCGGTCCTCGAGCGCCGCGACGACGGCGTCGACCGCGGCGGCGAGTCCCTCGGCGGCGGCTCGGACCCGGTCCGGAGCACCGACCTCCACGCGTCCGAGCGCCGAACGCGCGACCCGGAACGCGGCGACCTGGTCCCCCACGCAGGCGGGCGCGACGTCCGCGAGGCAGTCGTCGGCGCGCGCCGCGAGGAACGCGAGCGACCGCGGACTGTGCGACTCGTGGAGGAGGAACCCGGCGGCGTCCCGCGGATCGACGCCGTGGTGGTCGCGCCCCCGCCGGAAGGCCTCGCCGGCACCGCACGCCCGCAGCGCGGTGGTCCACGACGCCGCCGACCCCGCATCGACGAGCGACGACGCCAGCAACCGCGCCGTGAGGCCGCACCGCAGCAGGGACCTGCCCAGGGTGAAGAACTCCCACACCTCGTCGCGGCTGACGTCACCCTCGACGACGCCGACGGCCAGCGCGCTCCGTTCCCGCACCCACGCGAGGAACTCGTGCGCCCGGTCGACGGCGACCTTGCGCGGCATGCGCGACCGGGTGACGTCGAGGCAGTCCCAGAGCTCGGTGGACACGACCTCGCGCGCGCGACGGGCGTGGTCCCGTGCCACACCGACCGCGTGTGCCACGGAGGCGGGTTCGTGCCGGTCGAGGGCGAGCGACTCGACGACGGCCGCACGCTCACGGCGTCGTGCGGGCGCGTGTGCCCCCACGACGCGGTGCAGCACGGAGCCGACCGTGGACTCCTCCTCGACCACACCCGCGTCGGGCCGGACGACGTAGACGTCGAGCATCCTCGCGACCACGTCGGCCCGCTCCACCGCGCTCCCGACGTGGAACACGCTCCCCGCGAGTCGGCTCAGCACGTCGGCTCCTGCATGCGGCGAAGCTACCGAGCGGGCGTTGCGGCGGTGTTTCGGGACCGCGTCACGGGTGTTGCGAGCCATCCGGCAGACGCGCTCCCAGGGGACACTCGCTAGACAATCTAACTAGAGCGTCTAGCATTGTCCGTATGACGACCGAGGTGACGAACACCACCACGGGCTTCTGGTACGGGTCAGGATCCAGGGTCGACGCGGTGGACGTACTGAACGCGCTCCGTAGGTACCGGAGCGCCGAGAGCGCTGCCCAGCGCCGGGCGCGCGAGGCACTCGGCATCGGCGAGAACGCACTGCTCGCGCTCCGGGTCCTGCTGGACGCCGAGTCCGAGGGACGCTCCGTCAACGCGAAGGAACTCGCCGACCGACTCGAGATCACGCCGGCGTCGACCTCGGCACTCGTGGACCGACTCGTCCGCAGCGGTCACGTCGAACGACACCCCGACCCCCACGACCGCCGTGGGGTCATCCTCACCGCGTCCGGCGGGTCGATGCGGCAGGTGCTGCGGGTGATCGACCAGCTCGACACCCGCGCGATCGAGGTCGCCGAGCACCTGCCCCAGACGGACATGTCGGTCATCGTCGCGTTCCTCGAGGAGATGGCCCGGGTCGTCGACCACGACGAGGACGCGGCCGACACGGAGCGCTCCGCGTAGCCTCGTCCCATGCCCAGCGCACCGGACGAACCCGTCGGGGTCCCACCGCTCGGTCCGCGGTCGCAGGAGCCGGGCCGCGAGCACGCGCGCGACCCCGAGGACGACATGCCGCTCGCCGAGCTCGACGCACGCGCCCGGGCCGACGCCGCACTCCGGCGCATCCGGAACGGCGCCGACCCCGCGCGGGAGGCCTTCGACCTGGCGAACACGATGAACGACGAGGCCGTCGGACGACTCCGCGGCGCCGTGCTGCGCTGGCTGCGCCGAGACTGACCCGGCGGGCGGCCTACCGCTGGTCGTCGGCGAAGGCGGTGCCCACCGCAGCGATGTCGTCGGCGCCGTGCCCCGCTGCACTGGCGTCGGCGTAGACCCGGTCGAGCGCGTCGAGGAGGGTCGTCGACACCCCCGCGGTCCGTGCCGCGTCGCCCATCAGCCCGATGTCCTTCCGCAGGCCGTCGAGGGCGAACTGCGGCGCGAGGTCACCGCCGATCATCGCTGCACCCTTCGTGTGCGCGTAGGGCGAGTCGCTCGCGGTGCCGTCGATCGCGTCGAGGAACAGCTGCGGGTCGAGTCCGAGCGCACGAGCGATCGCGAGCGACTGGCCGGTGGCGGCGGTGATCGACGCGACCCAGGCGTTGGCCGCGAGCTTCAGGGCCGTGCCGTCGCCGACCCGCTCACCCGCGCGGACGGTCTTCGCCCCGATGGCGTCGAGCACCGGGTCCACACGGTCGAGCACGTCCGACGGGCCGGCGGCGAGCATGGTGAGCTTGCCCTGCTCCGCCGGGGCCTTCGTGCCGAGCATCATCGCCTCGACGAGGGTGATGCCGTACTTCTCGGCCAACTGCACCACGGTCTCGGTCCCCGCGACGCCGATGGTCGAGGCCTGCACCCACACGGCGCCCGCGGGAGCGTCCCCGGCAGCGGTCTCGAGGACGTCGACGACCGCATCGGTGTCGAAGAGCGTCAGCAGGACGACCTCGGCGTCGCTCACCGCCGCGGCAGCGTCCGTCGCCACGGTGGCGCCGGCGTCGCCGAGCGGGCGGGCCTTGTCGGCGCTGCGGTTCCACACGGTCACCCGGTGGCCCTCGCGCAGCAGCGACCCCGCGACCCCTGCACCCATCGTCCCCGTACCCAGCACCGTCACGCGCACCACTGTCTCCGTCCTGCGTCCGGCACCCTGCCGACGTCGCTCTCGACGCTACGCCTGCGCGGCCCGACCAGCCTGACCCGACCAGCCTGACCCGGTCGGCGTGCGGACGCCGACACCCGTCGCGTGTGCGACCCGTTCAGAGCAGGCCGCGAGCGGCGAGCCACGGGGCCGGATCGATCGGCGTCCCGCCGACGATGACCTCGAAGTGCAGGTGCGGGCCGGTGGAGACCCCGGTGCTGCCCACGGCGCCGAGCTGTTCGCCGGCCGACAGCGTCTGCCCGGGCAGGACGTCGATGCGGGACAGGTGCCCGTACCGCGTCTGCGTGCCGTCCGGATGTGCGAGGAGCACCTGGTTGCCGTACCCGCCGAGCGGCCCGGCGGACACGACCCGTCCGGGCATCGCGGCGACGACCGGCGTCCCGGATGCCGCGGCGAAGTCGAGCCCGTGGTGGTTCGTCGAGCACGCACCACACCCGGCGACCTGCCGACCGCCGAAGCCTCCGGCGGTCGGGATCGTCCCCGCGACGGGACGGACCACGTCCGAGCCCGTCGTGATCTGCACACGGCCGTGTCGATCGCCACCCGCCCGGGTCGCCTGCACGTCGAAGCCGTCGCGGACGACGGTGACGGTGACGCCGGACGCGACGCGGTAGTGCTGCTCCGGCGCCGGGGCGACCTGGTGCGCGGGTGCGGATGCGGGTGCGGCGCCGAGACCGAACCCGGTGGGGTCGTCGAGTGCGGCGGCCGGGGTCGACACGGAGACGACCAGGCAGGCTGCGAGGGCGGACGCCGTCACCGGGAGGAGTCGCGAGGACGACCCCGATCGGGCCGCCGGCAGCGCCGCGGGACGCTGAGGCCGACCGACAGCGACGCCCCTGCGGAGCTCGGGGACGTGCCGGTCACGCCCGGGTCGCCCGGACACGCGCGGGTCGGGCACGCGCAGGTCGGGTACGCGCAGGCCGTGCTTGTTGTGCTTGCCGAGCCTGCCGGGACGATCGGCGGACCGGCGAGGGGTGCGGAGGTCACGACGACTCGGCAGGGCTGCTCCGGACCGAGCGCCGTCGATGGTGGTGGTGGTGGTGGACACCGAGGCGGCGGCAGGGGGGACCGCCGCCTCGGCGGTCTGGCGGCCGACACGGACGGACCGGGCAGCGGCGTCGTTCGCCGCTCGGCGGGCCGCTCCGCGGGGGCGGATCGGTGCCGCCTGCGCCGAGCCGGGGGCGCTGTCGGTCGTGGTCGTCGTCATCGTGTCGGGAGGTCGGATCGGGTGGGTCGGGATGGGGTGGGTCGGGATGGGGTGTGTCGGGATCGGCTGTGTCGGGACGTTCGGACGTCGTCCGTCATCGGTGGCGGTGCCGGTCGGCTCAGCCGCGGACGACGCCGTCGCGCGTGATGCGCTCGAGCTCCCCGACGACGGCGTCGACGACCGCGCGGGTGATCGCATCGGTCACCGCTTCGACCAGGGCGAGCTGGTCGGGCGTGACGGCGACCTCGTTCGGGAGCGCGGTTCCGACCCGCTGCGGGATCTCGTCGATCGCGGCGACGAGGGCAGCCGGCACCAGGGCGGACCGCATCGGGGACACGGGGGCCGTCAGCGGCGAGGTGGGTGCGGGGACGACCCGGGTGCGTGCGGCGGTGACGGAGACCGCTGCTGCCGGAGCGGGCGTCGCCGTCGGGGCCGGTGCCGGTGCCGGTGCCGGTGCCGGTGCCGCCGGAAGGGTCACCGCGGGCTGCGCCTGTTCCGGAGCCGTGGTCGCGGCGCGGGAGGCCCGACGCGAGATCGAGTCGAAGAGGGGCGTGGAGGACATGCTGCTTGCCTTCCGGTCAGTGGTGGATCGGGCCGTCCTGGGCGGTCCGACTGGGCTCGTGCCTCGGGCACGAGGACGATTCAACCACTGATATTCCGAATGTGCAATAGCGCGTTCTGGATCAGTCGGGCTCGACCGCCTGCGTCGGGTCGTCGCGCCGCAGCACCTGCTTGACCCGCTCGACGATCGTCGACGGCGGATTGTTGTAGGCGTTCGCGGGTTCCTGCCCGCTCAACGCCTGGATCGCGTCCATCACGGCGTCGGTCGCGTGGCGCCGTGCACGGCCGGACGACGCCTCGCCGAAGTGGGACAGGTCCATCGGTGCACCGAACTCGATGGTGACGCGGGCGAGCCGCGGCAGCCGCGAGCCGACGGGCTGCACGTCCTCGGTGCCGGTGAGTGCGACCGGCACCACCGGCGCCCCGCTCGTCAGCGCCAGCCAGGCCACGCCGGTCCGACCCTTGTAGAGCCGACCGTCGAGGGACCGGGTGCCCTCGGGGTAGATGGCGAAGGCCTCGCCGGCCTCGAGCCGCTCGAGCCCGAGGTCGAGGGCGTGCTGCGCCGCAGCTCCCGCTCCGCGTTCGACCCCGATGGCACCGATCCCGCCGAAGAACGCGCGCGAGACCGCACCGCGCAGACCGGTCCCGGTGAAGTACTCCTGCTTGGCCAGGAAGGACACCTTGCGCGGCGCCATGAGGGTGATCGCCGGGGAGTCGATGAAGGACCTGTGGTTGCTCGCCAGGATGACCGGCCCGTGCTTCGGTACGTTCTTCCGTCCCACGATGCGCGGTCGCCAGACCAGGCGCGCGAGCGGGGTCACCACCGCACGGCTCATCGTGGTGGCGAACTTCGTCGTACCGGGCAACCGGGCCTCCTCGTCGTGGGAGGTTCCGAGTGTAGTGAGCGCGGAGCGGGCTGCATGCCGCGATCGGAATGGAAGCAGCGCGGGGACCACGAGGCCCCCACGCTGCACGGTTCAGCCGTCGTGCGACTCGTGCCCGGGAGCCGTGCGACGACGACGTGCGAGGCCCCAGAGGAGCACCCCGACGAGGAACCCGCCGACCGCCAGGGGCACCGCCGCGAGCACGGTCGACCCGGTGAACGCGAGCTCGGGCACCACCGGCGCTGCGGTCGGCGCCGGCGTGGGAGCCGGCTCGGTCCGGAGCTGCTTCGAGAACCAGGGCGAGAACACCCACGTCGGTCGTTCGTGCGCCGTCCCGGGCGTGACGACGAGGCCGGAACGCGCAGCGGGCTCGTCCGCAGCACCGTCGACGTCGACCAGTCGACCCTTGGCACGTGCCGTCAGCTCGAGCTCACCGGCGGATGCGTCGGTCGACGTGACCTGGGTCGGCGTCTCCGTGGCACACGTCGTCGTCGCGCCGGGCGCGAGTTCGTCGGCGCCACAGAGCACCGCGGAGTCGAACCCCTCGGACTCGATCCCGAGCGAGTCGACCGTCCGGTTGCCGGTGTTCCGCACGGTGAACGACGCGTCGACCGTCGCGCCGGGCCGCAGCGGCTCGTCCGTGCTCGGGGTGATCGCACCCTGCACGTCGAGGCCGCCGCGTCCGGTGAGCCCGACACGGACCCGGTCGGACGCCTCGACGGAGGAGCTGTCCGGGGCCACAGCATCGGCGGTGACCGGGACGGTCAGCGCACCGGCATCGACGTCACCCTGGGTGAGGGCGCTGTCCTCGGTACGGCAGACGGTCTCCGCGCCGGGAGCGAGATCGATCTCCGCGCACGTCGCCTCGTCACCTCCGATCGTGGCCGTCACCGCTGTCAGCGTCGTGTCGCCGTCGTTCCGCACGGTGGCGCTCCGCTCGACCAGGTCGCCCGCCTCGGGCACCTCGTGCTCCGACGCCGCCAGGTTCGCGGACGCCGTGACGCCGAGCGCCGGGTGACGGGGGACCTCGACGGACGTGGACGCATCGGCTCTGACGGCGGTGCCGTCGGGCGCGGCGCCCGAGACGACGGCCGCGACGTCGACCCGGCCGGCATCGACGTCCGCCTGGGTGACCTCGTGCACACCGACCACGCACTCGGTGGAGGCGCCCGGCGTGAGCTCGGTCGCGTCACATGCGGGTGCCAGCTCCGGGCGCCCGGGCACGGCGTACGACAGGTCGTGCACGGTCACGTTGCCCGTGTTCCGGACGGTACCTCGCAGCGCGATCGGCTCCCCCATCCGGAGGTCGTCGTACGACGCCGAGACGGTCGCCTCGACCGCGGGCGCCGGCTGCTGGACGTCGACGTCGGTGCTGGCCGAGGCGGCCACGCCGTCGCCGGAGGGCGTCCGGGCCGAGGACGTGAACTGCACCGTGACCCCGCCGTTGTCGACGTCGCGCTGCTCCACGCGGTACCCACGCCGCGTGGAGCAGGTCACGGAGGCGCCCGGTGCGATCGTGGTCGACGGACAGTCGACCGGCAGGTCGCGGCCGGCAGTCTCGACCGTGGCGTCGTGGAGCGTGACGTTGCCGGTGTTGGTGACCACGGCCTCCAGGTCGACCTCGTCGCCGACCGCGGCCGGCGTCGACGACGTGGGCCGCGCCTCCAGGCCGAGCGCCGGAGCAGCCGGGGTGGTGGGGACGGACGCGGATGCGGTCGCCTCCACCGCCGCGTCGAGCCGCGATGCCGCGGACACGGTGACCGAGTCGTCGACGCGGCCGGCGTCGACGTCGTCCTGGGTCACCGCGCGAGCCGCGGTGGTGCAGGTGGTGCTGGCACCGACCGGGAGGCTCGTGGCGACACAGTCGGTCGGGTCCTGTCCGGACGTGACGGCGAGGTCGTGGATCGCCACGTTCCCGGCGTTCGTCACCGTGACGCGGAAGGCGAGCTGCTCACCGAGGTCGGCGACGGCGTCGCCGTTGCCGCCGGTGAGGACCGGCTCCTCGGTCACGGTGAGCGCGTTGCGCTCTGCCGCGAAGGCGATCTTCGCGTCCACGGCGTCCTCGAGGCCGCGCGACGTGGTGATCGACGAGGGGTCGAGCGCGTGGTTCCCCGGCGTCGTCGTGGTGACGTCGAGCGCGACGGTGCAGGCGGCCTCCTCGTTCCGGAGGTCCCCGGAGGCCTGCACGGTGTGCCCGCCGGCCGTTGCCTCGACCGTGCCGTTCGCGCAGGTGGTCGCGACGTTCGGCTGGTCCGCGATCCGGAGCGCGTCGGGCAGGCCGTCCTCGAACGACCAGCCGGGCTTGCTGCCGGCCTCGCTCGTGTTCACCACCGTGAAGGTGAGCCGCGCCGTGTCACCGACGACCAGGTCGTCGCCGGTCAGGTCGGCGCGGAGCTCGGGCGTCGAGTCGTAGACGGTGACCTGGTCGATCGCCCCGTCGTTGCCGCTCGGCGAGGTCTGCTCGTTGCGCATCACCCAGCGGATCGCGTCGCCGCCGAAGAGCAGGCCGCCCTTCGAGACGAACGAGCCGCCGCGGAGCGGGACGCCGTCGGTGTCCAGGTCCTTCGACGCTGCGTCGGTGCAGGGGTCGATGGCGTGGTCGGAGACCGGTCGCTCGACCTCGCCGTCGACGAGCGCGAAGTCGAGCAGGGGATGCACGTAGTTCGTGCAGGCCGCCGCTGCGGCGTTCACACCGAACGAGATGAACCGACCCGGGTCCTTGATCTTCGACGTCTGCACGGACTCGGCCTGCACAGCGCCCTTCGGCACGGCCTTGTCGGTCGTCCACGCACTCACGACGTGGTTCGCCTTCGGGTCCGCGCTGCCACCGACGGTGCCGAGCGCGGTCGCGAGGGCACGGAGCGACGAAGCCCTGCACGAGGACGGCAGATCCGTTGTCGCGCCGTCGAGGATGATGCCGTTGCACTGGTCGTGGTCGAGCCATGCCGGGTCGGCGGTGTAGCGCTCCCCTTCGGCGCCGACGTAGTCCTCGAGCCCGATCCACTGGTCGGTGGTGTCGTGCTCGAAGCCCTCGGAGTAGAGGACCTGCGGGTCCGGAGCGGGGGCGCCGCGCAGAGCAGCCGACGCCTTGGCGGTGTGTTCGGCGACGGTCGATGCCGAAGCGGGTGCCGGGACGACCGCGGCAGCCACAGCGGTGCTGCCGAGGACGACGGTCGTGAGCCCGAGGGCCGTGGTGGTGAGCACGCGACGACGTCGGACGTGCTGGGGGTTCGTTCGGTGCATGTGCTTCCTGGTCTCCGGCCGCCCGGGACGGGCGGCGGTCTGGCCGTGCGGATACTGAAACACAATATGCCAGAATGAAGGATCGCGGGATGCGCACCCGTACGTGCGACGAACGCCCCGCCGGTCGAGGACCGTGGGGCGTTCCGAGGTCGGGTTCA